>CAIWMU010000071.1 GCA_903913865.1 uncultured Verrucomicrobia subdivision 3 bacterium
GGTGCCGTTCTGGTGCCAAAGTTGTCGGATGGTCGCTCCGTGCAGGTCGATCGCCGGGCTGGAGGTAGCATTCCGGTCGCTCAGTTCTTCCGCCTGAACGGGTTTACCCAGTCCGGTGGCTCTGCCAGCCTGAGCAGCCTGACAAATCTGGACAGCACCGCACGACTGTTTGCAATCGCTGGTGCCGTGGTGGATGTCCCAGAAGTCGGTCAGGCTGTGTGCAGTGCGCCAACGATTTGGCAGGCGGAAGGATCCGGCAGCCGTCTGGTGCTGAACGGTTTAACCAATCTGACTGGCTTCAATTCGGATTGGTTACACCTCAGGGCCTTCAGCGGGGGCCAACTGGTCATGAGTAATCTGGTGAGCATCACTGATGGTTATGTCGAGGTTTATGCCGATGGCGACAACAGCATCGTCGATCTGTCGTCCCTCCATACTTATCAACCCACCAACGGTTATATGAGTCTCCTCGCCTACAACTACGGTGCCGTTCTGGTGCCAAAGTTGTCGGACGGTCTTGCCGTGCAGGTCGATCGCCGGGCTGGAGGTAATATTCCGGTGGCTCAGTTCTTCCGTCTGAACGGATTCACTCAGACCGGCGGCTCTGCCAGCCTGAGTGGCCTGACAAATCTGGACAGCACCAGCCGTTTGATTGCAACCGCAGGAGCAGTAGTAGAGGTCCCCGGGATTAGCCAGGCAACGTCCAGTGGTCGCACCATGTGGCTGGCCGAGGGCGCAGGCAGTCGGCTGGTGTTGTCTGGCTTGACCAATCTCACGGCCTTAACCTGGGAATGGGTTCACCTCAGGGCCTTCAGCGGCGGACAGCTGATACTGAGCAACCTCACAAGCATCACTGACGGAAATGTGGAGGCTTATGCGGACGGCGACAACAGCGCCGTGGACTTGTCTGCCCTCCAAACTTATCAACCCACCAATGGCCTCATGAGTCTGCTCGCCGACAACAACGGTGCAGTCCTCGTCCAGAAATTGGCCGACGGGCGTGCCGTTCAGGTCGACCGCCGTGCCGGAGGCAGCATACCCATAGCACAGTTTTTCCGGTTGAATCAATTCAGCCAGTCGGGCGGCTCTGCCAGCCTCACAGGCTTGACCAATCTGGATTCCACGACCCGCTTATATGCAACCTCAGGCGCTGTGGTGGATGTCCCTGCCGTTGGACAGGCAGCATCGCGCATCGACACCACGTGGCAGGCCGATGGTGCAGGCAGCCGGGTGATGCTCACGGGCTTGACCAACCTGACATCGTCTTCAGCTGCGTGGCTTCACATCAGGGCCACCAGTGGCGGCCGACTGGAGCTTGGCAATGTCACCAGCATCACTGATGGCTACGCTGAGGTCATTGCAGACGGAAACAACAGCGTCGTGGATTTGAGCCATCTCTCCGGCTTTGTGATGCAAAACGGTCAGGGGCGGCTCGATGCCGTTAATGGCGGAGTTATTCTCCTAAACGACGAAGCTTGGCTCCTGGCCAACGTGGCAATCAACATTCAATCCGGCAACCCGGTCTTGCCACCGGCTTTGATCGCATCCCCCACCCTGACGCTCTACGGCAAAACATGGAACAGCTACTGGATCGAGAAGCGGGACACTTCGGCAAAGGCCGGTGCGTGGGAATTTGTTGCGCGTGTGCCGCTGACAAATACGTTCCAGGCGTTCGCCCCAACTCCGAAACCCAATACCGCCTACCGCGTCCGGGAGTTTGTGGCAGACCCGGCCATCCTGGACATCAACCTGATCAACGGCACGGACGTTCAATTGGTGCTCTATGGCCAGCCGCAAATCAGTTTCGATGTGCAGTCCGCCCAAAACATCGACGTATCCCCAGTCGTCTGGAGTCCTTTGGTTGCGACGGATCCGATGACAAACTCGTTCCGGATCCTTCCACCTCTAACACCAGCCGGGACAAAGCAATTTTATCGAAGCAGGAAATTGTAGGCGATAGTGCCGCAGAATCTTCACTTGAACATCGTTGGTTTCATCTCGAATCTAACACCCAAAGCACTCCCGCCGTCACACTGAGATTGCCCGGGGCTGATTCATCTGGGAAGGGGGGTATGGGATTTGACCGAACAATCTTTGACCTGAAGAAGAGCCAGGACGGGATCCTCACCAGGGACGAACACCAGCTCAACCAGCAGGGTTTCCCCCCCCTCTCAGGGCATCTGGAAGAAGGGGCACAGTCCAATTGACTGCAGGCACATTGCCCGGGTGGCGATAACCTCGGAAGAGAGCGGCATCATCGGATGCTGGAAGATCATTGCCATCAAACGCTATTCCCAGAAACCGAACAAACCGAAGGGGGAGGATTCGGAGGAAACCGGCTATCACATTTCAGGCCTGGCCCGGCAGGAGCGGGATGATGCCGGGATCGGGGCCGTTGTGTGCGTGCGCTGGTCGGGGGTTGGGTTTGAGCCGCCCCAAAGGCAGGTTCTCAAGCACCACGCCCAATTCCAAATGAATCGGCCCTGCCCGGTCCTCTGAAAAGCAATTCTCAGATGTTGCCATCTGGGATTCTATCAGGATAATGGGTCAGGAGCATCCCATTTTACCAACTCATGAACATACATCATCTGGAACTGTTCTACTATGTCGCACGGCACGGAGGCATCACCGAGGCGGTGAGGAATATCCCGTATGGAATTCAGCAACCGGCGGTCAGCGGTCAGGTCGCGCAGTTGGAGGAATACCTGGGAGTGGTGCTGTTCCAAAGACGTCCTTTCACACTGACACCTTCCGGTGAGAAGCTCTATAATTACATATGTCCCTTCTTCTCCAATTTGGATGGTATCAGCGCCGAACTCCAGCGCGGGAAGGCACGACAGATCCGGATAGGAGCATCAACAGTCGTGTTGCGGGATCATCTGCCCGAGCTGTTTAAGCGGGTTAGGGCAAAATTTCCGAACTTGAAGATGACTCTCCGGGAGGGGTATCAGGCGGAACTGGAACAACTCCTCCTCAAGGAGGAGATTGATCTGGCGGTGACCCTCATCGAAGAGAAATCCCCCGCAGGCATACACTCCCTGCCAATGATAAAACTCCCAATTGCGTTGCTGGTGGAAGTCGAAAGCCCGATCAAGGACTTGAAGAGCCTCTGGAGCCAGGGACGCATCCTGACCCCCCTGATCTGCCTCCCCGAGGTCGAAGCCATCTGCAGACAGTTCCAAAGGGGGTTGGTGCGGCTCGGGGTGGATTGGTTTCCGAGCATCGAAACCAGTTCCATCGACCTTGTGCAAACCTACGTGGCAAGCGGGCTCGGCATCGGACTGACCGTTCTGGTTCCCGGAGCATCCCTGAGCAAAAGTGTTCGTGCCATTCCCCTACCCGAAAAGGAGTTTGGTTCAGTCAGTGTGGGAGCCATGTGGCGGGGGAAAATCTCAGTCCTGTTGCAGGCCTTCGTTGACGAGTTGCAGCTGGGCGCCAAACGGTTGCAGTAGGATGCTCCGGCTCGGAGTGTCAACCTTCCATGCCAACAGTTGCCCAGCCTTGAGACACCCGGAGCCTGGGGATTGACCTCGCCGCCTCTCCCTCACCGGTATAATAAAAAATCCGACAATCAATCGGCCCTTCTCCACCCCTTCAGGAGAGAAAAACCGGGGCTTTTTTTACAGGAAATCGGGCAACGAATGAATTTTGGCCCGGACCCTGCTTTCAACCATTGTGCTTGGTCGCAAAACGGCGAACAAGCCGTCTTGAACCAAGCAAAATAACATGCTATCTTTTTCAAAACTGAACCTACGTTTGCACGCGGCGAACAAGCCGTCTTGAACCAAGCAGAATAACATGGCCTTGCCATTCATAAGTCGCTCGACGAAGAGAGACCAGTTGATTTCGATCGATTTGGGTGCGCGAACCACGAAAGCGGTTTGTCTGCAGCGCAAACCTGAGGGGTATGTGCTGTTGGGCTACGCAATCATGGATGCGCCTATTTACGAGAAAAGCCTCTCGGTGGAGCTTCTGGCGGATCATCTCAAAAGTGTCTGGCAAGCGCTGAACACAAAGACCAAATACGTCATTTTGTCCCTCAGCCTCGCGGATTCAGTGGTGCGGCACGCGGAGTTGCCGCAGGTGCCGGTCAGCGACATGAGGCAGATCGTCAAAAACAACCCAAAAAACTATCTTCAACAGGAACTCCCCGGACACGTCTTTGACTGCTGTGTGATTCCGCAACGACCGGGCGCCAAACCCGCAGAAAAGCCCAAACCAGGTATGCCGGTTAAGGATCGCGTCCTAGTAGCCGGGGCGAAAAAACAGACGGTGGATGACGTCTATGCCTCAATCAAGGCAGCCGGATTGATCCCTGAAGCGATAGCCCCCGGCCTGCTTGGGCCGGTCAATGCTTTCGAGCTCAGTCTTCCCGCAACATTCACAACTGAGGTCGTTGCTCTTGTCGACATTGGTTTCAAGAGCACCAGCATCTGCATCCTGCAGGAGGGCGAACTGGCCCTCAGTCGTGTCGTCGGAATTGGCGGGGACAAACTGACCTTGGGCCTCTCCGAATCCCTGGGGGTCAGCTACGCTGAAGCCGAGGGAATCAAGGTCGGAATGCCAACAGATGTGCAGACGAATCTGGAAGGGTTGGTCCTCCCACTTGGACGGGAATTGCGCGCATCCATAGATTTCTTCGAACATCAGCAGGATAAGGCCATCACCAAGGTCTACATCTCGGGAGCAACATCCCGCTCGGATGTCATAGTCCAGATGTTGCAGGCCGAACTGATGGTGGAATGTAAACCCTGGAACCCCCTGGTTTCACTGCAATTCGCCCTGCCCCCGGAGCAGGTCGGTGATATTGAGAATGTCTCCACACAACTGACTGTCGCGATCGGAGCCGCCGCAGCCCTGCTTTGACTTATGCCTATTCAACTAAATCTATTGGCTGAAACCCAGGCATTGGAGGATCTCCGCCGACGGGACCCCGTGAAGCGAACCATCTGGCTTGGAGTGATGCTGGTTCTCCTCTTACTGGCATGGAGCAGTTCCCTGCAACTCAAGGCAATGATAGCTCGCGGAGAACTCAGCCGATTGGAGGCCCGATTGCACAATCAAACCAACTCCTATGGGCAGGTGCTTGAGGCCCAAAAGCGGCTCCGGGATGCAAACCTCCGGCTTGAGTCACTCCAGAGACTTTCAACGAACCGATTGCTCTACGGGAACATGCTCAATGCGATCCAACATTCCACAGTGGATGCGATCCAGCTAATACGACTCAAAACGGATCAGACATACATTCTAAACGACGAGATCAAACCCAAGACGAACGCAAACAACCACATTGTGCCCGGAAAACCGGCAACGATCACCGAACGGATCGTGATCACTCTGGACGCAAAAGACACCGCCACCAGCCCGGGAGACCAGATCCCGACCTTCAGACGAGCAATAAGTGAAAACCCTTATTTCATAGTGATGTTGGGCAAAACCAACGACGTTCGCCTGACCAGCCTTTCCCCCCCATCGGTCAGAGATTCAAAACCTTCTGTCCTGTTCACCCTCGAATGCCGTTTGCCGGAGGTTACCCGATGAAAGGACTGACAAAACAGAAGAAACAGCAACTGCTTCTCGTGGGCCTAATCACTGCCGCCGCACTGGCTGCGGTATGGCTCAGTCTGATCAGCACCCAGCAAAACACTCTGAGTGAAATTGCGGTCAAGAAGGCCGAAGCCTCGAAGAAGCTCGAGGCGATGGGATTCGAGATACAAAAGGCGGATGTAGTGGAGAGTCGACTCACCGAAACCTCCCAAAAACTCGGCAAATTGGAGGAGGGCATGGCCTCGGGTGATCTCTACTCCTGGACGATCAACACGCTGAGACAGTTCAAGCTGCCTTACAAGCTGGACATCCCCCACTTTTCCCAGATCGACGGTCCGAAGGACTATAACCAGATGCTGAACTTCCCATACAAGCAGGCATCGATCTCTGTGGGCGGTAGTGCGGAGTTTTTGGAATTCGGACGGTTTGTCGCCGACTTTGAAAACCAATTCCCACACATGCGAATTCTGAACCTCACCCTCGAGCATGATGCTGGAACCAGCAGCGAGGGCGAGAAACTGAACTTCAAGATGGACATCCTCACACTGGTAAAACCGTCCGGATCCTGAGGAACCCAACGATGAAATTGATGCGACCAAGATACGTGCTTCTGCTGGTGGGATCTTTGGGCTTCAGCCTTGCCGCCTTAGCCCAGACCCCTGCACGGACCAAACCCCCTGCCCCATCCACCAACACCCCGCCTGCGTTGGTTGCACCGGTGGAGATACCCAAATCGGTGTTTACTGCTCCGAAGTCGCCGAAGGAAGGGCGCAATCCGTTCTTTCCAGATTCACGTCAGGTGACGGAACAGGTGAAATCAACTCCTGCACAGGCCCCGGTGCTTCTCGTTTTGAATGGCATTTCAAGTCCCCCCAAAGCCACAGCCATGATCAACGGCAGCACCTTCGAGGTGGGCGAGCAGAGTAGCGTCCGTCTGGCGGATGGGCGCAAAATCAGCATCAAGTGCATCGAGATCCGCGAGTCTTCGGTTGTGGTCACAATAGGCTCGGAACAGCGTGAACTCAAACTGAGGCCCGGCCTCTAGTGTTGAGCCTGCCCACCCGACTGGTGACCAATACCATGATCTCTCCCAAGCGCCTCGTTTCGCCCCATCCAAATCTGGCTCCAGTTGTCACTTTCAGGCCAATACCTGTCCTGTTTCTCGGCATTCGAACGCCCAATCCCCCCATGAAAGAACTTGGCATCGCGATTGCTGTTGAAAGTGTGATTGCCTCCACCCACTAGAGTGGTCCGTATCAAAGCCAACATGATTATGAAGAGCAAACTATACCTACTCGCTGCCACATGGCTGGTGTTTTCCGATGCCCAAACTCAGGCAGGGGACACAAACTCCACAGCTTCGGCAACGCTCGCGGCTGAAGAGGCCCAATTTGCCCCGGGGACGATCATTCCCCTCATCCTGATGGATGAAATTCCGCTGACAGATGCGATCCGGAACCTGACCCGGCAGGCTTCACTGAACTTCATCCTCGACCCCAAAGTCCAGTTCGGACAACCCGGTCCGGATGGCAAGCCGATGCCCCAACCCAGTGTGACCCTTCGCTGGAACAACGTGACAGCCCAGCAGGCTCTTCAATCCCTGCTTGCAGCATACGGTCTCCAGATCGTCGAGGATCCCAACAACAAGATCGCCCGCATCACCACGAAGGATCCCACTGCCTTGCCGCCCCTTAAATCCAAAATAATTCAACTGGAATACGCAAGCCCCACCAACGTCCTGCAAAGTCTCCAGACACTGTTTCAGGACAAGCGCAGCAAAGTGGTGGCTGACATACGGACAAGCCAGTTGGTTGTGCTGGCTACCGAACAGGAACTTCTCTCCGTGGATGAACTCATCCACCGTTTGGACACCGCTACCAAACAGGTTCTCATCGAGGCACGGCTCATTGAAACATCGATGAATCCGAGCACAAAGAAGGGCATCGACTGGTCAGGCACGCTGAATGAGCAAAACCTCTCGTTTGGAAACAACGCCAGTAAATCTTCAAGTGCAAGCAGCGGCACTGACGGTATCCTGGCAGGATCCGGTCTTCCCAAAATGCTGTTCGACACTTCCAAAGGGTTCAATCCCTCAACCGCCTTCCTGAATGCTGACGGGGTCAATGCAGCACTGTCCTTCCTGAACAAGAATGCTGAGGCGAAGGTTCTTTCGACTCCACGCGCAGTCACTCTGGATAACGAAACGGCTTCCATCTCGGTCACCCGTGCCTCACCAATCTTCAAGAATACCGCTGGCACGCAGGGATCCCCCGGCGGGTCTGAAGTCACCTACACAAATCTGGGAGTCATCCTGAGTGTAACGCCGCGTATTGCCGCGAATAATCAGGTCAATCTGCGGGTTGTGCCGGAAGTCTCACGAGTTTTCGAAACCGTCTCCAAGAAGGTGAATGACCTCCTCAGTCAGGCAGACACCTATGACATTCGAAAGATCGAGACACATGTCATGATCCCCAGCGGAAACACTCTGGTGCTCGGAGGCTTGGTTCAAGACGACATTCGACAGAACAATACCAAAGTTCCGCTTCTTGGTGACATCCCAGGCCTTGGCCGCGCCTTCCGCACAGACTCCAAGAGTCGCCAAAAATCCAACCTGATTATTTTCATTACCCCGACCATCATCGAGGAGACAGATTTTCAGCCCACAGAAACAAAGTTCCTGAAAAGCGCCCCGCCGTTGAAGGACGGAGTGGAGGAGGATTGGTCATCATGGGATTCCGGTAAACCCAAGGAATGGAAAAAAGCGAAAACCCCGAGCGCTGCGGGTGAGGAGGACCCCAAATTCGCTCCGGTTCCCGCTCACTGATTGGTTGGACCTACCCTGAGGCCGTTTGCCGTAACGGCCAAAAGCCTCAGGGCGGAAATCCTTTCATTCCTCGAGAGACTTGGCGAGCGCGTGCAGATACTCGAAGGGATAGAGACCGGTGGCGTGACCGTCCTTCCAAATGGGCTGGACTGCATAGGAACCGACCCAGTCAATGCGCACCAAAACAAAGGATGACAGTGTAAGGGTTTGCTCCGGCCCTTTGTGCAACTGTCCCATCACATCCCGTTCCCCCTGACAGCCCGCACACGGGCAGCGCCGCCGCAGGGTCTCCAGAGGGATAAAGCTCTCGGTCTGGTCCGCCCACTTGATGGCGATTTCCTTCCCTATCACTTGCAAGTCCAAAGGTCTCATGGCTGTTGTTTGATGAATTCCAGAACCCGGGCGAGTTCGGCATCCGTGTTGTAGAAGTGTGGTGAAAACCGGATGTAGTGCTGACCTGACCTGTCACGCCGGAGTGATGTGATGATTTTTGCTGTGGTCAGCCGTCCATGCAGGGCCGGCATGTCGGTTCCCTCCCGATGGCAGGATACAATGGCGCTGGAATTCTCCAGCGGAGTATCTCCGGCAAGAACTGTGTAGCCCAGAGCCTGCAAGCCCCCTGCCAGCAACGCACGTTTCCGCAATAGTTCCTTCGCAATATTGTCGATACCAAGTTCCAGCAGCAGCTCCATCGATCGGCGCAAGCCAACCAGTCCCAGCAGATTTTGACTGCCCGCTTCGAACTTTTTCGCCCCTGGGCGATACTCTATCCGCTCCTGCGCCACATAATCAGGGCAACGTATATTGTGCCATCCGTAAATGGGGGGAGTAATCCGATCCTGAAGATCCCGGCGCACATAAAGCACCCCTGCCCCGCAGGGGCCAAGCAACCACTTATGGGCATCAGCTGCGAGCATGTCCACATGTTCAACCGTGGTGGGGAAGGCCCCGAGCGTCTGTATGCCATCAACGCAAAACAATATTTTCCTGGAGCGGAGATAGGACCCGATGGCCGCCAGATCCAAGCGGTAGCCGCTGATGAAATGACAACTCGCAAGAGCCACAAGGCGGGTGTTTTCATCCACCTGTCCCATCACATCGCGTGGTCGAATAATACCTAGACCGCGCGTGTTCATCAGGCGAACCTCAATGCCGCGCTGGGCCAGGGCAAGCCACGGATAAACATTGGAGGGGTAATCGTCAAAGTAGATCAGGATGTTGTCGTTGCGGCGCAGGTTCAGACCTGCGGCCAACAAACTCAGCGACAGTGATGTGGGTCCCACAAGAGCCACTTCGTCAGCCTCACATCCCAGCAGACGTGCGGCAGTCCCCCGCGTCTCATCCAACAGTCCAGGAAACACCGGGTCCTCCTGATCCCCCAATGTGCATTGGCGGGCATAACCGGATATGGCTTCCGCCACGCAGGTTGGCAGGGGGCAATCCCCCGCATGCGCCAGGAAAATTGAGTCTCTCGCCACGGGAAATTCCCGAAGGCGCAGCTCCTCGTCGTTCAAAATTTCATTTAATGTCATGGTAAATCAGGTGTTATCGAGGACGTTGCCCAACGTTCGAAAGTAGCCCGACCAAAATCCGACAATCCGGATGCCGATCATGATCGCCACAATGGCATACACAAGCCGGGGTGTCCACTGGGCGAATGCATGCATTTTCCGCAACCCTTCCTCCTGATAGTAGCGGCTCAACCGTTTGAGGCAGTCATCCAGTTTGCCACTCACCTCGCCAGCCATGTATTGGCTTGAAAACAGGTCGGGAAACAGCCGTGTCCCATTTACGAGCTCAGACGGGGTGGTGCCCTTTTGCAACGCGGATCGCCAGGACCGAACCTCACGATTTATGGAAGGTGACCCACTGGCCAGAGCTGCCAGTTCCCAGGACTCGAAGATGTTCACACCCGCACTGATCAGGGCCTCGAGCGCTCCGGCCAACCTGCCCAATGCCAGATAACGGCGGGCAGCACCCAAAACCGGCACCGGATGAAGCAACCTCTCCACGAAGTGCCTCCATGCGGCGGCGTGCCGACTCTGGCCCAGATAAATCAATACCCCGACCACCAGGTATGCTGGCACCAAAAGCCCGATGGTCTGCCATGCGTAGTCCACCGTGTTCCCGGTCAGGAAAAACTGGGCGAACGGAAACACGAAAATTGCGAAATGGAGGAGAACGATCGGATACATGAGGTCCGATATGAATTGCCGGGCCATCCGGCAGCGCTCCGTGTAATAGTGGGCCAGCATCAGAAAACTTGCATCCATCCGGCCGCTGCGCTCGCCCGCATCGATGAGTGCCACATCGAATTCCGGCAACCACTGCTGCAGCCGTAGGGATTCCCCGATGGTGTTTCCCGCGTTGACGTGCCCCAGAAGCAAACCAATTGGCTTGCGATAGGATCTGGCGGGGGGATGCTTCTGAAGACGCTCCAGAGCCGACACCACACCCAAACCCGCAGACGTGAGTTGTGCAAGCTGGTGATAGAACTCAGCTCGACTGCTGAAATGTCCGGGCGTAAATGTCAGGCTCATATTGCGGGTCCGAACGGCGGACCACGAATCAACCTTGCCCTGCCCCCCTCCGGAAAGCAAGCCCCCGGGTGATGTGGCCATGAAACCAACAATAGGCGACAAACGGATCTCAAGCCCCGAAAAAAACAGGACCAATTGCGCCAGGATGGTTTCCTGCTTTGAATCAGCCACTGAACGGGTTAGCTTTTTATCCGAAACAATGAAGACCATCTCAACGGCCCCGGGCACCATCTCCGGGCAGACACCCACCATCACTCCGGAGCGCCTCAGTTCCCTGGATGCCTACCGTGGATTTGTCATGTTCCTGATGCTGGCCGAGGTTCTGCAATTTTCCCGTGTGTCGGATGCGCTGCCCGGGAGCAAATTCTGGGAATTTCTTGGCGACCAGCAGTCTCACGTGGCTTGGATCGGATGCGCCCTGCATGATCTCATCCAGCCCTCATTTTCTTTTCTTGTCGGTGTGGCACTACCCTTTTCGATCGCCAACCGGCTGGGTCGCTCGCAGTCGAGGGGACAGATCTTCCTCCACGCCATTTACCGTGCGCTTACACTGATCCTGCTGGGTGTCTTCCTGCGATCCACGTGGACCTTTGAAGACACTCTCTCGCAAATCGGTTTGGGTTATGTGTTCTTGTTCATGCTGGGATTCAGACCGGTTCGCGATCAGTGGATCGCCTTCGGGGTTCTTCTGGCAGGCTATTGGACCGCATTTGCGCTTTACCCGCTGCCCGGCCCGGGGTGGGACTACGCAAAGGTGGGGGTAACAAACGACGGAGCTCAGGTCTTGTCCGGCTTTGCAGCCCATTGGAGCAAAAACAGCAACCTCGCCTGGAGTTTTGATACCTGGTTCCTCAACTTGTTTCCCCGGCGCGACGTGTTCAAATTCAACGGTGGGGGATACGCAACGCTCAGCTTCATCCCGACACTCGCCACGATGGTTCTAGGGCTCATCGCGGGAGGCATCCTCCGGCGGGACTGGACCGGCTCCCGCAAAGTAAAATGGTTTGCCATCGCAGGGGCAATCAGCTTGGGAGTTGCCATCCTCATCGGATGGCTCGGCATCTGCCCGGTGGTGAAACGCATCTGGACTCCGGCCTGGGTGCTGTTCAGCGGCGGGTGGTGTCTGCTGCTGCTCGCTTCTTTCTACGGAATTGTGGATGTTCTGAAATTTCGCGCCTGGGCATTCCCTCTGATTGTCATCGGCATGAACTCCATCCTCGCATACTGTTCCGAACATCTCTTCGGGGGCTTCATCAAGGGAACCCTGATTGGTCATTTTAGTTCACGTGTCTTCAACGTGCTGGGGGAAGCATACTCCCCCATCCTCACCGGGGCGCCCACACTGCTGTTGATCTGGCTTCTGCTTTACTGGATGTACCGGCAAAAATATTTCCTCAGGATCTGAGCACCTCCATCCCCTCTAAGGCTGAATCTTTGGGGTAGATCATCAGACAGTTTCCGCTTCGGAACGAACCCTCCTTCCGAGGACGTTTTCGCTTTTCAGATGCAGCCCCCGTATTATCATGCACCCAATGTTTTCACGGATTCAATCAGTTCATTTTGTCGGCATCTGCGGAACGGCCATGGCCTCGGTCGCCGCGGCCATGAAGGAGAAGGGTGTGAAGGTCACAGGCTCCGACCAGAATGTCTATCCACCCATGTCCACTTTTCTGTCCAGCAGGCAGATCGAGGTCATCTCGGGGTATGCGGAGCAAAATGTTGCCTACAAGCCGGATCTGGTTGTCATCGGAAATGCCATCTCAAGAGGCAATCCCGAGGCGGAGTATGTGCTCGACCACAAGATGCGTTATTGTTCGCTTCCCGAGCTTCTGAGAGAGTTTTTCATCCGGGGCAAACGTTCGCTCGTTGTGGCTGGCACACATGGCAAAACGACCACCACATCGCTGCTTACCTGGGTTTTTGAGCATAACGGTTTGAATCCGAGCTATCTGATTGGGGGCATTCCCAACAACCTCGGCCAGGGGGCTAGATTCACAGATAGCGAATGGTTCATCATTGAGGGGGATGAATATGACACCGCCTTCTTCGACAAGCGCAGCAAATTTATCCACTACCTGCCTGAGGTCGCCATCCTCAACAATCTGGAATATGACCACGCCGACATCTTTCCAAATCTCGAAGCGATTCAAACCAGTTTCAAACACTTCATCCGGCTCGTTCCCCGCAATGGCCTTCTGCTCCTGAACGGGGATGACCGGAACCTGACGGAAATCGGCCGCGTGACTCACTGCCCGGTCAAGCGTTTCGGCTTGAGCGATGGCAACTCCGTTCAAGCGTTCAACATCCGCTACGGCCCCACCGCAACAGAGTTTGAGATTCCGAGCTTCAAGTTCCACACCAATTTCGTGGGCGAACTCAACGTTCGCAACGCTCTGGCAGTTGTGGCCTGCGCCAAGCACTGCGGCCTTAAGAATCAGCAGATCCAGTCGGCCTTCGAAACCTTCAAGGGAATCAAACGACGCATGGAGATCAGGGGCATTGCCGGTGGTATCATCGTGGTGGACGATTTTGGACACCATCCGACCGCCATCAGGGAGACCCTCAGTGCTCTGCGAATCAAATATCCCAACCAAAAAATCCACGCCATCTTTGAGCCTCGAACCAACACCACCCGACGTAATGTCTTTCAATCGGAGTTGGTGAGGGCATTTGCCGAGGCGGATGCTGTGGTGCTTGCCCAGATCGCCCGTCTGGAAATGCTGAAACCGGAGGAGCGCCTCGACCCGGAGCGGCTCATGATCGAGTTGAGAGCTTCCGGAAAATCGGCAGCCTACCTGCCTGATGTGGACGCCATTGTAAACCACATGGGGCTCGAAGCCCAGGGCGGGGATGTCGTGGTGGTGTTCAGCAATGGCGGATTCGGGGGAATTCACAATCGGCTGATCGAGCGGTTTAATCGGCGCTAGGCACCCGAACCACGATACGCACCGTGCCAGTCAGGATTTTGCGCCTTGCCAAACCCTGTATGCATTTTACATTCGCACTATGGAATCGACTCAAATAAGAGAGTATCTGCCAGTCTTGATGCTCGTGATTTTGGCGGTGGGGTTTTCCTTCGGGATGCTCCTATTCTCTGTGATCGTGGGGAAAAAGGGGCGCCGCCCGGCCATAAAGGACACGGCTTATGAGTGTGGCATGCTCCCCATCGGGGCCGGCAACACCCGGCTGTCAGTTAAATTCTACCTTGTGGCGATGCTGTTCATTCTTTTCGATATTGAGGTCGTGTTCCTGTATCCTTGGGCTGTTGTTTACAAGGACATGCTCCGGACCAATGGCCCCGCCATCCTCGGAGCCATGCTCTCCTTCATGCTCATTCTCTTCGTAGGTTACATCTATGCCCTCAAGAAGAGGGCCTTTGACTGGAAGAACTAAACCTGGCGGACCGGCTTACCGGGGAGTTGGACTAGAGAAAACTCCTTCCAACCCACACATAAGATACCACCGTTGACTTAACTTCATCATGGCCAACATAAAATTCGGAACCTCAGGTTGGCGTGGGTTGATCGCCCGCGACTTCACCTTCGAAAACGTCCGTCTCGCAACGCAGGGAATAGCGGAATACCTCATAGAAGCCCCAAGCTCGAAATCAAAAACTGTGATCATGGGGTATGACACGCGATTTTTGGGACGTGAGTTCTCCCTGGCGGCGGCAGAGGTCCTGGCAGCGGTAGGATTTCAACCCCTCCTTACCGATCGCGATGCGCCAACCCCCGTGATTGCCCACACAATCCGGAAGCGAAAAGCCATTGGCGGCATCAATATGACCGCAAGCCATAATCCGGCTGAATATCAGGGGCTCAAGTTTTCCACCAGCAATGGTGCACCATCCCAACCGGAGGTCACCCGTCAGGTCGAGGCCAACATAGCCCGACTGCAACAGGAAAACTGGTCGTTCAAGTCGGCGGTCATCGGCACCTACACATGCAAAACCTTTGACCCCAGGCCGGACTATTTCAAACAGATCAAAAAACTCATCGATTTCGATGCCATCCGCAAAGGCAGGATGAAGATCGCCGTGGAACTGATGTATGGCACGGGTCGCGGCTACCTTGACACACTTCTCGAAGAAGCCGGTGCGAAGGTTACCCTGTTTCACAACGAACTGAACCCGCTTTTCGGTGGTCATCATCCTGAACCCAACGCCGAAGGCATGGCGGCAGTCAGTGCTCTGGTGCGCTCCGGCAAGGCACAACTGGGTCTCGGCCTCGACGGGGATGCCGATCGGTTTGGCATTGTGGATAAAGACGGCACATGGCTCACCCCCAACCAAATTCTAGCCCTGGCCCTATATCACCTGAAGAAGAACCGGGGATGGACCGGGGCCGTCGTGCGCACGGTTCCAACAAGCCATCAGGTTGACTCTGTGGCCAACCTTCTCGGGGTGAAAGTTCATGAAACGCCCGTCGGGTTCAAATACATCGGAGCCCTGATGGAAAGTGAGCCGATCATTGTGGGCGGCGAGGAGTCCGGCGGCCTCAGCGTCAAGGGGCATGTCCCAGAGAAGGATGGCATACTTGCCTGCCTTTTGATGGCTGAACTGGTGGCAACGGAAGGAAAGCCTTTGGGACGCATTCTCAAGGAGCTCGAGAAGCAGACCGGTCCGTTCTTCACAGACCGGATCAATGTTGCCATCCGGCCCGAAACCAAGGATGCCCTGTTAGCCAAGCTTGGCTCCGGCCTTGCGAAGATTGGTTCGTTCCCTGTGGAGAAGTTCATCACAACGGACGGCTACAAGTATCTGCTGCCCGGCAACGAATGGGTTGCCTTTCGCGCTAGCGGAACAGAACCCCTGGTTCGCTGCTACATTGAGGCGAAATCCGGGGCCCACTTCAAAAAACTGCGTCAAGCGTGCACCGCTCTGCTGGGGTAGTGGTGACCTGAATAACCTCCTGTTCGAAATCGGGCGCCTTGAGAACTTCAAAAACTCTCAAGCACCAGATCCGTCAGGAAATCAGCCCAATCGACTCCAATGTTCTCCTTGAGTTCGTAGGATTTTGCGAAGTCCGGCTCGAACAAATCTTGGCGGACAGACCGGGCAAATTCAGGGTCGGACGAAGCAATATTGTTTTCGCGGCAAAGCCGGAGGCTCAGATGATTGAGGTTGGCAGACCCAACACAAGACCATCCATCCACCTGTAGAGCCTTGACGTGTGACATCCCGGGATAGAAGAACACCCTAACTCCGTGGGCCATGAGGTAGTTCGCCGTCACCAGATTGCTCCGTGCCCCAGCCTTGAAATCGTTCACCCTCGGCAGAATCACCCGGACGTCCACACCTCGCCGACGTGCCCGAACCAATTCCCCCGTCACCCGCTTGTCGAACAGGTAGGGATTTTCTACGTAGATATGTTCCCTGGCCATCCCGATCGCCGCCAGAACCGCCGTGTTCATCGGCTTCCAACCGGTGCGTGTTGGTAGAAGACGCACTGGCACCCAATTGCCAACCCCAGGGTTGTGATGCTCGAGTGGAGCAAGCACTGCGATGGCGTAAGCCAGATCTCCAAACAGCCCCTCGTGGGCATACAGTCTGCGGAAATCCTCCTCAAGGGAAGATACGACCGGCCCCCGAACCTCCACCATGAGATCATGCCACTCATACCGGTATTCCCTTCCCAGATTCATCCCCCCAAGCCAGGCCCTCCAACCATCCACGATCACCATCTTGTTGTGGTCCGAACTGAACCATGGATTCAAAAACGACCTGGTCCCCACAGCGGGGGGGCTTTTTAGAAAGGACTGCATCGAGGAGGGGGATTCAAAATCCACCGGCAGGGGGGTCGCGGGCGGGGACACCCCTCCTGCCCAGGTTCCCATACGGTCAACAACCACCTTCACCGGGATGGATCGTGACTTTTCCTTCAACTGCCGGGCAACGTCTACGCCCACGTCATCCCGATCAAAGATATACATATCCACCGAGACATGGTTGGTTGCGGCAGTGATCGCATCTTTCAAGCGGGGAAAGTATCTGTCACCATCAATCAGCAATTCCAAAGTCCCCTGCTCTACCTTCGTTCCAGTGTGTCCGTCCAGCCACTGCTCCCAGTCTGCCAGATTCATCCCCTCCTGCCCGGGGGTGATCAATCCCGGTCGGATGGCTTTTGGACGGGGCCACCGTAGGAACCGCCAGGCTGTTTGCACTCCAAAATCGACCAGCCGGGCTGCAGACGAGAAAGGATTTTTTATTAACGCCAGACCATGCCCCTCCACTACAAGGGCACTCAGACTGTCGAGTGTGGCAGCCATATCCATGCCCATTTCGGTGCGGTCATACAATCCAGCCGGGGAAAGCCAGACACACCTGCGCTTTGCCAGATCCAGAAGGAGGCAAGTGGTGTATTTTCCGGGTTCGGGAAGCATGAGAAGGAAAAAGCCCTCCCCGGGATGAGTTCGAGTGAGTTCACTCTCGAAGCGTTCAGCCAGTGCGCTGACAGTTTCATGAATCGAATAGCGGTGGTCTATCGCGAGATCGGCCGGGAGTGAACCCAACTCCGCGGATCGCACGGCGCCGTTCGTATCCCGGTATAGCACGCCATCGGCCAGAAATGATTGATAATACATCCCATGACCGGAAGTTCTTGGAACAAGGTCATCCATCACGACCGAGGAAACCCGCTGAAGGTCCACGCCACCGATGACCCGCGCCTGCCGCCAGTGTTCCTGAAGCGCGGGCGTGTCGTGGGAGTCTCTTTCCAACTTTAACTGGGCCGAAAGAATCTTGAAATCAGGGGTTGGAACCCTCAGTTTGCTCCAGTCCCCACGATACTCAACCGCATTCGCTCCATGACCAAAGAGCATCCGCACATCATTCCCCTTAACAAAAGCGCGGGGAAGACCATTCGTCGCTGTCAGATCGCGCCATTCATTCAGGGCGGTCTGGCGTGGAGACCTCAACTTTGGATCCGAATTTGCAGCCATCCCCCACGTGCAGAGCATCACACACAGCCAACTCAGAAAAACACGGCAGCCCATGCCACTCCCTCCCGTCAGCACAGTAGGCGGGAGTGGGGGGTGGTGAGACCGTTTCCCACCCGCGAAAGCACATTCATTAACGCCTACCAGATCCAACAAGAAATCCCGAAGGACTACTACCCGGCCAACCATGGAGCCGGGCAGCGTCTTGATGGGGTTTGCACATCCCACGAATTTGTGAAAAGTCGTGGAATGAATCCCCTCGCCCGGGACCACTTTGCCAACCGATCTGCCTGATTTTCGTCCTGAGTTCAACAACCTCCTTGGCATACTCTTGGATCCGCCCCGGGTCAAACTCAATCCCAAGAGCGGTTTGACCCGAAGGAACATTTCCTACAAGCTGATGGCATGGCAAACACATTTGGGCACCTGTTCCGCATATCGACCTGGGGAGAATCCCACGGTGGCGGGGTTGGAGTGGTGATTGACGGCTGCCCTCCAGGTTTGTTGTTGTCCGAAGCGGATATCCAGCCGGACTTGGATCGAAGGCGCCCCGGCCAGAGCAAAATCACCACCCCTCGAAAGGAGTCCGATACTGTCCGAATCTGCTCGGGAGTTTCGGAGGGAAAAACCCTCGGAACTCCGATCTGCATGCTCGTGAACAACGAGGACGCCCGTTCTGAAGCCTATTCAGAAATGGCCACAAAATTCCGTCCCTCACACGCTGATTTCACCTATCAGGCCAAGTTTGGCATCCGCGCCTGGGCCGGAGGTGGCCGGTCAAGCGCCCGTGAAACGATAGGGCGCGTGGCAGCCGGTGCTGTTGCAAGAAAGCTCCTGCGCGAACGCCACCACGTTGAAGTGCTCGCATGCGTCTCACAGGTCCAAAACATCACCTGCCTCATCAACCCAGAGACCGTTTCGAGTAAAGATATCGAGGACAACATCGTCCGCTGCCCGGATCCGCGGAAAGCCGTGGAGATGATCCGGTTGATCGAAGAAGTCAGGAATGAAGGCGACACTGTGGGAGGCATCGTCACCGGCATCCTCAGAGGAGTTCCGGCTGGCTGGGGAGATCCTGTCTTCGACCGCCTGGAAGCAGACTTGGCGAAGGCGATGCTCAGCTTGCCCGCATCCAAGGGATTTGACATAGGGAGCGGATTCGATTGCGTGAAACTGCGTGGAACAGAACACAACGATCCCTTCCGGTCAACGGATGGAAGGGTTCATACCACCAGCAACCGATCCGGAGGTGTTCAAGGGGGGATTTCCAACGGGGAAACCATCTCCTTCAGAGTGGCATTCAAGCCCGTTGCCACCATCATGCACGAGCAGGACACCGTCGATGCTGAGTTTCGAAATACTACGATCAAAGGCCGGGGACGCCATGATCCCTGTGTGCTTCCCCGGGCTGTCCCCATAGTTGAAGCCATGGCCGCCCTTGTGTTGATCGACCATGCCATGCGGCACAAAGCCCAGTGCGGATGAGTCAACCCCATCCCCCCATTTCCGAAAAGTCTAACAACTTACCTCATGACTCCCCCACGCCAGTTCCGCAATCTCTCCCTGATTGGCTTCATGGGGACAGGAAAATCTTCCGTCGGTCGCGTGGTGGCCGGACTGTTGGGATTTGAGTTTCTCGATACTGACCAGGAAATCGAAGGGCTGTCAGGCAAGAGTGTGAGCGCCATCTTTGAGCAGCATGGCGAACCGACATTCCGTGAGTGGGAGAGACAGATTTGCGGAATGCTTGAGGAAAAGTCAGGGGTTGTGATTGCGACGGGAGGGGGACTTCCGATTCAGGAGCAAAACCTCGAAAGTCTGAAACGCCACAGTCTGGTGATCTGCCTGTGGGCGACACCATCGACCATTCTGGAGCGTGTCGGCGGTCATCTACACCGTCCCCTACTGATGGATGCCAACCGGGATGAAAAAATCCGGACCTTGCTGTCACAGCGGGAATCGCATTACCGAAAGGCGGATGTTCTGGTGAACACGGAGATGCGATCGATGACGGAAGTCGCCCAGCAAGTGCTCCATCAGTTCCAGGCTGTTCGAAAGCTTCCGCCGGCAGATGCACCCGATACAACTTCAGTTCCCGCATCCGGAGGCCCGATCCCCGACCGCATCCAGAAATGAAGGAAACCATTCGCACAAGGGCACGCGAACTGGGCTTTGACGACTGCCGTTTCACAACAGCACTTCCGCCCGCATCCAGCCGCCGGTTTGACGATTGGCTGGCTGCGGGAATGCACGCCAACATGGGCTATTTGGAACGGAACGCCCACAAACGCAGGGATCCAGATCTGGTCTTGCCAGGCGCTCGTTCAATCATCGTTCTCGCCACATCCTACCACCACAAACCTGCATCCCGATCCCCCTCAGAACATCCCAAGGCCTTGGACGAGGAAGGGCCCTCGAGCAAGGGAGCCCTGGAACCGGCTCTTGTCGGGAAAGTGGCGCGCTACGCAAGCCATGCAGATTATCATGACGTGCTGGCCCCTGCCCTTGCCAAATTGGCGGCATTTATTGACTCTCAATCAGCACCCCCAACACGCTCGCTGTGGTATGTGGATACGGGCCCGATTCTGGAGCGTGATCTCGCTCAAAGGGCTGGCATGGGGTTCATCGGGAAGCATACTAACCTTGTCAGCCGGGGTCTGGGCAACTGGTTCTTCATCTCAGAAATCCTGACGACAGTCAGCATCGAGCCTGACCCACCCGAGGGAAACCACTGCGGGAAATGTTGCCGCTGCATGGATGCATGTCCCACTGGAGCGATCGTCCAACCCTTCCAGCTCGACGCCCGTCGCTGCATCTCCTACCTCACGATCGAACTGAAAGGACCGATTCCGCTGGAATTTCGCCAGGCCATCGGATCCAGAATCTACGGGTGCGATGACTGTCTGGCAGCTTGCCCGTGGAACCGATTTGCAAAAACGGGAGAAACAATGCGTCACCGGTTCCGGCCAGACCTCACCCAACCTGATTTGCTTTCCCTGCTGAAAATGGATGATGCCGGATTCAAAAAACTCTTCGAGGGAACCCCAATGATGCGCACCAAGCGCCGGGGAGTATTGAGGAACGTCTGTGTCGCTCTGGGAAACATCGGCGGAGGTGAATCACTCCCATCACTGGAACGGGCAGCAAAGGACCCGGAGCCTCTCATTGCCGAACACGCACTCTGGGCAATTGAACAAATCAAAAACCGCAAACAAACCTGAAGGGAAGACTCAGGGAATCTGCTGAAGTTGATCGGAGGTAAAAGGCTGGGACCGCCCGGACAACTCAGCACGGACCGCCTTCACCTGCTCTGGCGTGATTGCCGATGCCTTGTTTCCCCACGATTGGCGCATGTAGGTGAGCACAGCCGAGAGATCGTCATCAGATAAGGCCGCTCCCATCGCGGGCATCGCAAGATTCCATTCGACCCCTTTGATTGTGATCGGACCAGCAAGACCAGCCAAAGGTATCCGAGCCATCCTTGTGGGACTGCCGAGCACCCACTCGGATCCAACCAGAGGAGGAGCCTGATTTGGCTTCCCCATGCCATCCACGTTGTGACAGAGGGCACAAATGTTCTCGTAAACAGCCTTGCCGCGCTCATTTCCACCACCTGCAGGAGGCTGATAAAGCTTCAACTCGGCCACACTACGATAAGGCGTATAAACCTGAACGTTGAACCAACCGCTGTTCTGGTCGAAATAATACATTCCCCAGAACGTCAGCAGGAACAACAGGACGAAGAGCCATATTGGAACATGTGCAAGACTCGCCAGATCCTCCTGTTGAGGGGATGTTGGAGCAGCTTTTGATCGAATCGGGTTGCTCATTTTACGGCGGGTGCGTTGGATGAAATACCAGAACCGCTTCCAGATGCTGCCGGAGGAGTGCTGAAGGGGGTCGAATAAAGCTGAACGTCAGCTCGGAGGCTTACGAGATACTGGGCAAGCGCCACGGCTTCTGGCTTTGGCACCACCTCATAACCTGTCGGAACCAATCCCGATGGCAGGTTCAGCGGTTCAGCCACAGGAACAGATCCAATCTTACGCGTCTCAAACAGGAACCTGTACGGGGGCATGGTTGAGTTGGCGATCTCCGTCTGAGGTGCATACAGATGCCTGAGATGCCAGTTCACGTCCGGAAGGCGGCTTCCCAAATTGGCGAGATCCGGACCAACACGCAAACCTCCAAGCATCACAGGATCATCATAGAGATAATCCTCAGCAACACTCCGGCGACGACCCCAACCCCGTGCAATGTCCGAACCCGACGGCGTTACGACAACCTGAGCCTTTGCCCCGGCCTGATTGATCAACTTCACTGTGGCATCCGCTTTTTGCTTGGTTGTGTCAAAAACAATCGTTTTTGGGAGGCTCTTCTTCAACTCATTGATCACCTGAGCGTTGTAGTTGGAATTAATCCCCCTCAAGGCGGACTCGACAGCGACAAAGTTGGTTCCGAAATCCGTGAGGGACACCTCGCACATTGTCCGCTCCTGCACCACCATCTGGCTGTGGCAGGACACACAACCATTGGCTCGATAAACCTGAAGGCCCTGCTGGGCAAGTCCAGGCCGTCCAAGGGGATAAGTGACCCCTGCTCCAATGGTGTTCGTCTCCTGAAGAGTGGAGAGTTGGAAATTGGGAGCCACCACAAAACCGACCCACGAGCCTGACAAGGCCAGAAAAGCGGCTAGAAAAACCAGAGGCCCGTAATTCATGACTGCACCTCCGCTGCTCCGGGGAAATGAAGTCGGGCCATTAGAACTGTGGCCTTACGCCTTGCGAAATTCGCGACTAGAAAGGAGATATTCACTAAAAACAGGAGGTGACCAATGCCGATGAACAACTCGCCAAGAGTGGCGGGACGCAGGAACTTCAATGTGTTTCTGGCGACATCAACCATCGTCACGGTCGGATTACTCATGTCGAGGCCCTGAACGAGGCCCGCTGCCATCAGCGGAAGCACAGCAAGAATCAGCCCGATCGCACCTAAAGCAAGATGCGCCTTGATCAATTTGGGGAAAGGCCAGGCAAACCCTGAAAAGTGGGGAACCTCAGAGTAAATGACTGCGAAAAGAGCAAATCCAAAGAACCCATACGATCCAAGTTGCTCCAGCGCGATATTGAACCATGTGAATTGAGTCAACTTCTCGAATCCGAAAAACGCACTGATCGAAAGAATCAACCCAAAGACAACAAACATGACAGCAGAAAGTTTGGCGAAACCGGAACCCTGACCGTCTATGAAGCGAAAACGACTGCGTGCCAGAAGCACAAACACGCCGAGAACCGGCACCAGAAGAAGTGCAGTGAAAACCTTGCTGAGAACCGGCATCCAAGCTGGAACAGGCGCGGCAGCCGGTATACCCACCCAGCTGCCAAAGAGAAGGAGGGTCCAGAAGATGAACAATCCGAGATTCCGGTTCACCACAGTCGTGGATTTCCGAACCAAACTGAGGACCGCTCCCAAACCGGCGAGCCCCATCCAGACGACGGTCAGGTTTCCCGTAAACCACCAGGAGACGATCGATTGAGCCACACCCCGAAGCGGAAAAGTGTGGAGCAGCAGGGTCGCAGTCGTGAGAATCCAGGCAAACCAAAAAAGGGCGGCAAGTGAAAACCAATGTTCTATTTCCAATCCCGAATTCTCACGCTGGTGAAGGGCGAGGCAACCCCAGACTCCCAAAGCAAGAAACCCTGTAAAAAGGATCGGGAGCGAATATCCAGGCAACTCAAGGTGGTCAAAACCGGAAAGGTCGCCCCCCAGAATTCCACCAACGCCAACCAATACCCCCAAATTCCAGAACACGGTCCCAATCAAAACCAGTCCCGGTAAGGGAAGTCGGGAGCGGCTGAGACTCGCAAACTGGCACAAAGCAAACGCAGTAGCGGCGGGTATGCAAAAGCCGTAAATGAAAGCAGTGCTCCCTGCTGCCCGGACACGCCCATAGGTGAGCCACTCAAAATCGGCCAGAAAACCTGCCGAATGAAACTTTATGGATGCGACCATCCCGAAGCCCGAACTGATGACGAGCCAGACGATCCCGCCCGCCACCAGAGATAGCAAAGGGAATACCCATGAAGGAGGGGAATGGTAACCCGCTTCAACGGTCCTGGGACCGCCCTTCGGGGGTGATGATTTTTTCTGACTCATCGCAGCAATTTATCCATCATTCTGACTTCGCCCATCACTCGAACTCGCTCGGCTTCGCGGGGACCTTGGGGGGAGCTGCAGTCGCCTTTTCCACGCGAGCGATCAGGTTGGACCGTGCTGCGGCCGGATTTTTCCACTCCTCGAGAAACAACGCCATGGCGTTTGTCACTGGCAGACGAACAACACCCTTGGTCTGGTCAATCCAGCCGGGTGTTGTCAACGCTTCCAACTCCGCAGCGCGAACCTCAGCCAGCGCCTTGGCCCGGACCAGACGCCTATCCTCACCAAGCGCGGTTTGCTGGGTGAAACCCTTCATGACCCACACAAGTGCCCCGACAATGACAAAGGCTCCCAGCAGAGCCAGAACATACGGAAAAATCGGCTTCTCTCGAACAGGCATCGAACTCATGACTTACCTCCCTGCCGCCCCGCCTCATGGGAAACATGCTCCCCTGCCAAAGAATCCGGCATGTCATGGTAAAGCCCCATGGCCTCACTCAATCTGGGATCCTTCAGAGGATAGGGCGGATGAGCAGCAAATTTTCGTATGAATACGGTGGCTACAACGCCGGCCATGAATGCCCAGCAGCCAAGATCCATCCAGTGCAAAACGAATCCGTCCGGATGAAGGATGGGCATGATGTTGAACGACATGTCGACAAAGTGCATCAACCAGGCCCAGATGCAGACGCCGAGCATGTAGGGAAACACACTCTTCAGATCGATACGGAGCAGACCGAGGAACGGTATGAAGAAGTGGCCAAAAATGATAACCAGCCCGACGTAAAACCAAGTCCCCTTCTCCCGTGCAAGATACCAGAAGGTCTCCTCAGGAAGATTGGCATTCCAGATGATAAAATACTGGGAAAACGTTATATAGGAATAAAATACCGTGAACGCAAAAAGGAGGGATCCGATGTAATAGTATTGGTTTGCGTGGATCACAGCAGACAGGACCTTTTGCCTGTCGAGAATCATGGTTATGACGTATACGGTTGCGAGAGTCATCCAAACGCTCCCCGCAAAGTAATAAACGCCATACATTGTTGAAAACCACTCATGCATCAGCGCTTTCATCCACATCACTGCACCAAGACTGAGGCTCACAGCAAAAAGGACTATTCCAACGCAGGAGTAAAACCGGAGTTTGTAAGTGGGTAACGCGCCGCCGGTTGTGTCCTGCTTCAAAGACCATCCCCTCAAATTGCTGGAGAGCCACCACCAAATCAGGAAGCACGCCGCGGAGGCTATGTAAAATCCCTGCATCGTAAACAGCGGATGCTTTGCATGGAGTGCATGATCCAGTTCCGGATGGACCTCCCGCATCCACGGATAAACGGTGGGCGCGAGAAGAGCTATCGGAATGAAAAGCAGCGCCATCGTGGGGAAAAGGATGGTGCTAAGTTGCTCAGAAATCCGGCGAATCGGGACCGACCAAGCGGCATCAAACAGATGATGCACCATCACGAGAAACAGGGCCCCCAGACCAAGACTGAGAAAGAACATGAACGCAAGCAGCCAGGAAAAGGCGAATTGCTGTGGGTTCACAAGAAAACCCAGCCCGGCGAGAATACCGCCAACGGCCATCAGGATGGCGGGAACCTTGCGGTATTTCGACAGGTCCAGTGGGGAATGTGAGGCTTGACTCTTCATAGCTACTTTTTAAGGGCGGCACGCAAAGGCTGGGGCAGATCCTCTACCGTTCCAAGATGACTGAATTGGAGCGCCCTAACATACGCAATGATGGCCCAACGATCCTGAACAGTGACCTGGGATGCATAGGATCCCATCAAATTTCTTCCGTTGGTGATCACGTGGAATATTTCACCGTCAGGCAGTCCCACTATCCGCTTGTCGTGAAGGTTCGCAACGACGGCCATCGCACCAATCTTTTTTGTGATTCCGTTGCCATCAGCCTGGGCACCATGACACGGGGAACAATAGATCGTGAACCGCTGCTGACCCCGTTGAAGATACGTTGCAGTGATCGGCATCGGATTCAGTTCGACGAAGTTCGTGGTTCCGGGAGCGCGTCCGGTAAAGACAGGAGCGTCTTCAAAAGGAAGGGCCTCACCCGCCAAAGCATGAATCGGCTTTGCACGAGCCACGGTTCCCTGGGGTGACATCTGGGAACTCAACCCGTTGGGAAAGAACCCATTATCTTTCTGTGGTCGTAGCTTCAACTGCCACTCCATGTCCGGGAAGATATACAGCGAGGTCTTGCGGGAGTGCGATCCCCTAAAGCCTAGAATCGCCACAACCGTCACGACCGTGAGGACTAATATGGAAATAAAATAGCGCATTATTCCTCCACCATCTCGATATGCGGGGTGCCGGTTTGCTCCAGCAACTTGCGGGTTTCTGTTTCCGAATATTTCGGATCGGAACACTCAATAACGATAAAAAAGGCGTCGTGAGTGACCTGTGCAAACTGCCCGTGCTTGAGCAGCGGATGGTGAAGTCTGGGAAGTCGGTTTAGAAACATCATGCCAAACAGGGATCCGAAGGCCCCAAACAAAATCGTCAACTCATACGACGGAGGGAACGCGAAGAATGGGCTGAACATGGGCTTGCCGCCAATGACCAACGGGTAATCGATGGCATTCATCCACCAGATCATCAGCATCCCTGTTGTGTATCCCGTCACGCCGCCGACGAATGTAAACCACCCGACCTTGGAGTTCTTCAGGCCCATGGCCTGATCCATTCCATGAACAGGAAAAGGAGTGAAAACATCCCACTTCCTGAAACCGGCGTCCCGAACCTTCTCCGCCGCGTGAAGGAGGGATGCGGTATTGTTAAACCTAGCTATGATCCCGTAGGATTTTGAAGAAGAATTCATTGTGCTATTCCTTCTCGTGAATGACATCATGAACCTTCGCACCACCCATCGGATGATGTGGGTCAGCCTGTGGAATCACGCCCTTAACCTCGGAGATGGCGATCATGGGCAGAAACCGAAGGAACAACAGGAACATGGTGAAAAACAACCCGAAAGTTCCCAGATAGGTGAGCATATCCACAATGCTCGGACTGAAATAGCCCCAGCTGGAGGGAAGGAAATCCCGGTGCAACCCGATGACGATGATTACAAACCGTTCAAACCACATCCCGACATTCACCACAATTGAAAGGATGAACACAGCCACCAGATTCTGTCTGAACCATTTGAACCAGAACAACTGGGGCACCACAACGTTGCAGCCAACCATCAGCATCCAACCCCACCAGTATGGTCCGAGGGCCCGATTAATGAAGTGAAACCGCTCGCTCGGATTGCCACTATACCAGGCAATGAAAAACTCCATCGCATAGGCATAACCGACGATTGTGCCGGTTGCCAGCGTCACTTTGCACATGATGTCGATGTGACGCATGGTGATCAGATCCTGAAGCTTGAAAATCGATCGAATCGGAATCAAGAGGGTCAGAACCATCCCGAATCCGGAAAAGATGGCCCCGGCTACAAAGTATGGGGGGAAGATCGTTGTATGCCAGCCGGGCAACTGGGAAACGGCGAAATCCAAAGAAACGATGGAGTGAACCGACAGCACCAGAGGTGTCGACAACCCGGCAAGAAGGAGGTAGGCCTTTTCATAGTTGCTCCAATGCCGGTTGGAACCAGTCCACCCCAGCGAGAAGAGACCATACATAAATTGACGAACCTTCGTCTTTGAACGGTCCCTGAGCACTGCAAGATCAGGAATGAGTCCCATATACCAAAACAGCAGGGAAACCGTGAAGTAGGTCGAAACTGCAAACACATCCCACATCAGCGGACTCCTAAACTGGGGCCACATGGTGTAGGTGTTCGGAATCGGGAAAAGCCACCAGTCATACCACATCCGACCGACGTGCAACGCCGGATAGATGCCGGCGCACATCACGGCAAAAATCGTCATGGCTTCCGCCGCACGATTGACAGCTGTCCGCCATTTCTGACGCAGCAGGAAAAGAATCGCCGATATCAAGGTTCCAGCATGGCCGATGCCGATCCACCAGACGAAATTGATGATGTCCCATCCCCACATCACAGGATGCATGTTGCCCCAGACACCCACCCCGGTGGAAATCTGATAGCTCAACATGAACAGCAGGAGACCCAGAAGCGAAACGCTGGGAACGAAAAGAATCCACCACCAGACGGGTGTCTTGCCTTCCGTCAGGCCAGCAACGCGGTCAGAGATCCATCCGAAGCTGTGGTAATTGGAAACGAGGGGAATCCGCCTCAACTCGCGGGGCGGTTCCGGGACAGTAATCGGTGTCACGTTCGCAGCCATCAGTGCGCTCCTTTCTGCTCCATGTGTCCCTCGATGTGACCATGGCCAGCTTCATGAGGCTTGGCACCGTGTATGAATGGATCTCCCATTTTCTGCTCGTAATATTGGAAGCTCAGCGGAGCCTCCTGGTAATCCGGCATCGCCGGGTTGGGGTTTCTCACGCGAGCCAGATATGTGATTCGCGGACGGGTGTTGAGAAAATCAAGCACCGTGTAGTCCCTCTCAGATTCCTTTGCCTTTGAAACCCGGCTCTCAGGATCTGCAACATTGCCGAATAGGATCGCCCCGGCAGGACAAGCCTGGGCACACGCGGTTGTGAATGTCCCATCAGGAACGGTGACATCGCTGCTTGAGCCGGCTTTCACCTTCTGCGCGATTTTGGCCTGCTCGATCCGCTGTATGCAGAAAGTGCATTTCTCCATCACGCCGCGCATCCGGACGGTTACATCCGGGTTCTTGATCATTTTGATCAGATCCCACTCATCATCCTTGCGCTGGCCGAACGGCCCCTTGTAGAGGGCATCAAGAGGCCGTTTGTTGTAATCGAAATAGTTAAAACGACGGACCTTGTACGGACAGTTGTTTGAACAATACCGGGTGCCAACACACCGGTTGTAGACCATCAGATTCAAACCCTCCTGATCATGAATGGTGGCGTTCACCGGGCAGACGCTCTCGCAGGTGGCGGCCTCGCAGTGCTGGCACAGCATGGGCTGTGTCACTGCCTGCGGATCATCCACCCACTCCTCAAACTGCTGCTGCGACTCTGCGTGATAGGTGTCCGCAAACTTGCGCTTCGAGGGAATCCCGCTGAAATAGCGGTCGATCCTTATCCAATGCATCTCCCGACCGCGCTTGACCTGGTCCTTGCCAACAATCGGAATGTTGTTTTCGCTCTGACAAGCAACCATGCAGGATGAACATCCAACACATAGGTTCAGGTCAATGGACATTCCCCACTGGTGATGTCCCGTTTCCTTGAGCTTGTCAAACGGGTTGGGATAAAGCGACCCGGAACCCTCCGGCTCTGGAAGCTGAAGGCGTTTTGCGAAATCGGGATGGGCACGATACTGGTTGAGATTAGCCTCCCGGACAATGGGACGGCCTTCCATGGACCAGTGGTCCTGAGTGCATGCAATCGTGTAGGTCTTGCCGGTGGCGGCAACGGTGGCCCCAACCACGATGCTATCGGTGCCAGCCCTCAGTGCATAGGCATTGAACCCGGCCTTCTGACCAACCCGACCTGTGCGCTCACGCCCATATCCCAGTGCAAGCCCAAGGGAGTAGTCTGCGGATCCCGGCTGGACCCAGATGGGTCCCAGAATGCTCCGTCCACCGACCTTGATCTCAACGACCTCACCATTTTTGACTCCCAATTCCTGGGCTGTCTTGCGGCTCACCAGAACGGCATTATCCCACACCATCTTCGTGATCGGATCTGGCATCTCCTGAAGCCATCCGTTGTTGGCATATCGGCCATCATCAAGACTGTAATCGCGATGAAAAACGACCTCCAACCGATCCTTGGTGGGCAACTGAAGCTTCAGTCCTGCGATTGCCCCCGTGAGCGCGGCGCCCTGGAAACTGGCGCTGACGGGCTTTCCGGCAGAATTCGCAAGGAATCCATCGTGCAACAACCGCTTCCAGGCCCCCTCGAAATCACCCGAACCAACGATTCCGCCGAAGGTCTGGCGAACAATCTCATAGGGGCTTGTCACCGCCAAACCACCAACCCGGGCCAGAACCTCCAGCTCAGTCATCCCACCGAACAAGGGGGAAATCAATGGTTGAACCGGGAGCAAAGATCCGTCAGTCGCCCGGGCATCACCCCAGGATTCCAGATAGTGTGCAGCAGGGAGGTGCCAGTTGCATTTTGCAAATGTTTCGTCTTCGTAATAGCCGAGACGAATTATCTGCTTCGCTTTGGCCATCGCTGTGGCAAAACCAAGGTCTGCAGGAGCGGTAAAAACAGGATTTCCGCCGAGGATGACCAAAGTCTGCACTTCCCCTGCGTTCAGTGCACCAGCCAGATCGGCCAGTGATCCACACTTGGGACTTGAAGAATCAAGGAGGACCACGGTCTCTCCCACATTCCCAAGGGCGCTGTTTATCGCAAAAGCCAAAAGGTGAACCGCCAGCGGCTGCCGGTAACCGGCAACGACCAGACACTTGCCCTTGTGGGCAAGCAGATCACGGGAACATTCCAAAATCCACTTTTCGTCGACACCAGCTGGTTTTCCCAACGACGCCAGTCCTGCGGGAGCATCACCCCCAAGCACCTGTGCGGCAATAGCACCAGCCACTTGTGCAACCGCAGTGCTACTGATGCGGAGCCGATGATCAGCGCTGACGCCAGTCAGGGTCATCAGACTCTCTACCGCATACAAACGATTGAGACCCTCACCGCCCTTCTCAACTTTTCTCCTCACGGAGAACTTGCGGATGTTGTTGTGAACATCCTCCTCGGAGCCGATGAAATCACAGTCCAGAGAAAGAATGACGTCCGCCTTTTCGTAGCGGAACAGCGGTTTGACACCCTTCCCAAAAGCAATGGATGCAGCACGAGCTGAGGTGCTCAGGTCCACCGCCTCGTCCATAAACCAGCGGGCCTTGGGAAGCCGCAGGCTGAGCATTTCCTGAAGTCTGTCTCTTGAAGGCGAACTGCTTTGTTCAAGGAGCAGGCAAAGACCAGCACCACCGGATTCAGCCGTCTGACGTGCTAATACAGAAAGCGCGTCGGTTGTCTCTTCAACGGAACGAACGTTGCCGTTCTGCTTGATGCTGATTGCCCGGTCTGGATCATAAAGGTTCAGGATCGATGCCTGAGCAAACCTGTCTGATCCTCCGTTGCTGTCCGGATGGAGAGAATTCCCCTCGATTTTGACAGGCCGCCCCTCATGGGATTTAACAACCAGCGGCACCGCCCCACCACGGGTGGGCATGGAGGTGGCATAATACTCCGGAACTCCGTGAACATAATTTTCCGGTGTCTTGGAAAACGGAAGAATTTTTTGTTGGGGACGGCGGCACCCTGTGGCTCCCAGACCGAGACCGGCCAGAAGAAAGGATGCTGACATGATCTTGACGAAGTGCCTGCGAGACACCGGGTCAGTCAACTCGCTCGCTCCCTCGGGAAACTCGCGCTCCATCCATTGGCGGAATTCGGGCTTGTCAGCCAGTTGGTCAAGGCTGCGCCAGTAGGTTCGCCCGGCTTCAGGTTCCGGACAGGCAGGAGGAATCGTTTTCATCGGTGACACGCGGAGCAGGTCTGCAGGGACTCAACCTTGAGGTCTTTCACCAGTTTTTCACCGTGCAGTTTCTGGAGGCGGGCAGCTTCCTGGGGATCCTGACTCCACTTCCAATTCAGGTCTGTAATCTTGTCTTGAGGACGTATCTTGGCTGCCGGGTTGCGATGGCATTCCAGACAGAAGGGCATGCTCAAGGGTTTCTCCTGGAAGACCTCTTCCATTTTGTTCAACTGGCCGTGACATTCGAAGCAGCTGATGCCACGATTCACGTGAACGGAGTGGTTGAAGTAGACATAGTCGGGAACCCTATGAATCTGAATCCAGGGAATCGATTTTCCACTCTGAGCCGTCTCCCGCACCAGAGCCAGCCGGGAATCCTCCTTGAGGACCTGATTGTGACAATTCATGCAGGTTGAGCTTCCCGGCACGTTTGAATACCAGGCCCGCTCAACATCATCATGACAATAGCGACAGTCGACCCCCAATTGTTCGGCGTGGGTTGCATGTGAAAAGGCAACCGGTTGAATGGGCTTGTAACCCACCCTCGCGTAATTGGGGGACACATAATACCAGACACCCGCTGCAAGGGCGCTGCCAACAAGCAGCACCCCCGTGATTATGATCAGCGGGAGCCGATTCGTCCACTTAGGGAAAATGGCTGACATCTAAATTAGTAATTTCAATTCAGACAACTAACACAGCACCTGGCAAAAAATCAGTGAATCAAACCACCAATCCGAGGCCAAAAATGCAAGCCTGATAAATAATACTTCATCAGGTAACCGTCAATTGATTTGTCGGACAAACTCAAGTCCAACTCCAACCCGCAGGACCAAGGCACGCTCAAGCACAAATGGAACAGCAAGTTGCGCGTGGTTTGTAGCCCACGAATCTCCATTTCGCAAGCGAAAGTTTGAATCGGGCCACACGATTTTTGTTGGCTTAATTCATGAAAAGGCGGCTTATAAGCACCATTCATTGAAACGATGCCACCCCCCTCTAAAATCAGTCTCAACCACCCGTTGCAACTGCCAGACGGCTTTTCCTCTGATGGGCTATTTCCCGCTCACTCCCTCCAGCCACTCAAGGGGCGGCAGTGCATAGGGTCGGAATGTTTCGAGGCTGCCCTCATGCGCATTATAGTAGAGGGCACGGTGCATGCCCAGAATGCTCGCACGGGGGCTGTCGATAAGACTTGCAGAATCGTTTACACTCATCTGGAACAAAACCCGCATCTCAAACTCGCTCAACACCTTCCGGCTGAGGAACCTGGCCACATTGTTGTATGTGTCGCACGTGGCGATCACATGGATTCCCAGACGGGCCCCCTCCGAAACAAGGGATGAGAGCACTGCCCCCGGGTTGGGTTCGCCACTGCTTCCACCCGAGAATCCAAAATCCTCCTCATAGCGCAGACGACCAAACTTCTGCAGGGCGTTAACGAACAGGAATACCGGTGGAAGATCAACCCCATCAACGGCTTCCGTCCGACGCTTTAACTCCGCGTCCAATCCGGCCATCAAGGCACCAATTTCACCAGGCTTTACGAATTCAATGTTCTGGCTGGCCGACTCGGCAACCCGATCAAGATAATTCCGTTCGGGAGTCCCCGGACCCGATGTGTCGCATAAGATCAGCCGGCAACCACCCTTCGGATGTTGGGCACCCAGCGAAAGCAGTCCAAGGGCAACGAGGGCAAGGACCGTCTCATCCCGCTGTCCCACCATGAGCAGGTGGCTCCCGCTCTGCCGCTGGAAGATTGCCTCCGTTGGCCCCTTGATGGAATTCGGGGCTCCCATCCACCATCGAGCCGCTGGAGGAGCATCCACCGGATTGGAATTCAAAACACTGGACAACTGCCTGTTCTCTGAGACATCCGCAGGAGCATTTCCCTCAAAGACAACAGGTTCCGCCACCTCCACGCCCGCAGCAGCAGCATGTTCAGTGACCTTCGAAAGGTATTTGTCCCGTATGGCATCGGGCAGCCAGACCACCTGGAAAGGGCTGTTTCCCTGAATTGCCCCGGCCGCGTCGTTGTAGATCCCTTCCCCGGGCCGTGACAAAAGCCGGGGGGCTGGATTGGAATCATCCATGATCAGATAGGCGTCGGCCTCATTACACTGGAGGGCAATTCTGACCACCATCTGTCCAAGGGTTGTCCTTGCCACGGTGTAGGCACCTCCCAGGGTTTGGGAGCCCAGCAGCACATGAATGCCAAAGGCACGCCCCTGACGGACGATTCTGTCCAACAGCAGCGATGCCGTCTGGGCAATCTTATCGTCCTCAACAAAGAACTCCTGAAACTCGTCAATGATCAGGAGCGAACGGGGAATCTTTTCCGTCCCGCCGGAACGTTTGTATCCTGGAATATCCTGCACGCCAAGTTTGCGGAAGAGGTCGCCCCGTCGACGCAACTCGTCATCCACACGTTGCAGGACACTGAGGGCAAACTCCCGGTCGCTCTCGATTGCAACGACTCGTGCATGGGGCAACTTCTTTGCTCCATAACACTTGAACTCCACCCCCTTTTTGAAGTCCACAAGATAAAATTCAATCTGGTCCGGGCTGCACCAGAGCGCCAGGTTGGTGATGACGACATGGAACAGTGTTGATTTTCCAGAACCCGTCTTTCCGGCAATCAACCCGTGCTGACGCGTCCCCTTGCCCAGTTCGAGATACTGCAGCTTGGTCGCCCCGGTTCGCCCGATCGGCACGCGCAACTCGCTCGTCGTATCCTGGGACCACACCTCCCCCGCCCCCGGCATCACATGCTCGAAAGGAACCTCGACCCTCATCGAATCACGGCTGCTCCGGCCGACGCGGTTGACAAGTTCGATCGCCAGATCCGCTACGGGTGGCGCCTCAAGGGAAACTTGAATCCCGGGCGCTGGCTTGCCTTGAAGCAAAGTTTGCCCATCCCTCAAGCTGAGACAAAGGGAACTTTTCCGGAGTTCATCCGGAATAAAGTCCTGCGGCAGGGGCATCCTCCGGTCCCAATGAATCAACGTGTAAACGCCGCACCGGGCACCGCTGGTCGCGATGCTCATCAGTCGCTTGGCCGCCACATCGCTGAAATTGGCGGGAAAATCCGCAACCACGAGAAAATGGTATTTTTCAGCAATCACACCAGCCTGCTCGTTGTATTCCGCGATCGACTTGTATTCGTTGCGCAGATACATCTGGATGACTTTCTCCATGTGCTCATTGAGTTCTCCCAGTTTCTGCTCGATCTGGCCGCTCTGGGTCCAGATCCGGCTGTTAATTAACTGCTCCTCATAATCGGCAAGATGCATGACACCGGCAAAATTCTGCCCCAAACCCACAGGATCCAGCACCGTGAATACCACCCGCCCGGGAGGAACACTGGATATGAGGCGCAGAATCACATTGTTCAGGGCCTCAACCGCGACCGACTGGTTCGTCCCTTCGGTCTCGATCAACAACGATCCCTGATCAGGAAATCCGAGGCACAGCGGGAGGGCGAAATCCGGCCCCATGGGCATTTGAAAACGCGGATCAACCACTGCGGGTATTTCACAGAGGGAGGGCATATGGATCTGTAAATTCCCGAATCGGGCCGCCTGGGCAAAGGAAACTGGCGGAACCCAGGCCCGTATTCCGGCAGAATCCCACGCTGGAAAGATGTCCGCACCCAGCCGGTTTACCGCAGCGATGGACTCAAAGGCGGGAATCACCCGCTCATTCCATTCGACGCTCAGCACCTGCAACGCTTTCTCAACCTCGGCCTCCAGCCGTTTAACCCCATCGTTTGTCTCACCCTTCAACCGTTCAGATCTCTCAACCCCCTTGTCGCCTGAATCCTTCAGCTGCTGCCGGTAGTCTGCCTCGATCTTCGCCTGCCACCTTCGATACAGATTTTCATGCCTCTTATTGACCCGCACCACCTTCGCATCGGCACCCATCCGGCAGGATACCCTCGCGTCACTAGCCCGCAACATCGCCTGCTTCAGATCCTGCTCCGCACTGGTGACAGTGGTATTGAACTCTGTGAGGATGCGTTGCTGTTCCTGCTCGAAACCGGCAGTGGCAAGGGCATAGGATGCGTTTTCAAAGCCCCTTGCCTCATTCAACTTTCTCACCAAACCACGAGCCCTGGGTAGGGACGACCGTTGCGCCAGGTATCTGGCCAGAAGCGCACACAGAACCACCCCTGCCCCGATCGCAGCCGCCGCCGGGTAAGTCAGGCGCTCTGCACCCGCCAGTTTCAACACGGGAGGCAATCCGCAGGCAAGGATGCCGAGGACGATCCAAAGGGCTGGATACCGGAAAAGCTTCAGCAGAAAATTCCCCTTGAAATCGTGGACCTCCCGACCCAGTTCCGCATTCATCAGCTGCAACTGGCCCAGAACCGACTGCTCGCCCCCCCGCTGCTGGGATGAGCCCCCCGGTTCAGTTTGGTGCAGACCGACCCCAAAAGCCGGATAACCTATGAACGCTGCCTGCGCTTCTGTCTCAAGACGGGCGAGAATCTGCTGTTCCAGTCCCAGAGCCGCCTTGAACTCCTCATAACGCTTTGCGTTTTCCGCAAGCTGCTGTCCCCGGTCACGCTCTGCCTGCAGACTGCGCTTCTGGAGTTCATACCTCTTCGCCCCAATCCGGTCATCAATCTGTTTGACCCGCTGTTCCTTGCTCGACTGGTAGCACCTGCCGATCAGTTTCTTGCGGTTCTCAAAATTTGCAGCGGCAGCAGCCAGTTTGGCAACCCGATCAGCCTCCGCCGTGCTGATCGCTTCGGAGGTTCGGGCAACGCTCTCATCCAGAGCGGCCTGGCCGCGCTGACGCTCTCTCGAGCCCTTCAAAGTCAACTCACTTTTTGCCTTGGTGGCACGGTTGATGATGCTTTGAACATCTCGTTTGAGTGTGTTCAACAACCCCAGAACGTTGTTTGCGGAAAGTTCCTTACTCACAATCTTTCTTTATCCGGCTGCTTAGCTTGTCGATCTGCTCCATCACGGTCAGTGCCCGCTCAACACTTGCAAACAATTCGTCCATATATTTGGCTTCGAACTCCAAGGCTTTGGCGTCGCGCCAGGATTCTCTGGTCTGCAGCCACTGAACCTTCAATTCTTTGGTAACCCCCGAAAGTCGGCTGATATGGGCGCTCATGGGTTGCCTTGAAGATCGGGATGTCCGGATTGATGGCTGATTGTCCCCAATCCCCCTGCCTCCGAATAGGCCGCCAAGGTCGTTATGACCTGATTCAGATGGGCCATTGCCTGAACCATGTCACTGCATAGCACCGTATGCACTTTCTCCGTTTGCTTGAGGAGAGGGGCCACCAGATTCTCAAACTCACGGCTCCAGTGTTTCACCGCACGGAGTTTGTTTTCAACCTCCTCAAGCGCCCGTTTGCACCTTTGCACCTGAAGAAACTCGGCTGATGTCTCCTTGCGCAGATTTCCAATGCGCGCACTGAAGAGGGCCGCCTGCGCCTCCTCCAACTGCTTCGACCGGCGTCGAAACTGACCCTCCCAATGAATTCGCTGATCATTCTCAAGCCAGTTCCTCAGCCTGACCACATCTGCGCTCACCTCCTCAATCGCGGGTCGCGCTTTTGCAACGTAAACAATCAACTGGCTTCGAAACTGCTCGATCGCCTCAGTCGATGTGATGTGTGCCCCCTGCGACATGGCTCAGCGCTGGTTCAGATATTCCTCGATGCGCTGGGCCTTTCGCAGGAGGTAGGGTGTGTGCTGATTTGAAACCTCCACGAAGCGCTTCAGGGTCTTCATGGTCTGGCGGAACTCCTCGGCGAACTTCTCATGCTCCTGATCCTGCCAGGTATCACTCACCGAACTAAAACGCGCCTGCAGGGCGGCACTCTTCTCCTGCAGTTCTATGTTGAACCGCTTCAACTCTTCCGCAAATCGGCGGACCTGTTCCGGATCCATTATTGCCTGTGCCATAACTTTTAAAGTTCCAACGATGTTTTCGTATTCATCATGGCCTGTTTTACCTCCGGGGGCAAATCCTTATCCGGCACTTCGCTCTCCGAAATCGCCTCCCCTGCCCCTAAAGCACCCCTGTACAGACTAGCGGCGCGGATTTGCATCCGCGCCGCTATCCGCTTTACCCCCGAACACCTCTACTATACGTCATAGTAGAGGAAAAACTCATATGGATGCGGGCGCAAGCGCAGGGCATCGTGCTCCTTGCGCTTGGTCGAAATCCACATGTCCAAAAAGTCCTTGGTGAACACGTCGCCCTTGAGCAGGAATTCGTGATCCGCTTCCAGCGCATCCAGTGCCTCACCGAGGCTCCCGGCCACATTCGGA
>CAIWMU010000072.1 GCA_903913865.1 uncultured Verrucomicrobia subdivision 3 bacterium
GGCACCAGTCCTGTGGGGTCGTTTGCGCCGAACGGGTATGGGTTGAATGACATGGCAGGGAATGTGTGGCAGTGGTGTTGGGATTGGTATGGGACGCCGTATGCTGGAGGGACGGATCCTCGTGGAGTTTCGTCGGGCTCCGGCCGTGTGTTGCGGGGTGGCAGTTGGGGCAACGTCGCGATCATCTGCCGGTCTGCGGGCCGCTACGACTTCGACCCGGCGTGCGGGAGCAACGACGGCGGGTTCCGTTCCGCCCTGCCCCCAGGTCAGTGAGCTAGCGGCAGGGAGGAAGGGGGGGGGTGGTAGCGGAGTGGATGCAGGGGCGGTATCGGAGCGAAGGATGAGCGTAGATCCGGCCGTGCGATCCACGGAGCGGAGGAAAGGGAAGGCTGGTTGTAGCTGGGGTGATGGAAAAGGACAGCCCGCGCAGCGGTCGCGATTTTGCAGGCCAGAACGAGTTTGGGTGTTGGTCGAACTGGTTTTCCTAACCTTTTGGGGCTCCGGGGAAGTGATGGGGCAGGCTGGGTCCGGATTCCGGGAAATAGAGGACTGGTTCGGGGACCGGGTCATGCGATGGCAGATTCTGGCCGATTATCCCTTTTGCCCGGAGCAGGAGCATGGATGCCGGTTCATGGTTTTGGGCCAGACTGGTGGATGGGGCAGGGGGGGTTGCCTGATGGTTGAATTCGGACAGGCGTCTATCGGTTACTCCTGATGAGTTTCAGTGTCCAAGCACCCTTCCCCCACGTGAGACCGGCGGTCTCGAGCCCATTGTTTGGTGACAATTGCAACACCGATTCTTCCCCATCGCCGATGCGCAACACTCCATAAAGCTCCGCCGCGCCATTCGCAGACCTGGTGACACGACCCAATGCATAAGGATGGGTTGCTGAAGCACCTTGTCCCCAAACATGGAGCTGACCATTCCGAAAATCGAACGTTGCACCTTTCATGATGCCTGGAAACCCATCACCCGACTGCGATGTGGCCCCCACGCATGTCCACGATCCAGCCGTCAGCCAGGCCTGCAGTTTATTCACGAGCATGGCATCCCCGATGGAATCCGGCGGCCCCTCAGCCCCGGCAGGAAGGCTGATGCTCCTGATGGAGTCGAGAAAGGAGGTGTCCTTTTTGACCCGTGGATCCGATTTCTCCAGAATCCACGCACCCGCCACCAGGGAGGACAGAAGCAATCGCTGGCAGGTGATGTCGGTCCTCGCCTTCTGCACAAACCAGCGAAGCCGGGGATCTTCCTCAGCCAGGCCATCGAGCAATTTGTTCCAGATCTCCGTCGTGTCCCTGTCAGAAGGTTCGCCTCTGGCTTTGAGGGCAACGGGCCGATTGCCGATTTGCCTGACGGCATTCTCAACAACTCCAAGGGCTTCTCCCGGAACGGGCCGGTCCAGCAACTTTTTCAACTCGACCTCGTGGTTTATCCGGGTGGTATTGATGGCCCAGGCACACGCCCAGATTTCGAGCCGGGAACGGATGGCATCCCCGGAGGCTGACATCAGGGATTCGGCCTCGGCAGGTGGAACCCGAAGCAAATCGGGGATACGCTGGCCATAGGCACGACTCAGCAGGAAGACAACGACAGCCAGGGAGAGCAGGAGGAAAATGCGGACGGAACGTGGATTCTTCATGTGCATGGAAAAGAGTTCATCCCGGGAATCGGGATGATCAGTCAGCGGGAGGGGAGTCTTTCAAACTTAAGACCGTAATTTTGTTCGACCAGGGATCCATTGGGCTGAATTTGGAACTTCGATGGTGCGCCGGTTTCCGGCTTGAACTCGATGGTCTGGCCCTCCTTGCTCCAGTGGCCCTCGAATGCACTCCCACGTATCATCATGCCGGCGGTTTTGTCCGGGGAGAGGCGCAGCGTCGAGGCCGGTGACTGGCAAAGGTATACTTCGTCCGCTGCAGGCGGTTCCGGGATGGTGTTCTGGTTGGACGAGGTGGTGCTGGCTTCATCACAACCCGCCAGCAGGAGGGATGTGGCAAAGGCGAAGCCGAGCCAACCCGTTTTTCGGATGATGCATGTTTTAGTTTTCATCGTTTGCTGAAAATATTGCCGGACCGGTGATCTTCGAGATTCCCGTTGAACGACTCGTAGTCCAACCGGATGCTTCCCTTGGTGAATTCGAGCGTGACCGATGAATTGTCCGAGTGCCAGGTGCCTTTCAGTTGCTCGTGATTCCATCCGTCGTCGTAGGTGGCACGGCCATCTGCGCTCAAGTACATGGAGCTCGAGACCGTGCCAATCGTTTGCCAGAAGCCGACATATTGGGGGCCCAACCGGGGTTTGGTGTTCTTTTGCTTTTGTGACGAAGGGTTGGCTTTCTCCGGTTTGGTGTCCTGTCCACAGCCACCGGCCGCCAATGCGGCTGCGAGGATGATCAGGCAGGCCCCAGGTAACACCTTCGGCAGGGGCATGGCGTGGCCTTTGGTTGATTGGTTCATATTCACATCTGTTTAATTCACAGGTTTGATAGATCTCCACCGTGGCAAAGGCCAGCGCTGAGGCTGCCCCCCACGGGGTGGCCAAATCGCGGAAGTGGGTTAAAAGTTCCTGCAAACGCCCGGGGGTGCTCAGGGATTGCTTTCCATTCTGGAGTTTCCTCAATGTCGAGGCCTTGCAGCGGGATGGCTCGCCTGATCCGGTCGGCAGGTCCGGCTGCGGCCAACCATTCCCATGTAGACACCACGACGGATCCAGCACTCCTGTCTGGAGCGCGCAAACTCCCAAATCGGAGTGACTTCGACTTTCGCATCCACCTCTGGAGGAACAGTTTTGTTGGCCTGACAAGCTGATGGCATCTGTGACGATCCATACTTATATAAACCCTGCACGAGCGGATAGCTTACAAACTATTTTCACTTTTGTGTGGCCCTTTGGATGTGCACCCGATCTGATGACCTGCACCTGTTGAGGGCTTGTCCCGTCCCCCTGTAGGTAGAAGCGCACTAAAGTTGGCGAGGATATCGGCTTTGGGATGCAAAAGGGCAGGGGTCAGACCCTGGGATCCGGATGTTTTCAGGGGGGGTAATTTCCAACCTTGAAAATGGGTGGAGAGCACTTCCGAAGTGTCTAACAAATTATCTAACATCGGCATTTAAAATTCAGTTGCGCTCCGTGGGGGCTTCTGGCATAATCTTACATATGATACTCAAGTCAAATGACTTACAGAGTATTGTTAACGGTGGCGCGCTTAGCTCAGTGGTAGAGCACTTCCTTCACACGGAAGGGGCCGCAGGTTCAAGCCCTGCAGTGCGCACCATTCTTTTCCACCCACTAGCCCCTTAAAAGACCTGAATTCGTTGGGGCTTTTTGGGCCTTTTGTATCGTCTTTACCTGTATAGTGGTTGCCGAGTTGGGTCCTGCTCCAACGGCCTTGGTGCCAGATTTTTGCCACAGCCGACTCACCCTTTCCGACCGGGACGTGGAAGCGGGCTGAATGGAGGCATTCTGGAATTTGATCGGTCAATCCATGAGAAAGAGATTGCGAGAGGGTGTCTGGCTGGTGTAAAAATAGAGCGTCCGATTCGTTGATGGTTTGCCGCCGATGTGGCGGAATTGGCAGACGCGCTAGACTCAAAATCTAGTACTCGTGAGAGTGTGTGGGTTCGACCCCCTCCATCGGCACCATCAACAGTTTCATATAGGGGTTCAAAACCCCAATGAAATCAAGGTTTTCAAGACTTTTCCCCACTTCCAACAATTTTCCTTCGCATTTCATCATTTCTCGAAATTTTCAGAATCGACGCTCAGAAAGCATACAGAAAGCGTACAAGAAAAAGAGAGCTAAATCCTTTCGAATGATGGCTGGTAATCAGGGTCCGATAAATCGACTTCTCAGCCTCCAGTTCCATCCACAACCGTCATCCAAGACAGGGCACTCATGTAAGGAATCTCTTCCCCCCCTTCGACCTGCTCGGGCACCTCTCGCGACTCTGGAGTCCCCAACGATCGTTCAGATGTTCCCGTCAAGATCCCTGTGACTCATGCAGGCCTCCCCGGTTAAGGTATGACATTCCACAGCTCAACCGGCGCACAGGAGACCTGTCAGCTCCCATCTCCTGGAGTGAACAAGGTGCCCATGTGGTCCTTGCTACAGCAGGCCCCAATCCGGCGGGAGGGTGACCACTCCTGTCCGCTCTATGGGCTTTCAGAACCTTCCGTGCTCAAATTTGTGGCTAAGGCATTGAAGCTAAGTCATCTACAGAATGGTTCAACATCACAGACGCATTTTGGACTCGTCGTACAGGTTCTGAACCCTGCAAAAGCGATCTGGAGAGACGCGACACCAGAGGGTGAGTCAAAACCCGGGTCGTTCCAGGAGCCGGCATGGGAGGCTGCTGGCATTCCCCACACGGGGTTGGGACGTCAGTGATGGAAGGTCGGTGCTGGAAACATGGCAGGTTCAGGTCATCGCCAGTCAAATGGCGGGACCGGACGAGAGTGGTGCCATCCGAACGTCCGTCAGTTGGGACAAGACAGACGCCAGTCTCCAGTTCCTCCTGTTCAATGAGGGCAGGGGAGTTGTCCTACGCCCCACCTCAGGTCCTGGCAAACGAGGTGGGTAAGCCTCTCAACCGATGTCGTTCAAAACCTCGCATCGAGATTGCGATCAGCGCGAGACCAGTTAAGACACTTCACCTGCCTTGTTACTGAAACGATCCAGTGAAGCAGCATCCGGCATACCCACGGGCTCGACACACGGATGAACTGGTCGGCAACGTGGAGTGATTGATGACTGGGGTTGAACGAGATTTCCCGGGCAGGGTTTACTCATCCAACTTCCCTGGGGTTTGCTGCCGGGTGTCCAAGTGGATCCGGTCACTCGCTTGACACAAACATCCAATTGCGTATGGTAATTCTCGCAGTACAATAAAAGTGAAGTCTGTTGGGTCGGTAATCCAGATGTGGCCCAGTCCTCTTGTTGATGTCTTTTGTTCATATTCGGGTCCAACCGGAATGAGCAGACTGCAGATCGTCAGGAAGCAGGGTAGGGGCGCAACAGAATCCGTCCCGACTTGGCGTCAATTGATCCAGGCATGTTCAGAATCTCCGGATGGGGGTTGTGACCTTCATTACCGCACATGCTGGACCATGGGAATCAACGAGAACTGTCCGATCGATTTACCCCGTTCGGCGCAGAGTGGATCGAGATAAGCGCATGGAACCTACAAAGACGACGGATGCTCAGGTCGAGCAATCATCCTCCACCAAGACGGATGAGGTCGGAGGACTGTCTCCGGAGCCTGGTCAGGCAACGGCCAAGAAGAACACGTCCGGGTTGAAGGCCGTCAAGGATGCTGCCCCAGAAGCCCCCCAGTCGAATTCACCCGTGTCCGCGACATCGAAACCCTATGCGCTGAAGGAATCACCAGGAAAAGCCCGTACTCGTGCCAGGCCTGCACAATCTCGATCCACGTCATCCAGACCATCTGTTGGCACGCGCGAAACGCTTAGGGACCAGATTGATGCGCTCAAAAAACGGTGTCCCATGCCGCTGTTGATGAGACGCATTGGCCTGAAGCGATTTGCTGTCAAGAACTGTAGCTCCCCGTTTCGGAGCGATACCAAACCATCCTGGGGCATTTTTAAGGGAGATGGAGGGTGGTTTTTCAAGGACCACGGGACCGGCGAAAAAGGAGACGAGATCGCGCTTCTGGCACTCCATCTGAAGCTCGACGTGAAAAAGGGTTTTTGGGCTATCGTCGACAGATACCAGGAAATCGCGGAACGGGATCCATCGGAAGAGGAACCGGAGGTTGAACATCCCGAAGGTGCCTTGGTGCAAAAGCGATCCGGGGAGAAGCCTGATTGCGGCGGCTACGTACCTGGCAACGAGGAGCAATTCAGAGAGTTATCCGCATCAAGGGGGATTTCTGTGGATGGGCTGCGTTGGGCAACCCAGCGGGGTGTGCTGGTCTTCGGGCAATGGCATGGAATTTCTGTCTATGGGGTCAGAGACCGCTCAGGACGGGTCATGGAGATCCGAAGGCTCGACGGATGTTTGTTCCCACAGTGGAATTCACTGCAGGAACGTAAGAGCCATGCGATCAGGGGAAGTCAGAAGAACTGGCCAGTGGGAATTCTGGAAGCGGAAGACAGTCGGGGGATTATTCTCATGGAAGGCATACCGGATTTTCTGGCGGCCCACCAACTGATCTTTGAGAGGGGCCTCCAGAAGATCATTGCCCCGGTCGCCATGCTTGCTGCTTCGGTGGAGATAGCCAAGGATGCTGTGCCTCTTTTTCAAGGGAAACAGGTAAGGATGTTTCCTCACGATGACAAGCCTGGTATAGATGCATCCAAGAAGTGGGGCCGGCAACTCCAGGATGCGGGGCTAAAACAGATCGATTATTTTTCATTCTCCGAGCTTCAGGGAGCCGGTGCAGGGAAAGTGAAGGACATGTGTGACTTCCTGGCATGGCGCAAGAATCAGCCTACCTACGCACAAATGTCCGTGATATGATCTTCCTTGGGGTTTCTGGCCCATTTTGAGGGGCCATCCCTGCCTTGGTCAGTCAGTGTGATCTTCTTTCTGCTAAAACCCAGCTCCCTTGCGAGGGGATTGGGAGTGTCTTCCCACCCTTCAAGATCTGGCGGAGTGATGGCGGTCTGGCGCCACGCAACCCTTTCCAAGAGCTGAAATGATGGAAGTCACGGCTCTGAAAAGCATGTAAATTGGTACCTTCAATATCTTGACCCTCCGAAATTTTGGCTCAGGATCCATCACGAGTCGCACCGATGGATCGAGCACCACAACCCGCCCCTTCGGCAGCGGTAGTGTAACAACAGACAAGCCAGCCAAATCTACATCTTGGAGGTAAGCGGCTGGATTCGTTGACGCCTGAGCACAGACCTGCAAAGAAAGGTGGTCCCGGATTTACTGTGCTTGGTGAGCAAGCAATTCCTTCAGTCGGCCAGAGATGGCCTCAGACCTTGGCTGGATGATTAGTGGGGACACTAGGTCAGTACGTAGAACTGCGCTGAGAGTTTGTCGCTTGAGCACAAATGAGAGCCGTTGCAACCAATAATGGCCAATGCTATATTTAACACGTGACCCCCTTCATGACATGTGATTCCGGTTTCAGGAAGGAATCGGTTCCAAAGCATTTCCATGGCTTGAACCTGCATCTTAGAAAGGTGTCTCAGAGGGTGGTTTTGGCGCTTTTGTTCCTAGTGATCCTGCCGTGCGCACGGGCACAGATTCCGCCGAGCGCCACCTTCCCCCTACGGGCGCAAACGAATTGGGCCGGGAACAATGTGATTCTTGGGCCAGTCGTCACTGGAAGCGAACCTTTCGGTTACCGGTGGCAGTTCAATGATGTCCCTATAGCGGGGCAAACCAATGCGTTGCTGTCGCTACCCATGGCAACCACCAACGACACTGGTATCTACAGCCTGGTGGTCACAAACTCCTCGGGGTCGGTCACGAGTAACCCCACCGCCTTGACCATAAAACCGGTTGTTGGAGATAGAACCGTCGTCGCATGGGGGTGGGGGGATTACGGGCAAACCAACGTTCCACCCGGTTTAAGCGGGGTCGTGGCCGTTGCGGCTGGAGCACTCCATACCGTTGCCTTGAAGAGTGATGGCACCGTTGTCGCGTGGGGGTACAACTGCTGGGGACAGGCGGATGTCATTCACGTGCCCGACGGTTTGAGTGGGGTAATTGCCATTGCGGCTGGAAGTCAACACACCTTGGCACTGAAGAAGGATGGAACAGTTGTGGCATGGGGTCGCACCGACAACGTCGACTTCGGCCAAACAGTGGTTCCCGTCGGCTTAGGTGGGGTGGTTTCGATTGCCGCTGCATCTCACAACGTCGTGTTAAAGAACGATGGAACGATACTGGCATGGGGAGACAACTACAGCGGCCAGACCAATATTCCTCCTGATTTGAAGGGAGTCGTGGCAATTGCGGCCGCTGGGGGTGCCACTGTGGCGTTGAGGAGCGATGGAACGGTGGTCGAATGGGGGGAAAACTTCTGCGGCCGAACGAATGTTCCAGCGGACCTCAAGGGCGTGAAGGCCATATCGGCAGCTGGCCACGGAGCAGCCTTGAAAGACGATGGGACAATGGTTGCATGGGGTTACAACAATTTTGGCCAAACGACTGTTCCGTTGGGCTTGACCGGGGTGGAAGCCATCGCGGTCGGCGGGCTCCATACGGTGGCTCTAAGAAACGATGGGACCGTCGTGGCATGGGGCTGTAACTATCAGAAGCAAATCAGTGTGCCGCCCAGCCTCAGTCAAGTGGTGGCCATTGCCGCCGGTATGGATCACACAGTCGCAATCACAACGGTCGCGACGCTTCCCATCCGGATCCTCGTCGATCGTGTTTTCGTCCCGAGTGGCTCTGTAGTGCGTGACAGGAAGGCAATCGTTGGACTTTATAGCTCCTTCACCAATGCCGGGATTTACTACAGCACAGACGGGACAGCTCCGCTTGTCGGTGGACCATGTAATTACACCGGCCCATTTACGATCACCAACACCACCACGATCCGTGTCATGGTCACGAATCTTGATAACGGCAGCATTGTGGAGAGTGAGCCGGTGACAGTTTTCATCAGGCATCCCCTCACTGATGAAACAATGGGTGGCGGGACGGTGACAATAGCCGAATCACCGAGCAATACGGTGGTCACACTCACAGCAACCCCAGACCCGGGTTGGACGTTCATGTCGTGGTCCGGGGCAGCGGAGGGAACGAACTGGTCCACCACCGTTACAGCGGACCAGCCAACGGTGGTTCGGGCCATCTTTGGAACCGATCTAAATGCGATGACGGAGGGCTCTGGTTCGATCTCGAAATCTCCCACAGAAGGTCCCTATCCCTTTGGATCAATGGTTCTGCTAACGGCTGAGCCGACAAACGGCTATTATTTTGTCAGTTGGGCAGGGGGGGGCGGATGGAAACACTAATCCGCTGCGATGTACGATCTCAACACCGAACCCCACCGTTTCAGCCTTGTTTGCGCAGGCTCCTTCGAACCAGAGCATCAGTTTCGGCCCACTGCAAGACCTGATTCTGGGCAATATGCCGCTCTCGTTGAACGCAATAGCGAGCTCAGGGTTGCCGGTCAGCTATTCCATTCTGTCAGGTCCTGCGACGATAACAGGTAACACATTGACAATCACCGGCAGTGGAACTGTTGTGGTGCGAGCGCTCCAGTCTGGCAACGCGGATTACAGTGGTGCCAGGAGCGTTGATCAATCCTTCAACGTTTATTTGGAGCTAACAACCTCGGTGGCAGGGTATGGCAGGTTGTCCCGTGATCCGGATCTGGCGTACTATACAAACGGTGCGGTTGTCCGACTCACAGCGATACCAGACTTCGAGACGGTGTTCACAACGTGGGGTGGGAGTGTTTCAGGCACGAACAACCCGCTGGATATCGTAATGGACACAAACAAGAACGTTACGGCCACGTTCCTTGCCACGAACTATGGGATCGCAAACATCGAGCTCATGAGCTTCGGTTTCAGTCCGCACCTCGTGGATGTGAGTTCGGGTGACCAAACGCTTACAGTGACGGCGCATATCAGGTGTGGTGGTGCTCCGATGTCCCTGGTTAAAGTGTACTTTTCTGACGGTGGACCGTATGTTGAATTTGGACCGCAAAACCTTGTTTCTGGAACTTTGCAGGATGGAGTCTTTGAATGCCCTGTCTTGATTAGCGATTGGACACGAGTCGGGGCTTACACTTTGCACTCAATGTACCTCCTCGATCAGTCCGGCCGCTACAAGATCTACTCCAACGCTCCGAGTTGGCCAACCTTTCCGTTTCCTGCTGACACTGCGACCAATCTGGTTATCACGGCGCCCAATCATCCGGCCAGGTTTGGTTTGGGGTGGCCGGCTTCGATCTTTGACAATAAATATGGATGGGTAGTGCAGCCCACGTTCATAGGTAGTGCGTCAGATTTTCAAGCAGAAGTGCCGCGCGCAATTCCGGGGCACCGGAAGTATATTTTGAGAAGTGGTGAGACCCGCCCATTTATGAGCATCTCTGGGAACTGGGTCATGTTCAGTGGATCGGACCTCAATGTGTATTCGACAATCGAGGCTGCACCGGAAACCGAACTGCAGCAGGATATCGGGGTCCGCCTAGTACGGGCATGGACCAAGGACTACTTCCCCGGCTTGGGAGACCTTCAAAGAGATTTTCTCATCTCTCCTCCAGACGGTGCGCTTGGCAGCGAACCCTATGCGATATCCATGTTGAGTAATGGTTCAAATGCTCCAACATGGAGCGTCATGGCAGGATTTCTGGTCACTCCACCCCCTGGCGGATTTAGAAAGAGCTTCGTGCTATCCTCCTTTCTTAAACTCGATCCGCCACCAGCGGGCATTGGGGAAGTCGGGAATGTTGTCCACACCATTCTCGTATTGGGGACAACCGCTGAGTTCGATGTTGTTGAAAGCCCTTCATTCCCAATCACTTCGTACATCGAGGATTCGGCCGGTGGCTTTGTCACTATTCAATGGTTCGGAAGTGTCGGGCTTTCCTACCATGTGCAGTGGAAGAATGACCTAGGTGGGGAGAACTGGACCACCGTGGCGAAAGGTTTGATTGGCGCAGATGCGATCCTGAAGTGGACTGACAATGGAACGGAGACAGACCCCCTTTCCAGCGGGGCTCGCATCTACAGGGTTACGATTCCCTGAGCATAGTCAGCTTGTGCTGAAGGAAGTGGTCACAATTACAATGGACTTACCCCCGCTATCTGAATCAAAGCCCGGCCACAAGAGGTTATTGTCATCGTCAACCTCTTCCGTGGTCGCCTGCTCGCCTTGATTGCCCATCAATGAACCACGAAGCGGCAATTGCGATCCTTGAGAAAGTCCAGACAAAGGAACTTCGACTTCGGCACGACGTTATTCTTTGCGCTGTCCGGTATGCCCGCCTGAGAGCCGATTGGCGCCTCGCTCCCCTCAACGAGCGCAGGGTGATGGATGCCGGTCGTACGGCCGCCCACAACGCCCTCATTGGGGCCATCAATATTCTTTCCGGGGCAATGGTCAAGGGCGGAGAGAACACCACTTGGCGGAAAGACCTAGGCGTCGACCGGCAGGAGATCGGCGACTGGGCCTGCCATGTTCATGCTCATCTCGGAATCGAGGCAAGATGAGTCAACAACCGGCCGGGATCGTATTTGGCACCCTGCTCGGAAGGGAAAGTTACGATCCCAGGTGAACAGCGCGCTCGCCAGTCAGCTGTTTCGAAGGGCTCTTAGTTGTGGAGTCTAGGGAAGGGGACTATGGGCGCAGGTTGGGTTTCTGTCCTGCACTCATCCTGCCCCATCCAGACATTTCAGCACCAGCCGGCTCCAGACCCTGCCAAGGTCCCTCTTCTGTAGCCGCAAATCCATCCCCCCACTCCTTCCCCACCTTTGAGAAAAAAGTGCTTACAAGTGCAAAAAAGGTCTGTACTTGGACATGCAGGACTGGGTACACTTGTAATTGAACGCTAATGATGGCGTTCGTTGAACCATAGATAACACCGAAATAGACATATGAAGATACCCATACCCAGAGAAACCAGCTTCGACTGCCCCGAAGGGGAGTTCAAGGCCTGCCTTGTGGAGCAC
>CAIWMU010000073.1 GCA_903913865.1 uncultured Verrucomicrobia subdivision 3 bacterium
GGTCGATCGCCACTCCCGCAGCCGCTCTGCCAATGTTTGAAGTTGAGGAAAACCACCAAAATCTCGTTTCGTTGCCATAGTTCGCCACCAACCATAGCCACTTCACCCCCAAAAGTTACGCACCCTTGCCGAAGCAACACGGTACAGGTGGTAACCGAACTTTCCCGCGCCTTTGCCCTCTGCGCCGCCAGCGATGCCGCGACGGAAATCCGCGACGACGTTTCCTTTTTCCAGGCCCTGCAAGCCGCGCTCAACAAACAAAGCGGCACCAGCCAGAAGACACCCGAGCAAATCGACGACGCCATCCTCCAGCTCGTGAGCAAGGCCATCACCACCGAGGGCCAGGTGATCGACGTCTTTACCGCCGCCGGCTTGCCCAGGCCGGACATCAGCATTCTGAGCGACCAATTCCTCGCCGAGGTCCGCGGCCTGAAGCACAAGAACGTCGCCGCCGAGTTACTGGAAAAGCTGCTCAAGGACGAACTCAAAGTTCGCTCCAAACGCAACCTCGTGCAGAGCCGCGTCTTCAGCGAGAAGCTCAAGCAGACCCTCAACGCCTACCACAACCGCGCCATCTCCACGATGCAGGTCATCGAGGAGCTCATCAAACTCGCCAAGGACCTCGACGCCGCCACGAAGCGCGGCGAAGACCTCGGCCTGACAGATGACGAAATCGCCTTTTACGACGCCCTTGCCTCCAATGGCAGCGCCGTGCAGGCGATGGGTGACGCGAAGCTCAAGGTGATCGCTGCCGAGTTGATCACGCAGGTGAAGAAAAGCGTTACTATCGACTGGGCCCTCCGTGAAGGCGCTCGTGCCAGGGTCAAGGTGATGGTAAAACGCATCCTCAACAAACACGGCTACCCGCCCGACCTGCAGGAGGAAGCCGTGAAAACCGTGCTCGCCCAAGCCGAGCTCCTCTGCGCCGACTGGGGAGGGGCATAGCCCCTATCAGCCGACAAGCCAGATGCCCCTGCCCTCCCCTCCTCACAAAGTTCCCGTGAGCCGATCTGGTAAAAACCGTGACCATTCAGAAACTTGCGCCTTGTGGTATCGGCTGAGGCATGAAAGGCGCGCAGTGGAACTTTGGTTCGTCCGCCTTTTGGAAATGACTTATCCCCCTTGCGTTAGGCTTGGGGGAATAAGTTCTGACTCGAAGAAAAATGGCTCCAGAGGTAGGGCTCGAACCTACAACCCCACGGTTAACAGCCGCGTGCTCTACCATTGAGCTACTCTGGATCCGAAATGGAGGCGCAATTTACAAACACTGGATGGCACCGTCAATAGGTTTCTGTGTAAAAATTTTGCAGCCGTTCACGCAGTCACCAAAGTTCCGACTTTTTCACCCATTACAACCCGCTTGAGGTTGTGCTCACGGAAGGAATCAAAAACGATGATCGGCATTTTATTGTCCATGCAGAGGGAGAAGGCGGTGCTATCCATCACCTTGAGCTGGCGCTGGAGCGCATCGATGTAAGTGATCTGGGCGAACCGTTTGGCGTCCGGGTTTTTCTTCGGATCGCTGTCATAGATTCCATCGACCTTTGTGGCCTTCATGATGACTTCCGCGCCAATTTCATTGGCACGGAGGGCGGCCGCGGTATCTGTTGAGAAATAGGGGTTGCCTGTGCCGCCGCCGAAGATCACAACACGGCCCTTTTCCAAGTGGCGGACGGCGCGTCTCCGGATGAAGGGTTCCGCCACCTGCGCCATGCTGATGGCGCTCTGGACGCGGGTGGCCACGCCGAGCTTCTCCAGGGCATCCTGCAGCGCCAATGCGTTGATCACCGTTGCCAGCATGCCCATGTAATCGCCAGTGGCCCGTTCGATCCCCCGCTCGGTGCCGGTCAAACCGCGAAAAATATTCCCGCCACCGACGACGACGACGACCTGCACACCCAGCTCACGCACTTCAAGAATCTGGTTCGCCATGCGCTGAACCGCCTGCCCGCAAATTCCAACGCCCACGTCCCCTCCCAGGGCTTCCCCGCTTAATTTTAGCAACACACGCTTGTATTTTGGACTTTTGGATTTGTTCATGGTTTTGATCGGGTTTCGAGAATCGCTGAAATCGTTATAGCTGCCGGAGGGCTTGAGGTCAAATGAAACGAGGAAAAGCAGCTCAGGTGCAAATCGCGGGCGGAGGGCAATCGCCGATTTATCATTTCCAAACAGGCGGGCCTATCCTAACTTTCAGTGCAACTATGGTTCTGGTCATCGACAACTACGACAGCTTTACCTACAACATCGTCCAATATCTGGGCGAGATGAAGGCCGTTCTGCAGGTGCATCGCAACGACCAGATCACCATTGAGCAAATCCGGGAGCTCAAGCCGGACCGCATTCTGATCTCCCCAGGCCCCTGCTCTCCGAGGGAGGCCGGCCTGTCCAACGAGATCATCCGGACGTTCAGCAACACCATCCCGACGCTGGGGGTTTGCCTCGGTCACCAGTGCATCGGACATGTTTTCGGGGGCAACGTCATCGTCAATTACCGCATGATGCACGGGAAGACATCCCAGATCCGTCATGATGGAAAATACCTTTTTGCCGGTCTGCCCAATCCCTTTGCAGCCACCCGCTATCACTCCCTTGTCATCGAGCGGTCGAGCATGCCCGAATGCCTTGAGATCACTGCGGAGACGGAGGAGGGTGAGGTGATGGGGGTACGCCACAAGCATTTGCCTGTCTGGGGGGTGCAGTTCCATCCGGAAAGCATCCTCACGGAAAGCGGCCGGTTGATTCTGGAGAACTTCCTGAAACTTTGATGGGAAGTGTCGGGGAAAAGAGCCTCCCTGAGGTGAAAATCGCCATTTTGGGGTGTGACAGACTGACCAACCCTCCCCCGGACCGAAAAGCCGGGCTCCAGATCCTTCTTGCCAGTCCTCGCGGCTGTGCTAAACCAGTTGATGGAACATGTCCGTTCCGAAGCACTCCACAACCCTGCGAGCCCCCTGCCTTTGAAGCCAGATTGGTCGCGTGGTGGTGGGGAGCGAGGCTGGAGGAGACCCTCCAGCTTCTAAGCCGGATTCGCCCACAGGTGGAATCCACGCCGAAGCGGGAGCACAGAACGGGGTGCCGGGGTGCGAAGTACCCAATCAAGAGCTGACTTTATGACCGAACAAAACATGACGAAGACGGAGGCCCCAAAGGGCCGTAAATGGCTGAAAATCACCCTTTGGGTGGGGGTGGTCCTTTTTGTGGGCCTCATCGTCCTCTACTTCACGGCAACCAGTTCCGCCTTTCTGAAGGCCATGGTGCTTCCCAGGGTGGGGTCTGCCATCAATGCCAAAGTCACCGCTTCTGATATTCTGGTCAGCCCGTTCAGCGAGGTGGTCATCAAGGATTTCAAGATCGAGACCTCCGGATCCTCGCCGCTCTTTGCCATCGCTGAAGTTCGTGCCCGCTACAGCCTGATGGACATCATCCGGGGTAACATCAATATCGAAGAAGTGGCGTTGGTATCCCCCAGGGTGGCGATCGTTCAGAATGCCGATGGGACCAGCAGCCTTGATGCGATCATCAAATCCCAGACACCAGCCAGCCCAACCCCGGCCAAAGCATCTACCTCCCCCTCGAAGCCGATTCTAGTGCATTTGAAGAAGTTGACTCTTACCGATGGCGCATTCGCCATGACCTCCCGGCACAAAGATGGCGGCGAGGACAAGGTGGACATCAACAAGCTGAACCTGACGGTCGAAAACATCGCCAACGGGCAGTCCGGAAAGCTATCCATCACAGCAGACATGGCGATGGCTCGCCCGCCAGCAGGAACGAACCAGGCCGCTCAGTCCTTGCGGGCTGGAGTGGACGGCACCTTCACCCTCGCGCTCGCACAGGACCTCCAACCCACCGCAGTGCAAGGAAACCTGAATCTGGCCATAGGGGAAGCCACGGGGTCACTTTCACAGGCCTCAGGCATGGCCGCCAACCTCGTCTGTGATATCACCCCAACGGAGATCAAGCAGGTATCGCTGCGCCTCGAAAAAAGCAGGATGAATCTGGCCGAAGTGCTGGTTGCGGGGCCGCTCGATCTGCTCAAGAAAGAGGGCAACATTTCTGTGAGCCTGCGCTCAGTTGATAAAGCGCTCCTGAACTTCGTGGGAGCGGGCTTTGGTCTGGACTTCGGTCCGACGACGATTGGTTCAACGAACCAGATTCTCATCGCAAAGGCGGGTGAACGCATCACAATCGGGGGCGGCATCAACTTGTCACAACTCCAGGTGACCCGGACGAACCTGACCACACCAAAGCTCGATTTCGGTGCACAATACGATCTAACGATCGATCTGGCTGCCAAGGTGGCCGATATACGAACCCTGAGCCTGACAGGCACCCAGAAAGGCGGGCGACTCATGCAGGGGGATCTCACCCGCCCCATGCGAATCCCCTGGGGAGGTGCGTCAAACACCCTCGGGGACTCCTCGTTCAAGTTCGAGCTGGCCGGGTTTGATCTGGCAGACTGGCGTGCGTTCGCCGGACAATCTGCCCCGGATGGGCGCATCAGCGCCAAAGCGTCGATCCTGACCCAGGCGGGAGGAGACTCCCTGACCTTCGATTTTGGGTCCGAGATCGATAATCTTACCGTGGTGGCAGGCACCAACCGGATCACGAGCGCTGGCGTGGCGGTGCAGGCGAAGGGGACCATCACCAACCTGAAGCGGGTGAACCTGAGCCAATACGGATTGCACTTTACCCACAAGGGGCAACCGATGCTGGATGCCTCAGGGGCGCTGCTGATGGACCTTGATGCAGACAGCATGGAAGTGGATTTGGCCAGCCAGATGTTTCTGGTTCCAATCATCAATCTGTTCCCCGCTCCCGATGTTGTGGTGACCAGTGGAACGACCAGTCTCAAAGCTCATATCAGCCGGAAGAAGCAAGTTCAGGAGATAAAGGGAAATCTGGTCCTTCAGGAGTTTACCGGTCATGTAGGCAGCAATGTGGTGTTCAGAAGCTTCGGTGCCACGGTTGACACAGGCATCACCATGGATGCCACCACCCTGCAAATCGGAAAGCTCGCTGGGAGCATCTCTGAAAACGGCAAAACTGGCGGCAGTTTTTCCCTGGCTGGAACCTACCATTTGACGAACGGGACTGCACAGTTCAAGGCGACCCTCGCCGACTTTAACCAGGTTGGGTTGCGTGGTTTTCTGGAGCCCTCCCTGAACGGCAAACAACTTGTCTCTGTGGCTGTAAACGGTGACCTGTCCATTACCGCGAATCCACAATCTGAGTTCACCATTCAAACGGGCATCTCCCTCACGAACCTGGTTGTCAAAGATCCTTCAGGACAGATCCCGGCATCTCCGCTGCAGGCTGCTCTCACGCTGGATACCACCATCAAAAAGATGGTCACAGAGATCAAGCAGTTGCGCCTCACCTTGAAACCCACGACCAAGGCAAAGAATGAAGTTTCCGTTCAGGGCAAAGTGGACATGTCTGGATCGGTGGTTGTGGGTGGGGTGACCAACAGTCTGATCACCGGCGGATTGTCCCTCTCGGCCGATGCTCTGGATCTGACGGAGTATTACGACTTGTTCATGGGCGGAGCGGCCAAGCCCGGAAGCACAACCCCTGCTCCCGTAAAGAATGCCCCGTCCAGTGGAGTGGAAGCCGAGATGGCTCCCATCCTGACCCCGTTGCGCAACTTCAACGTGGATGCGAAAATCTCCCGCCTATACCTGCACGAATTGGAGATCACCAACCTCGTCTCAACCTTGAAGCTGGATGAGGGGAAGATCGTTTTGAAGCCGTTCGAGATGCGGGTCAATGGTGCGCCGGTCACGGCAGTTCTGGATATGGACCTTGGCATCGCGGGCTATAAATATCTGGTCAGCCTGGATGCCACTGCCGTGCCTTTTGCGCCGCTTGTTAACAGCTTCGCCCCCGATCGTCGCGATCAACTTCAGGGCACGATTACATCCACAATGGAGATTTCCGGCAAGGGCACGACCGGTGCCAGCCTTGAAAAGAACTTGAGCGGCAAATTCGACATTGCGACCACCAATCTCAATCTGCAGATCGCCAACCTCCGCAGCCCTCTCATGCGCACCACGATCAACATCATTTCCATCATTCCTGACCTCATCAAAGGCGGCGGTGGCGGTGCGTTGGGTGCTTTGACAGGCGCTCTCCTCGGTGGTAGCAAGTCCAGCGGGGGACTCTCTGACGAGTTGTCCCAATCCCCGATTAATACGATTCAAGCGCGGGGAAACATTGGCGGCGGAGTGATACGCCTCGAGACCGCGATGGTTCAGAGCCCGGTGTTTCAAGCAGGCACTCATGGAACTGTCACGCTCAAGCCCATCCTGACAAATTCCGTCCTCGATTTTCCGCTGCAGGTTGCCCTGCGCCGCAGCGATGCACAGAAAATCAACTTCGTTCCCGCAGGGACCCCGACGAACGCAGCTTACGTTCAACTGCCGGAGTTTGTGACAATCGAGGGAACGCTGGGAGAACCGAAAAAGAAGATCAACAACCGGGCGATTCTAGGGACGGCTCTGCAACAAATTGGAAGCAACATTCCGGGCGCAGACCAGAAGACGGGTGGCTTACTACAGGGGCTCGGTGGAATGTTGACGGGGCAGAAGGCGGCAACGAATAGCGCCCCAACCGCGACCAACCAGACACCCAACTCCGCAATTCTCCAGGGGTTGGGAAATCTGCTCACCACCCCGAAGCCCGCCACCAATCCCGCAGTCATCCGGGTGACCACAAACCAACCCCCGGCAGTCATCCGGGTGACCACGAACCAGCCCCCGGCAGTCATCCGGGTGACCACGAACCAGCCCCCGGCAGCCAGCTTGATCCAAGGTTTGGGCAGCCTTCTGGCCACTCCCAAGCCTGCCCCTGCACCTCCGGCGAGTGCCACCGTGACCAACCAGTCCCGAACCAACGCGCTGTTGAATCAGCTGCTTGTTCCCGGAAAGAAGTAACGCCGGGTTTTATCCAGCCCCGTTTCCATTCGCGGCGAATGCAAATGGGGTGCGTCGATTTCCTGTTAATCGGCGCTTTCCCTGCAGCGTGCCGTTTGCTAAAACGGGGGCATGCAAGCTGTCCTGAGTTATCTGGCTAAGAATCAAGCGCGCTTCCTTGAGGATTTGTGCGCCTACGTGCGGTTTCCAAGCGTATCAGCCCAACCGCAACACAGTGGAGATCTCCACGCCTGTGCTGAGTGGTTGGTGCGCCACTGCAAGTCCATCGGATTGGAGGCACGCCTCTGCCCCACCGGCGGGCATCCGGTGGTCATTGCGAAAACTCCCCCGGCACCTGCGGCTGCAGGCAAGCGACCCCACTTTCTAGTTTACGGCCACTACGATGTCCAACCTCCCGAACCGTTTGACCTGTGGACATCGCCGCCGTTCGAGCCCCGTGTCGAGGGGCGCTCTCTTTTTGGAAGGGGAACCACTGACAACAAGGGGCAGAACCTTGCCCACCTGATTGCCGTCGAGGCCTACCTAAAGACAAACACCCCCCTGCCCTGCGACATCACCTTCGTCATTGAGGGCGAGGAGGAGGTCGGCAGCAAGAGCCTCGGGGAGTTCCTGCTCGCCAACAAGGCTGAACTGGCCTGCGATGCGGTTGTCATCTCGGATACCGGGATGCCATCAAAAAAGCATCCGGCCCTGACCTACGCACTCCGTGGCATCGCCGCTTTTGAAGTGATCCTCCATGGACCGGCCAGAGACCTGCATTCAGGAATGTTCGGCGGGACCGTGGATAATCCTGCCATGGCATTGTGTCAGTTGCTCGGACAGCTCCGGGATAAAAAGGGGCGTGTGGCGATTCCAGGCTTTTACGATGATGTGAAGCCGCTTGCCACTTACGAACGGAAACAATTTGCGCGACTGCCCTACAAGGAGTCCGAATACAAAAAGCTCATGGGGGTGAGGGAACTCTTCGGAGAACAGGGTTACACAGCCATCGAACAACGCTCTGCACGTCCCACCCTGGAGATCAACGGATTGACCAGTGGCTACCAGGGAGAGGGAAGCAAGACGATTGTCCCCTCATGGGCGCGGGCGAAGATCACCACGCGGCTGGTTCCCGGGCAGAATCCGGCGAAGATCATCAAGCTCGTCTGCCAGCACTTGAAGAAAATCTGTCCTCCCAGTGTCCGGATTGAAGTGAAATCGGGCCACGGAGCGGAACCCTATCTCGTCTCCCCCACAAGCCCGCACGCCCAGGCCGCCTTGCGCGCCCTCAAGTCAGCGTTCGGCTGCGAACCTGTCATCATCCGGGAGGGTGGATCCATTCCGATCGTCAACTCGTTCAAAAAAGTCCTAAAGGCGGATGCTCTGATGCTCGGCCTGGCGCTGCCGGATGACAACGCCCACTCTCCGAACGAAAAGTTCGATTTGGACTGCTTCGAAAAGGGGCAGTTGATGAGTGCCCAACTCTGGCAGGAACTGGTGAAATGAAGCGGGGCCGGTTGCCAAGCGGCAACTCATCAGCTTCCTGACCGCCAGTTGAGTAATTCGCGTCCGAGTTGCTCGACTGGCAGTCCCACGACATTGGAGTAGGATCCTTCAATGCGATCCACGATCAACTCACCGTGGTCCTGGATTGCGTAGGCTCCCGCCTTGTCCAGTGGGTTGATCCGGGACAAGTAATGCCGGATCTGGTCCTCGGTCAGGCTTCGAAAAGTGACCTCCGTCATTTCCGAAAACACCCTGCGCTTTTGCTGCCCCAGACTCAGGAGGCACATGCCGGTTACGACATGGTGGGTCAAGCCCTGCAAACTCTTCAACATCTCCACAGCCTCCTCAAGATTGGATGGCTTTCCAAACAGGGTTGTATCCAGGCAAACCAACGTGTCTGCTCCGATGACAAGAGCCTCCGGATGCCTCACCGCCACCTCCTTCGCCTTCCTGAAGGCGTTCACCATGGCCACCTCCCGGACGGTTAGATCACCTTCGTGGAGTTCTGCGGCGGCGCTTGGGACGACCTGAAAATCGAGTCCCATCTCCTTCAGCAGTTCCCGCCGACGCGGGGAGGCTGATGCCAGAATCAAAGGGGCCGTGGGCTGATTGCTCATTTCAGAACGATATTCCAACTGGACGTGGTGCGGTCAATGAGATAGTTCGGATCCTCTTTACTGGCACACTCCCATGAACCCGCAGCTCTGCGGCATGGACGGAGCGGTTGTGACGTAGATCACTGACGGATCAACCTCATCTACGTCGTGCCGGGCTGATCGACCTCACCCGGTTGTGGAGCGCGATGCAGGCCGGGGCTTTTTCCATGGTAGGCGATCAAGAAGTAGGCCATCACCAGCGCTACGGCACCTCCCACGCCAATCCAGAACAACGTCCATCGGACGCCCCCCGGCATCGTGCAGTGTTGGAACCATGCACCGGACCCGAGATAGCCCGCCAGATTGCCCACCCCGCTGCTCATCAACCACATCAATGCCTGGGCCCGGGCCCGCCAGGCTACTTCCACACGCTCGTTCAAATAAATCTGCGCGGTGACGAAAAAGAATGTGAACGAGAATCCATGCAGCGTGATTCCCGCCAATAACCAGGCGGGACTGTCGAAGGAACAGAGCACAAACCTGATGACTCCAAACGTAAGTCCGCCTGCAAAAATCCACTTCAGGCGATACTTCCGAAACAGGGCCGCGAGGGCGAACATGGCGATGATCTCGGTGATCTGACCGGCGGACATCCACGCCGAGACGTGTTGAAATCCGAGCGCCTGCAGGTGGAACGGAGTGATCGGGTAAAAAGCCGCTAAAGGGATGCTGAACAGCGCAACGGTGATGAAGACCACCCTGTGGTCATGGTTTTTCAACAGCCCGATAGCATCCCATCCCATCCGCTCACGGAAGGTTGTCCTGCCTGAGGAAGGCGGAGGGGGAACTGAGGGAAGCAGGTATGTGACACCTGCCAATGCCAGCCAGGCCATGGCACCACCAAAGGGGGCCCATGCAGACCGGTCAATCCCCAGGCCGCTAACCAGCCAACAGCCCACCATCCATCCGAAAGTGGCGGTCGCACGAATGGGCCCAAACTCCCGTTGCGAATCCTGAAGGCGGGAAAGCACGATGGTTGTGGTGATGCTGCCTGTCGGCGCGGCGCAAATCGCGTAGATCTGGATCAAAGCCAGAACTACAAGGGGCGGCCAACCATGTGCGATACCCCAGCCCGCCAGAGCGATTGTCGTGGCACTGGCAAGTGTGATCCACCTCAGGACCCGCACCGGCGAGACATGACGGTCCGCCATTGCTCCAAAGATCAGGGGTGATATGAAGGCCGCCACAGCGGTTGTGGCAAAGGCAAAGGATCGTATTCCCGCCAGACCATGGGCGTTCAAAACGCCGCTCAATGGGACAATCCACATTCCCATCGCCATGGCCTGCAGGAAAAAAACAGCCACCAACTCACTGTATTCAGCCCAACGATCCGCTTTCAGCACCCGCACAAGAACAGGAAAGAAGCCCTCCAATGCAAGCAATAACGGGCGCTCGCTGGTCCGGACTTGCTCACTTTTCCAAGCCTGAGCAACCAGATAGCCGGTTCAAAATTCACTCCGGCACGTTCCGCCGGGAAAATGCAACACCCTCGATTTCAACAAGCAGTTCAGGGCGGCAGACGTCCCCAAGGGCATAAATGGCAGGAGTGCCGCCTAGAAGTTCCTCGCAAACCGCCTTGCACTTCGGGAAATCGGCCCGGCGCTTGATGTAAACCCGAACCTTCGCAAGATCTCCAAGTAGGGCCCCCGCCCCCTTTACCCCATGCGCTGAGAAATTTTCGTGCGAAATGAGCATCCTGATGTTCTCAATCGTTTGGCGAGTCTGTGCCTCAATGTCTCCCCGGTGCCGGCTTTCTGAGTTCGTGATACTGGCCGTTCCCGAAACCCAGGTGGTCACATCCCTCCCCAGAAGCATGGCCATGGCGCGGGAAAACCGGGGGCTTTTTGGGGAATACCGTTCATTGTAATCGAAAGCGGGGGTCTGACTGGGGTTCTCCAACGGAAGCAACACCAGCTTGGACTTTCGGGTCACCACAGCCATGCAACTGGCAGCAAGCCGATCTCCTCGCATGCCGATTCCGGTACTTGCCGGATATGCCCGGGAGTGCGTATCCCGCGTTCCCATGCCTGCAAAAGCAACATCGTGGTAGAAGTCAGACCGGGCCCTGTTAAACTCCTTGTATCGTTGAATCCCCCGGTCCTTCCGCGTGATACCGCCTAGATAGAACCAGGTTCTGACGACACTCTCAAAACCGCAATCCGCCGCCTGCAACGCCTCGCGCATCTGCTCAAACGTGGCCATTGTCCCGGCATGCACACCGGACACAGCATAGTCCGCATGTATTCCGGAGCAGTAAATCCATCGGACATCCCCGGAGCAAACCGACAGGCTGTGCGGCGAGTGACGTTCCACCCGGACCCCCGGTCCGGCCACGGACCAGGCCTCCACCGCGAGAGCAGCCCCGTTGCAGGGAGCCTGGGCCACAAAATTCATTGCGGGACATTCGCCTGCATAAAACTCACGGAAAAGCCGGTCGCATGACACCCGGTTTTTCCAGTTTTTCAGAAAAACGGTCTGAAGAGTTACGACAGACTTCTTCCTGCCCGTGCCCAGCTTGGCACGCAACTCCCCGAATACCTCCCGGGCTTGTTCGAGGAAGCACCCCTCCGGTTGGGGGGTCAGCATCAAGGCCAACCTGGAAACGCCGCCCACTTCAAGCCGTGATGACCCAAGGTTGGATCCGGCGCATTTGCCCCCCTGCCCTGTTCCAACTGCGCAAGCATCCCTTGCCTCCAGAGGGGACCCGGTTGCGTCCGCTGATCCTTCCAACATGGCTTGCTGATCTCTCTGCATGGGATAATGGCTCAGCGCGACAACACGGTATCCTGCTGTGCCCATTCCGGATTGGGCTCAGGATGGTCCAGATTGTAGTTCAGACCCCGGCTCTCAGGGCGCCGGAGGGAGCACTGGATGATCAATTCCGCCACCAGGGCGATGTTCCTCAGTTCGAGCAAATCGCTGCTCACCAGGAAGTCCCAGTAAAACTCCTGAATTTCCTGCTGCAGATTGGCGATCCGGGCCTGCGCCCGCTGGAGGCGTTTGTTTGTTCTGACAATCCCCACGTAGTCCCACATTGTCCGGCGGATTTCATCCCAGTTGTGGGATACCACAACCATCTCGTCCGCATTGTGCGCGTTACCGGCGTGCCAGGGAGGGATTGGCATTCGCACCGATCTCGAGGCGGGGGGAACGCATTTGTCCGCTGCGCGATGGCCGCAGACCAGTGCTTCGAGCAGGGAATTGCTGGCCAGACGGTTCGCCCCGTGCAGGCCGGTGCAGGAAACCTCTCCCACCGCATAGAGCCCAGGGATGCCGGTCTCCCCGTCCACATTCGTGACCACGCCGCCGCACTGGTAGTGTGCCGCAGGCACAACCGGGATCGGCTCTTTCGTGATGTCGATCCCGTAGCCGAGACAAGTTTGGTAGATGTTCGGAAACCGCTCCATGATGAAGCGGGCGGGACGGTGGGTGATGTCCAGATGGACATAATCGGCCCCGCTTTTCTTCATCTCCCCATCGATGGCACGGGCAACAATGTCGCGCGGCGCCAGGGATTTCATCGGGTGGTGCCCATCCATGAATTCCCGTCCGGTGATGGACTTCAAAACCCCACCCTCGCCCCGCACCGCCTCGCTGATCAAAAAGCTCTTCGCCCTGGGATGGTAGAGGCATGTTGGATGGAACTGAATGAATTCCATGTTTGCGACGGAAGCCCCGGCGCGGTAGGCCATGGCCACCCCGTCCCCGGTCGCAATGTCCGGATTTGTCGTGTAGAGATAAACCTTCCCGCACCCGCCCGTCGCAAGCAGCGTGACGGGGGCGGCGAACGTCTCGACGTTGCCTGAGGCTTTGTCCAGGACGTAAACTCCCAGACACCGGTTCTCGCCCACATAACCCAGCTTCTGGCTTGTAATGAGGTCGATCGCAAAGTGGTTCTCGAAGATTTCGATCTGCGGCCGCTCCGCAACGGCTGCAAGCAGCGCACGTTCAATATCCCTGCCTGTGATGTCCTTGGCATGAAGAATCCGCCTCTTGGAGTGTCCCCCCTCCTTCCCCAGATCCAATTCCTGCCCCCCATCACCGGGCAGATCCCTCAAGGAGAACTTCATCCCCATTTCGATCAGCTCGGCGATTCGGGCCGGGCCTTCCTCGATGATGGTATGCACCACACTCTCCTTGCACAACCCGGCCCCGGCCACGAGGGTATCCGCCACATGCAGCTTGAATGAATCCTCCTTGCTGGTCACGGAGGCGATTCCGCCCTGTGCATAATTGGTGTTGGACTCAGCACGATCCTTCTTCGTGATGATCGCCACCCTGCCTCGCGAAGCCACCTGCAGGGCAAATGAAAGGCCGGCGATCCCACTGCCAAGGACCAGAAAATCGAACTCTCGCATACCCATGATTCCTAAAGCTTGATGTTGTCGATCAGGCGCGTTCTTCCAACGAAGGTCGCCATCGCCATCTGAGTTCCCGGCTCGACCGCTTCCACAGCGACGAGCGTTTCCGGATCAAAAAATTCCACGTAATCCAACCGGGCCGCTGGTTCCGCGCTCACCATTGCGGCAACGGCATCGCGCAGCCGGGCCGCAGCCACGACGCCTTCCTTCCTCACCCTTTCCCGTGTCTGGCGAAGGCAGCGGCTGAGCACAAGGGCCTGCCTGCGCTCGTCCCCCTGAAGGTATTTGTTCCGCGAACTCATCGCAAGACCGTCCGACTCCCGCAGGGTTGGTGCCACCACAACCTTGAGTGGAAAATTCAGATCCCGGACCATCCGCTGGATGACTGCCCCCTGCTGAAAATCCTTGGCTCCAAATACCGCCACATCGGGAAGCACCATGTTGAACAACTTCGCCACAACAGTCGTCACACCACGAAAGTGGGTTGGTCTGGATGCCCCCTCCATGCATCGTGAGATTTTCTCCTCCACCACAGCCGTGCTGAACTCCCTGCCATGATCGGCCGGATACATTTCCTCGTTCATTGGCAAAAAGAGCACATCCACCGCCTCCTTGCGGCATAGCTCAGTATCACGGGCAAGGTCCCGGGGGTAGGCAGCCAGGTCCTCGGTGGGCGCAAACTGCATGGGGTTCACATAGATGCTCAGAACCACCATTCCCTTTGGCCCGACGATCTGTCTTGCCCGACGAACCAGCGAGAGGTGGCCGTCATGCAAAAAGCCCATCGTGGGAACAAATCCGATTCGCAACCCATCCTGACGCCATTGTCTGGCAAGTCGTTGCATCGCGCCAACTTTTGTCACTTTACGCATCAGCATCGAGACTGATTCACATTGGGGTGACTGGCAACGAAGAAAGCGGTTTAACACTGAGAAATCGGCACCCCCTGCCAAAACGTGTTGACTTGCTCCGGGGGTTTCGTTCACTGGCAGCTTCATGCACCGTAGAGTTCTCATCATCCCGGACAAGTTCAAAGGCACCCTCACGGCTGAGCAGGCCGCCAACGCCATCGCGACTGGCTGGCGTGCTTGCCGACCCGACGATGAGGTGACCTGTCTCCCCATGACGGATGGGGGCGATGGTTTCGGTGCGGTCATGAGCAGCTTGATGAAAGCAACCGTTCAGACCGTGGAAACCGTCGATGCCGCGCACCGTCCCTGCATCGGAAAATGGTGGTGGGTCGCCGAGTCCCGCATCGCGATCATCGAATCGGCCGCTGTCATTGGACTCGCCCAGCTTCCCAGGGGCCAATTTCACCCGTTCCAGCTCGATACCTTCGGCCTTGGCGCAGTCCTGCAGGCAGCCCGGGAACTGGAGCCGAAGGCTTGGCTGATCGGCATCGGCGGAAGCGCCACCAATGATGGGGGATTTGGCCTTGCACGCGCATTGGGATGGACGTTCGAGGATGCCAGCGGAAGTCCCATTCTAAAATGCACACACCTGCCGAAGCTGGCACGGATCCGCCCTCCGGAACATAGTGCTCCCGTTTCTGCGTCTGAGGGGGGGGACGGCTCACCATTGCCCGGGTTTTCCGGTGTGACTGTTGTGGCGGACGTGCGGAACCCGTTGCTGGGTGCCAGTGGGGCCTCGCGGGTTTATGGTCCACAAAAGGGACTCCGTCCCCAGGATATGAAATTCGCGGAGAAGTGCCTTCGCGGCCTCGCCAGGGGAGTGAAAGAGCTATGCGGCAAGGACCTGAGTCGAAACCCAGGCATGGGAGCTGCAGGGGGACTGGGCTTTGGTCTGCATGCCTTTCTTGGAGCGAGGATGGAGCCGGGTTTCGACCTCTTTGCCCGTTATGCAAAGCTGGATGAGGTGTTGCGTAACGCCGATCTTGTCGTTACCGGCGAAGGAAGCCTCGACGCCTCCAGCTTGATGGGCAAAGGCGTGGGCCAACTCGCCACTCTGGCGCGAAGCCTGGCAATCCCCTGCATTGGTTTGGCAGGCCATGTCGCAGCCGAAGTGGAACGTGATGGAAGGTTTTTTTCTGCCATCGGGCTGGATTCGATCACCGATCGCGAGTCGGCGATGCGGCAACCAGCGCACTGGCTTACGAGTGCGGCGCAACTCGCTGCACAGATTCCAATCCCACATCCGTCATCCCGCCCTTAGCAAGTGCCCCCTGTGGGAGAATTCCCTGCATGAGCATTGTTCGGGAAGATTTTGACAATATGCGTTTTTTGTTCAAGTCTGCCCCATGCATCCATGTCAAAGGCCTCCCGCACTGACCTGCTCAACGAAACTTCGTCGTATCGGGGTTGTCCTCGGTGTCATCTTTTTACTGGTGGCTGATTGTGCCCCACTTCAGGCGGCCGATCCGGACCCTGCGAAACCCATGTCTGAGGCCCGGGTGGCGGCCCTCAGGAATCAGCATTGGGGGATGTTCATCTGCTGGTCGTTCAGCACCTTTTCGGGAATGGAGTGGACCCCGGGAATCACTAATATCGATCTGTTCCATCCTACCGGCTGCGATGTGGACCAATGGGTCCGGACGGCCAAGGAGGCGGGGATGGGCTACATCCTGTTTCTGACGAAGCATCACGATGGATTCTGCCTGTGGAACACGGCAACGACTGAACGGAAGGTGACCCGGACCAGCTTGGGAAAGGACGTTCTGAAGGAACTGCGTGCGGCCTGCGACCGGAGGGGCATCAAACTCGCCCTCTACTTCTCTGAAGGCGAATGGGCCTGGCCAGCCCGGCCGGATGGCAGCCGATTTCAATCGAACGGAGGATACAACCCCCGGATGAAAAAGGACCAGCTCAAGGAGTTGCTCACGAATTACGGCCCCATTGAGTTCATCTGGTTCGATCATGCGGTCGGTGACGGGGGCGTCGGGCATGCGGAGACCGCCACCTTTGTTAAATCCCTGCAGCCGGACTGTTTTGTCGGATTCAATAACGGATCACAGGAGGGGGCGGATATCCGGCTTGGGGAGGAAGGGCATCCCGGATCCCTGCAGGACCAGACCGCAGCGGGGCCTCACATGCAGAGTGGTCCAAACAAGGGATACCGGCTTGCGGAATTCACTTACCCGATCCAGCCCCGGCATGAAGGCGGGGCGATGTGGTTCTATTCCCTTCCCAAACATGACCAGCTTTGCCTGACTGCGGAAAAGATCCATGAGGATTACCTAGGGGCTGTGCGCCACGGGAACATCTTCTCATTGGACGTCGGGCCTGACTATTCCGGACGCCTTCGGCAGATCGATGTCCGGACGCTCCGTCAGGTGGGGAGGTATATCCGGGGTGAGATGGTGCCCCCCGGTTCCAAAAGTTCATCCTCCGGACTGGAATCCCTGCCGACGGCCAATCCTTGAAAAAAGGTGAAGTCTGCTGTTGGTGCCGAGCCGGGCATGTGGTAAAAGGACGGCATGCGCCGCCTTGTTCAAATCAGTCTTCTGCTGGCTTTTGCAGCACTCAATATCCATGCTGCAGGACTCACCCTCGCGAAAAATCAAACCTCCAAATACCGGATCGTCATAGCCACAAACGCCATCCCATCCGAGCGCTATGCGGCCGAGGAGCTGCAGGGCTATCTGGAGAAGATGTCGGGGGTGAAGCTGCAGATTGTCGATGAATCGGCCCGGCCACAGGCCACTGAAATCCTTGTCGGGTTGAGTGGTCGTGCCCGCAAATCCCTTCCTGATTTGGATGAAAAGCAGTTGGGGCCGGATGGATTCATGCTTCGGACATCGGGCTCCCGGCTGATCATTGCCGGGGGGAAGCCCCGGGGGACTCTCAACGGCGTTTACAGCCTGCTGGAGGAACGGCTGGGTGTTCGATGGTTTTCACCTGAACTCGAATCCGTGCCGCACACGAACCACTTGCAGATCGGCAGCCTCAGGCAGACCGTTGTTCCCGCGATAGAATATCGGGAAGTCTTTTGGACGGAAATCATGCGGGACGCAAACTTTGCGAGCCGGCACCGGTTGAATGGTCAGCATTACAAGCTTGAGGAGAAGCATGGTGGCCGGTTTGCGATCTACTTCCCCTTCGTGCACAGCTTTGACATGATCATCCCGCCGGAACTTTTCGCGGAGCACCCCGATTACTTTCCGATGATCGACGGCAAGCGGGTTGGCGGCTATGTCCAACGTTGCCTCTCCAATCCTGAGGTGGTCAAACTCGCGAAGGCCCGTGTCCGGCAGTGGATCAAGGAGCACCCTGAGACGACCATCATCAGCGTGTCACAGAACGACACCATGAAATGGTGCCAATGCCCCGACTGCAAGGCGCTCGATGATGCTGAGGGCACCCCCTGCGCATCCCTGCTGCGCTTTGTAAATTCGATCGCCCAGGATATCGAGCAGGATCATCCCACCGTTCGGATCGATACGCTATACATGTGCGCATAAATAACGGGACATATAGGCATCAAGAGAACGGACGAAGGATGCCCAGGAGTTTTTCCGGATGGCGCTGCATGTCTGCGAAGGTATGAAACAGGCTGGAGCACAAGTCAGCGGGTGTTTCAAA
>CAIWMU010000074.1 GCA_903913865.1 uncultured Verrucomicrobia subdivision 3 bacterium
CCAGCTTGGTGGCCGCCTCCTTCTGGGCGAGGGTTCCTCCCGGGAACACCACCGTGAGGTTCAGGTAATACACCAAGCCGGTTGCCACGCAGAAGCCGATGACGGTCAGGGAGACGATGCCCGCGACCATCAAGAACGGCCCGTTTTTAATGCACTGTTTGAAACCGGCAACAACTCCCGTATGCGCGCCTTCCGGCTTCCCGCTGCCGCTCCGTTCGCGGCAGGTCACCGCGGCCAGCACGCCCAGGATCGCAATCAAAACACCCATCGCAACCCCGATGATTCGAACCGACTCCACCGGCGTTGATCCCAGCCATCCATTGGTCACGAGCACAGGCACCCATGGCATGATCGCGATGTAGGCAAAAGGCACAGCCGCGGCCCGGAATCCCATCAGGCTGGTGCGATCGCTGTCGTTGCTGGTGAGCTCGAGCCCCAATGCCAGATAGGGGACGCTATAAACTGCGTAAGCCGTGAAATAGAGAATCGAAAGGATCAGGAAGAACGCCAGCAACCCTCCGTGACCGAGGCTCCGTGGAGGCATCCACATGAAGGCACAGAGAATCCCCGCCAGAACCGTGCCTGCGACGATAAATGGCCGCCGCCGTCCCCATCGGGTGCGGGCGTTGTCTGAGAGATTGCCAATATACGGGTCGGTGAACGCCTCCCAGAGTCGGGGCAGCGAGAGCGCCAAGCCAATCCAGGTGGCAGGGACACCGAGTTCGACGTTGTAGATCATCATCGCCAGAACCCCGACGATATTGTTCATGATGACATCGGGAACGTATCCCAATCCGTAGAGCACCTTGGTGTAGGTGGGCAGGCTCTGGCCGGATTGCGCTGGGTGAAGGGATTGATTCATAGGGGACTCGCTTATTCTTGGTTTCTTTGCTGCAGCTGGATGCCAGCCCCGGGCGTTTGCTCTTCGAACAAGACCACCTCATTCTCCCCTGCTTTCAGCCATGAACGCGGCACGAGGTAATACCGCTGGGTCGGTTCACCATCGGGGCCTGCGTAGAGGCCCGCATTTTTGGGATGCCAGATCGCATCGGGGCCGTAGCCGTTGCCCTCCAGCAACCAATAGCGGCCGATCATCCTTCCGTTGACAAAGGCCATTCCCTTGCCCCATCCGCCCAGATCGAGACGGAAATCGCCACGCTCGCTCCCGTTTAATTGAAGTCCAAACCGGTGCCACTGGAGCCGGGCTGCGGGATCGCCGCCTTCTGCCCAAGCCACGGGGTTCTTCTCCCCGCGGAGGAAGGGCCGCATTTCCCAGCCTGTGAGCTGCTGGCCATCCAAGAGAACATCATCCCAGATTCCCTTGCGCTCGGTATGCATCGGGCCGGCTATGCTCCAGTCCCCTTTGATGAGGCCGATGGCAGTGGCTAGGAGGTCGATCCGGTGTGGGCCCGGGCCTGCCTCAAAGGCAAACTCGTGGAGAAATCCGTCCGGGATAAACTGTTCGGCTTCGTTGGCCCACTCCTGCTCAGCCATCGCGCATGCGCTCTGCTTGCGGTCGGGCTGGCGCAGCGTCGGACCACGCCATTCCCGCAGCGGTGTCTTGGTGGCCCCGCAATAGCACCCATCGACAAAGCAGTAGAGGAAGTCGGCTCCGAATGGGATCCGGAGCTGATGCGTCCCGTTGGCCTTGAATTCCACGTTGGCGCCATACCAGCAAGAGTCGCTGCGGTCAGTCGTGAGCAGGAGCTGTTCGACTGGCATCTCCGAGCGCACAGGTTCATCAAAACGATCCGCCGGCATCGGCTCAGGGCAACGTCCGGTCAAGGTCAACCCGGCGATCGTGTTCCACGGGAGCACGGGCGGGGTGCAGGCATCCCAGTCGCTGAGGGAATCGAAGAGGACCTCTCCGTCGAGCGAGATCCGCGCCTGTGGCAGCAATGCGGCGTCGCCCCCCCGAACTGCGCTTTCAGGCTGCGCGGCGATGACGACCCGCTTTCCGTCGAGCCTGAACTCGCGGGTTTCGCCCCCCCCCTCCTTGGTCACCGAGACCTCTCCCTCCAGCAACACGGACCCGCAGGCCGTGAGAGCTCTGTGCAGCGCGCGCAGGTAAAGCCCCTTGCGCGTCGGTTGGCCAAACTCGTCCAAAGGACCGTCAAACCCGTAATCCGTGCATTGAAGATACATCGCCGTCCGGCCAAGGTTGGTGCCCCCAAACCACATGTAATAATTGAACCCGGAGCCACCGCGGGAAATGAACTCCAGAATAGCTGCGGCGATGTTGCGGGCATCGCGGTGATGGCGGGCGGCCCCCCACGTGTCATACCAGGCCGGCCACAACTCAGTCCAGACCACCGGCAGGCCGGGTTGCCGGGCACGCAGCTTCTGGATCCTCTCCTCCGGGATGGAGAACCCGTTAAGACATTCGATGGCCCCGGGAACCCCTCCTTCACAAGTGATCAGCGGCACGTCAACACCGAGTTCACGCGCCAGATCGACCATCCACCGCACGTAACGTTCCCCGTCTTCGCCATACCATTTGGCGATGTTCATATACTCGTTTTCCACCTGCACCATGACCACCGGGCCACCGTTGGTTGTCAGTTGGGGAACGATCTCCGCGTAAAGATGCTTGAAATATTTCTCCACCCGGTGCATGAACCCCTTGTTCCATGTCCGGAACACCACCCCCTCTTCCTCCCTCAGCCATGCGGGGAATCCTCCGTAGTTCCACTCCCCGCAGCAATACGGCCCGGTGCGCAGAATCACCAGCAACCCGCGCTCATGGCAAAGCTGCAGGAAATGCACCAGATCCCGGTCGCCGGAGAAATCGAAAACATCGCGTTTCTCCTCGTGGAAATTCCAAAAGACATAGACCGCCAGGGTGTTCACCCCAAGTTCCACTGTGCGGTCGAGGATGGCCGCCCATTGTTCGCGAGGCACCCGGGAGTAATGGATCTCCCCGCAGATCAATATCCGGCGCCGGCCCTGGATGATAAAGGAACGCTGGTCGCCAATGGCCGGCTGTATCGGGGAGCAGTTCATAAGATGGTGTTCGGGGAGATATTTAGCTCTGGAGGTAGCGGGCCGATAACTTCCTGTGCGGTCGATTTATTGAAGCTTGGCCAGCTCTGCCAAGCAGAAGCGATGACTGTTCCCCCTGCACCGCCGCGCTTGAGGGAGAATGCAAGCCCTTTAGCCGGCGTCTGGCCGATGAAGAGATAAAGATCATTGCGCTACCGCCGGAGTCATGGGCACGAACAATACAAGCGCTTGGCATGCTGTCAAGCCCTCTTTCTTTGAGTGCTGACTTTCGTTATGCGTCGAACCATGTCAACCGGCCGAGTGAAAAAGCGCATCGAGACGAGCAAGGTAATCTATTATCTATCTATGACTTAGGCCGTGTGTGGAGCGACCACCCCCTTAATTCCATGAGAACCTGCTTTTTCAGCTTTACACTATTTTTCGAGGCACCCCCTCAATCATCGTGATTGTGCTTGTGGCTGATAATGAGTATTATACACTCACAAAACGCCCCTTTTTGATGTAAATTTGGGCCTCCACCTTACATCGAACTGAGAAAGATGACGAAAATCTTTCCGCTCGTCAGGGTTGTGGATACGTTGGCAACTCCACATTACAAAATACGCACGAACCACTTTGTTTTCCTGAAATCCTTGAAACTCCCGACCATCGTCCTGGCAGCCGTCCTGCTGCTTGCACCCTGGGCGCAAGCCCAGTTTTATGAATGGAGTGCGGGGCCGCTGCAAGCCTCGAAACTCAGCACC
>CAIWMU010000075.1 GCA_903913865.1 uncultured Verrucomicrobia subdivision 3 bacterium
CCCCCCCCTCGCGGAGACTGAGCGGGGCGATTCCCCTTGAATGATCTACGCCGCAAAACAAGACTTGGCTTCCCCCGCTGAGGTTTCATCGTTGAGCTTTCCCACCCCGTCAATCCTCTGCGCTTTTTGGACTGACCGCTGATCCGCGATCCTGTCCCCATGACGGGGGCGGACGGCCCTGGACGCTCCGTTCGCGTCGTGGCAAACTCCCGAGCAAACCACAGGCGAAGTTTGCACATCTGCAAACCCGTCGGCGAACGGATCCCCATTCGCGGATCCCCTGCGATAACCGATCCCTGAGAGGTAATCCGCAGATGCCGGAAAAAAGGGCAGATTCCAGCCAACCCCTTCTTCCCCATCTGCGGTAATCTGCGAAATCTGCGGATAACCTGCTCGGGAGGCCCTCCAACTGGCTGCCCCACCAGGGCGAAGGCATTCCTTCCCGGGTCCCGCCCAAAACGCACCCCACCCCCGGATGCCAGAACGCTTCAACATCTTCGTCCCGGAGAGTTTTTTCTCGCCATTCCCATTCGCAGGCATAGGATGCCCTTAAGAAAGCCACGAATCGGAACTGTCGCCAGCCATCACGCTGAACGCACGGCTCAGGTCGATCAATCACCGAGAACCGGCTTGGAAAGCGAAACAATGCGCACAGACATGACACGCCGATCCTTCGTCAAGGGAACCCTCCTCTCATCCGCCGGCCTTGCCCTCACGCTGAACTCCCGGGCTGCCGATGAACCCAAGGCGGCGGCAGTCCCCCTGCCCAAGTCCAAAATCGGCAAACTTGAGGTGAGCCGCCTGATCCTGGGTGGCAATCTGCTCACCCACTATACCCACAGCCGGGATCTCAAATACGTTTACAATCTGGCAGCCCACTACAACACCGACGCGAAGATCATGGAAACGCTGGCGACAGCGGAAGCCGCCGGGGTGAACACGCTCTGCATGCACAACCCGGAGCATCCCATGTCCCTCCTGCGCCGCTACCGCAAGGAGCGCGGCGGCAAGATCCAGTGGATCATCTGCCCCACCGCGCCGGTCGAGCCGGACATGGCCAAATACCGGCAGCATGTGGAGGAACTCATCAAGGACGGCTGCGAGGCGATCTACCTCTGGGGCGTCCATGCCGATTCGCTCGTGGCTCAGGGCAAGATTGATCTGGTCGCCAAGGCCGTGGCACTGGTCAAGGAATATGGGGTACCTTCCGGCGTTGGAGGACACGCGCTGGATGTCGTGAAGGCCTGCGAGGAGCATGGGGTGAATGCCGACTTTTACATCAAGACCTTCCATTGCCACAACTATCCCACCGCCCCGAAGCCGGAACAGATCAAGGAGCCCTACAACGAGTTCCCCGGTTACTGGTGCGCGAACCCCGATGCCACCGCCGAAGTCATGAAGACGGTGAAAAAACCGTGGATCGCCTTCAAGACGATGGCCGCCGGAGCCATCCAGCCGCAAATCGCCTTCCGCTACTCCTTTTTGCACGGGGCCGATTTCGTCCTCGCGGGCATGTTCGATTACGAGATCGCGGAGGATGCAAAAATCGCCGCCGAGGCCATCACCCGCACCCAGGAACGTTCCCGTCCCTGGCTGGTTTAAAGTCCCATCCATTCAACCTCTCCCATGCTAAAATCAATCCTCAGCCTTGGCCTCCTTTTGGCGGCCACCCTCACCACTCCGGCAGCGCCCGCCGACCCGGCCTCCCGGAAGGGGAACGAATTCTTCGCCTTTTGCATCGACACCCACGATGCGAAGAAACGCAATCTGGAGCAGCAGGCCTCCATGATGAAGGAACTCGGTTATGATGGCGTCGGCCATATCTGGCTTGAGAACATTCCTGAACGGCTCAAGACCCTCGACGCCGCAGGGCTGAAGCTCTACCAGATCACGATGATGGTCGATATCACCCCGGGCAAGCAGGCCTATGATCCCAAGTTCAAGGAGATCATGCCACTGCTCAAGGGCCGAGGAGTGCAGTTCCTCCTGATCATGAATGGCATGAAGGCCTCCGACCCGGCTGGCGACCCGCATGCGGTCGAAATCGTCCGGGAGATGGCTGCCGTGGCCAAGGAGTCCGGAGCGGAAATCCTCCTCTACCCGCACACTGCCGACTGGATGGAGAAGGCCGAGGATGCCTTCCGTGTGGCGGAAAAGGTGGACCGCCCCAATGTGGCCGTCATGTTCAACCTCTGCCACTGGCTGCGGGTCTCCAAGGATCGCGACTACAAATCCGTTCTCACGAAGGTCATGCCCCGCCTCCGGGGGGTCTCCATCAGCGGCGCCGACACGCTGGATGAACAGCCCGGCTGGTCCCGCTACATCCAACCCCTGGGACGGGGTTCGTTCGACATGGCCACCTTCCTGAAGACCCTGCGCCAGCTCGGCTACACAGGCCCCATCGGCCTCCAGTGCTATGGCATTCCCGGGGATATCCGCGACGCCCTCGCCGAATCCATGAAGGCCTGGCATGGTTATACCGCAAAATAGGGGGTCCGCTCCCGACATCCATCCGTGAGGCAGGAGGGAGTTCCCCCCTGCCGGACGGATCAGGAGGCCATGGCCCGGCCGGCCAGCCATCCGGTGGTCCAGGCAGCTTGAAAGTTGAAACCGCCGGTGAGTCCGTCGATATCGAGCAGTTCGCCACCAAAAAAAAGTCCCGGGCAGATCCGGCTCTGCATGGTCTTGAAGTTCACCTCGCGCAGTTGAACCCCGCCACAGGTCACAAACTCCTCCCGGTTCAGGCTCTTGCCTGAAACCGCCAGCGTTGTGCGGGTCAACTGTTGGATGAGCCGATGCCGGGCTGACCGCGAGAGTTCCGCCAACCTTGTTTCCGCCGGAATCTCCGACAGCTCCACGAGCCGCTCCCACAGCCGGGTCGGAATGGGCGGCAGGGGACTGTTGATCACGCGGCGGGCGGGCTGATCTTTTCTGCGGGAATCCAAACCCGCCTCAATCCGCCCGGTATCCCAGCCGGAGAGCCAGTTGATTCTGATCTCGAATGAATACCCAAGCCCGGACAGCTCACGCGCACCCCAGGCGGAAAGACGCAGAATGGCCGGCCCGCTCAGGCCTGAATGGGTGATCACCATCGCCCCTTCCCCATGAAGGGAAAGATCGGGGATGGATACTGCCACCCCGGGCAGGGCAATCCCCGCAAGACCGTTCAACCAAGGCAGCCGGATCTCGAAACTGAACAGGGATGGCACTGAAGGCACCATGGAATGGCCCAAGAGCACAGCCGGATGCCCACCCGCCCCGCCCCGGCATCCGCCCGTCGCCAGCATCAATCGCCCGCACTCGAATTTCTGCCCGCCGGTGGTCTTGACCACGAACCCGTTTGCTGTCCGCTCGACTCCATCCACCCCGCAGTTCGGCAGCATGCGCACCCCGGCCCGATTGGAGGCACCCATGAGGCAGTCGATGATCGTCTGTGAGGTGTTTGTGGAAGGGAAAACACGGCCATCGGCCTCAGTCTTCAGTTCGACACCCCGCTGCTCAAACCATTCGGCTGCCTCTGAAGTCCCAAACTCCATGAAAGGGCCGAGCAGGGCCCGGCCTCCACGGGGATAATTCTGGATGAGTTCCCGCGGATCCCGGCAACCGTTTGTCACGTTGCAGCGACCCCCACCGGAAACACGGACTTTGGAAAGAAACTGGGCGGTTTTCTCAAGCACCAGAACCTCGGTGCCGTGGGATGCCTCAATACAGGTGATGGCGGCAAAGATCCCTGCCGGGCCCCCGCCTGCAATCACCACCCGCTCCGGTGGATTGCTGCTGGAAAGGGGCATGTGTCGGAATCCCTGTGGCTGGGGCGGGGTTCTCCCGCCTCAGGCTGCCACCGCGGACCTGCGCTGCTGCAGGGAGTGGATGATGCTCTCAAAAATCAACCGGCCATCCGAACATCCCAGGACATCCTCACTGGCCCGCTCCGGATGGGGCATCAACCCGGCCACATTCCGGCCTTCGTTGCAGACACCGGCAATGTTGTCCACGGACCCGTTCGGGTTCGCAGCCTCGGTGGCCGCCCCCTGTGCATCCACATACCTCCAAAGCACCTGACCCCGGGAACGCATCCCGGCCAGTGTTTCAGGATCGGCAAAATAGCAACCTTCCCCGTGGGCTATGGGCACCCGGAGGAGTTTCCCGGCCGGCACGCGGTTGGTGAAAGCGGAATCGGTCGTTGCGGTCTGGAGATGAACCTGCTCGCAGCGAAACTGCAGCGACCGGTTCCGAATGAGTGCGCCCGGCAGCAGTCCCGCTTCGCACAGGATCTGGAACCCGTTGCAGATGCCCAGCACCAGGCCGCCCTGGGCGGCAAAAGCCTGCACAGCCTGCATCACCGGACTGAACCGGGCAATGGCGCCAGTCCGGAGATAATCCCCGTAGCTGAATCCGCCCGGCACGATCGCCGCGTCCGAATCCCCCACGGAGGTGTCCTTGTGCCAGAGGAGCCGCGCAGAATGGCCCATCACATTCCGCAGCACATGGACACAATCCTGATCACAATTGGATCCCGGAAACTGTAATACCGCAAACTTCATAAATCACCTTGAACTGGTTCCCCGCCCTGACTGGAAACTCGCAACCGACCCTGCGGGGATGGGGCGCGGTCATTGCCATTCCCCCGCCCGGGGCGGGAAAACAGCCTGCGGGGATTGCCCGCCTTCAAATCCTAGCCCTCGATCTCGAACCGGTAATCCTCAATCACGGGATTACTCAGGATCTTGTGGCAGGCCTCATCCACCTGCTTGCGGGCGAGTTCCCGGTCTGTGCCGGTCAACTCTATCTCAAGGTATTTGCCCACGTGGACGGCTCCAACCTCCGCATAGCCCATGTGGGCCAGCGCGTTTTGAACCGTTTTCCCTTGCGGGTCCAACACAGCTTTCTTGGGTGTGATGATGATCTTTGCTTTCATGACATGCCGAAACCGTCTTTTGCAGGGACATCCTGCCCCAAACCCATCCCCGGCGCCAGAGCAAAAACCACCCTTGAGCGCTTCGCCGCAGGATCGGTTCCGTTTTTTGCGGTGCAAATCCCCAATCCTCTGTTACCTTGAATCATCATGGTTCTTACTCAGGATGAATTGTTGAGCCTCACCGAGGTCCGGCACCGTTCGCCGCATCAGTTGCTCGGGTTGCACCCCCTTGGAGGGGGTGAGGGTCTTGTCGGCAGGGCCCTCGTGCCAGGAGCCGCAAAGGTGGAGATGCATCCGGTTCACGAAAAGAACCGCCCTGTCATCAAGCTGAAACGCATTCCGAACTCCGACGTATTCGAGGGCATCACCCGGAGCGCCAACGAGGTTTATGCCTATGACCTCGTCATCACCTGGCAGTCCGGCGCTCTTTCCCGGGGACGGGACGCCTATTCTTTCCTCCCCACTTTGGGAGAATCGGATCTCTACCTGTTTGGCAAGGGGGACGAGCGCCGCATCCATGAGAAACTCGGCGCCCAACTCCGCGTGATCGATGGGGTTCCGGGAGTCAGCTTTGCCGTCTGGGCTCCGAACGCCCAAAGGGTCAGTGTCGTGGGAGAATTCAACCACTGGGACGGACGCCGCCACATGATGCGATCCCTCGGCACCTCGGGTGTCTGGGAAATCTTCGTTCCGGGCGCCGCAGTGGGAGCCCACTACAAATTTGAGATCCGGGATGTCCACGGCAACGTGAGCCTGAAGACCGATCCCTACGGATTCTTCTTCGAGGTGGCACCCAAGAATGCGGCCATCGTCTGGGACAACCGCCACTTTAACTGGTCCGACGAGGCCTGGATGTCGGCCCGGCGCCAGCAGGACCCGCTTCGCTCCCCGATCAGCATCTACGAGGTGCACATCGGATCCTGGCGCAAAAAATCGGCCTCGGAATCGTTCAACTATCGGGAGCTCGCAGCACCCCTCGTGGAATACATCACCGAGATGGGTTTCACTCATGTCGAGTTTCTGCCGGTTGCAGAGCATGCATTTTACCCCTCCTGGGGCTATCAGGTGACCGGGTTCTTTGCCCCCACCAGCCGTTTTGGGACTCCTGAGGATTTCCAATACCTCGTCGATGAACTGCACCGCGCCGGGATCGGCGTGATCGTGGACTGGGTTCCGGCCCATTTCCCCAGGGATGAGTGGGCTCTTGCGAAGTTCGATGGGACGGCCCTGTATGAGCATGAGGATCCCCGGAAAGGGGCTCACCAGGATTGGGGCACGCTGATCTTCAACTTCAGCCGCCATGAGGTGCTTAATTTCCTGACAGCAAACGCCCTCTTCTGGTGCGAACGCTTCCACATTGATGGCCTCCGCGTGGACGCGGTTGCCTCCATGCTCTACCTCGATTACTCCCGGAAGTCGGGGGAATGGATTCCCAACCAATACGGTGGACGGGAGAACCTTGAAGCGATTGAGTTCCTTCGCAACTTCAACCACCTCATCCATACCGAGTTCCCCGGGGTCATCACGATCGCCGAGGAATCCACCGCATGGCCGCAGGTCACCCGCCCGCCCTACCTCGGCGGATTGGGTTTCACCTTCAAGTGGAACATGGGCTGGATGCACGACACCCTGAACTATTTCAAGAAGGATCCGATCCACCGCAAGCACCACCAGAACGACCTCACGTTCGCGATGCTCTACAACGGTCATGAGAATTTCATCATGCCCCTTTCGCATGATGAGGTCGTTCACGGCAAGTGCTCGCTGATCGGACGCATGCCGGGAGATGACTGGCGGAAGTTTGCCAACCTCCGGGCTCTGCTCGGCTACCAGTGGACCTTCCCCGGGAAAATGCACCTCTTCATGGGGTGCGAGATCGGCCAATCCTCGGAGTGGAACGTCAATTCTCAGGTGGATTGGTCACTCCTCCAGGCAGGACCCTACCATGAGGGTCTGCGCAAGTTTGTCCGGGATCTCAACCAGGTTTACCAGTCCCACCCCGCCCTCTGGCAGGGTGATTACGACCACACCGGGTTTTACTGGCTGGATTGTTCCGACCACGAAAGCAGCATCCTCTCCTACGTGCGGCAGAGCACAGATCGTGCGAATGAAGTTTTGGTGGTCATGAACCTGACCCCCATCCCGCGCCACGGTTACCGGTTGGGATTCCCCCGCGCCGGAAAGTGGAAGGAAATTCTCAACAGCGACGCCTCCATCTACGGCGGCTCAAACACCGGGAATCAGGGGGGAAAGACCACGGAGCCGATCCCCTCACACGGTCATCCTCAGTCCGCGGCACTCACACTGCCACCCCTAAGCATCATCGCCTTCTCCCCCGAGTAGTTGCACACGGGTGGGGCCACCCCCCAAGCCCAACACCGGAAAAGCCCGAGCGAATGGGGTCAGTTCTCACTTTATGTGTCGTTTACAAAAAGTGACGGCACTGACCCCTTCGCGGCAAATCGGTCAACGCCCTGACGTCAACGCCCTCCCCCGGCACGACTCCTGATCTGCACTTTGGAATGGCGTCTCCCGTAGGCGAAGTAGATCACAATTCCAATTGCCATCCAGGCAATCAACCGTGCCCAGGTGTCCAGCGGGAGCCCTGCCATGAGGCAGAAACAGAAGATCACACCCAGCGGGGATACCAGCCAGAACATCGGCGTGCGGAAGGGCCTCGGTATTTCGGGATCCGTGAACCGCAGGACAAACACCCCGGCGCAGACAATCGCAAACGCCAGCAGGGTGCCGATCGACACCAGTTCTCCCAGCAAACCGATCGGGAACAATCCCGCCACCAGCATCGCAATGGTGCCGGTCAGGATGGTTGCCAGCCAGGGTGTCTGGAACTTCTTGTGCACCGAACTGAAGACCGGGGGGAGCAGCCCATCCTTGGACATGGCGAAGAAGATACGCGGCTGGCCCAGCATCATCACCAGGATCACCGAGGACAACCCGGCGATGGCCCCGATCTTGATCACGGGCCGCAGCCACCTGACCCCGCTGCCCAGGGAATCGATGGCAACCGCGATCGGATCCGGCACATTCAGCTGGGTGTATTTCACAATACCGGTCAGAACCAGGGCGACCGCGATGTAGAGGATCGTGCAGATCGCGAGCGATCCGAGAATGCCGATCGGCATGTCCCGTTGCGGATTCTTAGCCTCCTGCGCTGCCGTCGAAACGGCGTCGAATCCTATGTAGGCAAAGAAGATCACACCGGCAGCCCGAAGAACCCCGCCCCAGCCAAACTGACCCGCCGCAGTGGCCGCCGGAACGAAGGGATCCCAGTTCTCACGATTGATGTAGCAGACCCCAACCGCTAGGAAGGCGAGAATCACGGTCATCTTGATCGCCACAATTACATTGTTGAAGGTCGCCGACTCGGTGATGCCGATCACGAGCAGGATGGTGATCAGAGCCACGACGATCATCGCCGGAACATTCAACACGGCCCCGGTGCTCACCCACCCCTCGGTAAAGAGCCGCCACACATTCCACCCGGCATCCGTCGGTGCTATGTGATTGTAGGGCGCCCCCGTAAACTGGGCTGGAATCACTATCCCCATGTCCTTTAGGAAAGAAACCACATACCCGCTCCACCCCACGGCAACGGTCGAGGCCGCAAAAAGGTATTCCAGAATCAGATCCCACCCGATGATCCATGCCACAAACTCCCCCATGGTGGCATATCCATAGGTATAGGCCGATCCGGAGATCGGGATCATCGCCGAAAGTTCCGCGTAGCACAGTCCTGCGAAGGCGCATGCAATGCCCGCGAGAATGAAGGAATAGACAATCGCCGGCCCCGCATACTTCGCGGCCGCCTGCCCGGTGAGGACAAAAATCCCCGCACCGACAATCGCTCCAATCCCAAGAGCCGTCAGGTTTACCGGCCCCAAAGCCCGCTTAAGTCCGTGCTCAGAATGACTTTCAGCCTGCAGTTCACTGATCGACTTGCGTTTAAACAAATTCATCGCCTGAAACATGTTGTTGGTTGCCCGTGTTGATTCGCAGGGTGATGGATTATGATGGGCATAAAGTCAAGGAGGATCAGGTTTTCATCAGACAGAATTCCACACCTGCCCCAAAATGCGGGAAGAACGAGTTGCATGAGTTCCCGTTTGGGCACCCCATGCGAACCCGGCACCAGCGGCGCGGCGTTGAGCGGAGGCAATCACTCCACTTCCGCTGCAGGGGGTGCCCCCGCCGAACTCCTGCGCTGAGCCGCCGTCCAGAACCAGTAAACCGGCACGCCCGTCAGCACGATGACCAGGCCCGGCCAGGAGGTTTCCGTTTTGTAGAGCAGCAACACCGCAAGGATCAACGTGGCGGCCACGATGTAGATGCCCGGGATCCACGGGTAACCCCATGCCCGGTAGGGTCGCACGGCATCAGGCCGCTTCCGCCGCAGGATGAACAGCCCGATGATCGTCAGCACATAGAAGATGAGAACCGCAAAGACCACATAGTCCAGCAGGCTCCCATAGAGATTCCCGTAGGTCTCCGCGCCGGTGGCTGCATCCCGCAACCGGGTGCGGGGAAGCACCAGAAAACAGGACCAGACACACTGAAGGACCAGCGCCACCGCAGGCACCCGGAACCCGTTCAGCGAATCGGCGGCCTTGAAAAACAGTTTGTCCTTGGCCATGGCATAATAAACACGGGCACCGGCCAGAATGATGCCGTTGTTGCACCCGAAGGTGGAGATCATGATCGCAATCGCCATGATCATCACCCCGCCCCCGCTGAAGACGGTTTCCACCGCCGCTGTCGCCACGCGGTCATCCGGCGCATGCTTGATGGCCTCCAGTGGCAGCAGGCAGAGATAGGCCAGATTCGCGAGCAGATAGAGGGCCGTCACCAGCCCCGTGCCCAGGGCCAGGGAGAGCGGAATGTTGCGCCGGGGATTCTCCACCTCACCCGCAGTGAACGTGATGTTATTCCACGCATCCGAGGAAAAAAGCGACCCGACCTGGGAAACGCAAAAAGCAATGAACAGGCCAAACGCCCCGGCACTCGCCACCACACTGGAGAGAAATCCCAGATCCGGCTTGATCGCCAGCGCATTCACAGGAGTCCACAGATCGGCAAAATTCGCCTGCACGACCTCCGCCTTGCGGCCAATGATCAACCCCACCACGATCAACGCCCCCAGGGAGAGGGTCTTTACCGAGGTGAACAGGTTTTGAATGATCTTGCCGAGCCGCAACCCGCGCGTGTTGATGAACGTCAGTAAAACAATCACCAAAACCGCCACAAACTGTTGCGTGGAAAGGCTGATGGCGTAACTGCGGGAGAGGTTCACCGGCGGGATGATCCAGTTGGTTGGCGAGATCCACGGAAGCAGCACCCCCGTGTAACGTGAAAAGGCCACCGCCACAGCCGCGATGGTTCCGGTCTGAATCACCAGAAATGAGGTCCACCCATACAGGAAGCCCAGCATCGGATTGTAGGCCTCGCGCAGGTAAACATACTGGCCTCCCGCCTGGGGCATCATGGCTGCCAGTTCCCCATAACTCAGCGCGGCGATGATGGTGAAGGCCCCGGTGACCACCCAGGCCGCCAGCAGCCAGCCCGTGGATCCCAGATTCCGCGCAATATCCGCCGAGACAATGAACACCCCCGAGCCGATCATCGACCCGGCCACGATCATCGTGGAATCGAGCAACCCAAGACCCCGCACCAAGCCCTGGGTTCCGCCTGCTTCCTGTTGTTTTGCACTCATGTTTGTGATCCTGACAATGTCCGCTCAATCAACCTTCACCTGACGCAACTTGCTCCGTTTCCACCCGTAAAGCACATAGATCACCAGCCCCGCCGCCATCCAGAGGAAGAAACGGATCCAGGTGATCAGGGGCAGTTCCATCATCAGGTAAATGCAGCACCCGATCGCCAGCAGCGGCACCAATGGCACCCAAGGGGTGCGAAAAGGCCGGTGCCGATCCGGTTCCTTGCGCCGCAGAATGATCACGCCGAGAGCCACCATGGCGAAGGCAAACAAGGTCCCGACATTCGTCAGTTCCACCAGTTCATTGATGTTCGCCACCGAGGAGCAGATCGCCACCACAAAACCGGTCAGCAAGGTCGAAATGTGCGGTGTCCGGTATCGCGGATGCACCCGCGCCGTCCATCCCGGCAGCAGACCATCCCTCCCCATGCTCAGAAGAATCCGGGGCTGCCCTGCCTGATACGGCACCAGCGCCGAAGTGGTGGCCAGCACCGCGCCGAATGCAATCACCCCCGCCGTCCAGTTCATCCCGATCGATGAGAACGCGTAGGCCAGCGGCTCCGCGTTCCCCAGTTTGTCCCACTTCACCATGCCGGTCAGCACGATCGCCACCCCCACATAAATGACCGTGCAGATCCCGAGGCTCGCCAGGATCCCGATCGGCATGTTGCGCTGCGGATCCTTCGTTTCCTCCGCTGCCGTGGATACCGCATCAAATCCGATATACGCAAAAAAGATGATCGCCGCCGCACTCGAAATTCCATGCAGCCCGTTCGGTGCAAAGGGAGTCCAATTCTCGGGCCGGATATAGAATGAACCCAATCCGAGAAAGAAGAGGATGATCAGCAACTTGGTGATCGCCAGCCCGGAATTAAACCGGGCCGTCTCCCGGATTCCGACCAGCACCACCCAGGTCACCAGCACCACGATCCCGAACGCGGGCAGATTAAAAATCAGAGGCAGACCGAAGATTCTGGGCGCGAGATCCAGCGCCTCCGCATTTCGCAGCACCGATGGATCGATCGCTCCCAGGGTGCCAGCCAGCTTTGCCGCCGCAACCTCGTGAACCGCTTGAATCGCCGTTCGGTAATCCGTCCCCAGCCACGCAGGAACATGAACATGGAACCCCGCAAGCAACGCCTGAAAATAGCCCGACCACGAAACCGCCACCGCCGCATTGCTGATCGCATACTCCAGGATCAAGTCCCAACCGATCAACCAGGCCGCCAGCTCCCCCAGAGTCGCATAGGCATAGGTGTAGGCTGAGCCGGAAATGGGAACCATCGCCGCGAATTCCGCATAGCACAACCCGGCGAATCCGCAGGCCACTGCAACCACCAGAAAAGAAATGACCAGTGCCGGCCCGGCCCCGACATGCCCCGCCCCCCCGGCCGCCGCAGTCCCCACAGTGGAAAAAATCCCCGCCCCAATAATCGCCCCCACCCCCAGCAGCGTCAGTTGGACCGGCCCGAGCACCCGCCGCAACTGCTGCCCCGGTTCATCCGACTCGCGGCAGAGCAATCCCAACGGCTTACGCCGGAATAAATCAGAGATCAGCATTTTTTCCATGAATGGTTCTGTGCATCTCCCCCTTCCGCAAGCCTTAAAAGGGGTCAGTCCTCACTTTTGACAGTTGAAGAACCTCCAACCCCTTCCCACCACCCCGATTCCTACCACGAAACACACGAAATTCCATTGAAGGGAGGCGATTGTGCGTCGGATCAGAATGGCGCACCTCGAATCGGCAAAGGGGGGGCCCATAACCCGAGGTTTATCCGCAGATGCCGCAGATTTACGCAGATTTCGGAAGTTGCATTCAGCAGGGCCAACGGCCCGGCACCATTCCAGCCTATGGCACCGCCATAGGAATTGGTCACCGGCATGAATAGAGGGCTGAAAGCCCGGCTTCATCGAAAAGGTGTCAGTCCTCACTATTGACAGTTGGGGGACATGGGGCGGTTGGCCGCAGAGGGTCCGGACGGGAGGCGCCCGGTGTTGCACTGTTGGTGCGCGGAGAAGCTGAGCCCTGGGTTGCGCCATCCGGGGGGGCACAACCTGTGGACTTTGGAACATGACCCACCCTTGGGTGCCCGGGGATAACGCCAGATCCCCATCCACTTTCCATCCGGTCCCATCCGTGGTTTCAACTCCCCAACCGTTGCGACAATGCGTGCATGATCACCGCTTGGCGGTCCTCCCTACCCTTTTCGTGTCTTTCGTGTTGTTCGTGGTTAAAATTCCCCTCAGTTCTTCCTCAACCGGAAGAATGATGGAGCATTCTCGAGGGGGACGGTGACTGTGATGGTGCTGGCGTTGGTGGATCGATCGCCCGGGACGCCGGACCAGGAACCACTTGCCACCCCTGATGCCCTCTCCAGGACGTAGTTTGATTGCCCCAGGGGCCAACTCAGCCTGATCCCACTGCCCGAATTGCTAATCTCCAGCGCAGGGGCCCCTCCAGTTGCCGTGATCGCACCATTCTCGTAGGTCGTCGCCAGAGACTCCGCCTGAGAGTTCGCCGCATCCCGCCACACCGGTAGATCCCCAAACACCAGGGCACTGCTCCCGGCCAGCCCAGAAGAGGTCCCAAACTCCAGCAACGCCACCTCCTGCTGCCCAAAGCCGAAGGCTCCCTCCCCCTGGAACAGGATCGCCATACCCACCCTGCCCACCGTGTTCGTGTTCAGGTTCACAGTTGCCCCGGCAGCCCCGGATCCCAGTGTCACTTTCTTGAGCGTCAGACGGCTCGAGTCATATCCCACGCTGAAGCCGAGCGCATTCTCATCCCCCTGCGCATCCAGCTGCACCTGCACCGTCACCGGTTGCCCGGGCACCACATTCTGGCTCACCACCCTCAACACCCGTCCTCCGCCCATCGGCTGCAAGTCCCGCTTCGCTGGCCCAACTGTCGGCGTTCTCGGCCCCCCAACCAGCACCGAGGGATCCAAGCTCACGGCATAACGTCCCGCCTGAACCCAGTCGGTCACCGTCAAACGCCCATCCCCCTGAGTCGATCGCGGTGCACAGTCCGCCCTCTGGAACTCCCCTATGTTCGTCGCCAGATCCAGCGCCGCCACAAACCGTCCCACCTGGACCCAGTCCGCTATCCGCACCACCCCGTCCACACGCCCCCGTGGGATCACATCCCCCTCATACTCCGCCGGAGTCAGGGTCACCACCGCCCCGGCAAAGCTCGCCGGTTGAGCCACCGCCGCAGAGTCAACCACCTGCCTCACCACGGGCGCATCCCCAAAACCCAGCGTCGTCACCACGGAACTCGAACTCACCGGCGGTAGAAACACCACCCGCACCAGTTCCTGCAACCCGTTCGTCAGCGCCACCCCGCTCGGCAGGCTGATCCCCAGGCCTATACGCCCCGCGTTCGTTGAACCCGTGTTCAGCAACAGGCTCGCACCCGCCAGATTGCTCGCGATAGACGCCGATACAAATTGCAGCCGCACAGGATCATAGTTCAGGCTCAATCCCACCGCGTTCTCGTTACCCACAGCTTCAATCCTCACGGGCATGGAGAACGCCACCCCTGCCATCTGGGTGGATCCCGTCATCGCCAGTTTCGCCCACGGCACAACCAGTGTCGCCACAGCACTCGTCGCCGATCCGTAGGCATTGGCAATCACCGCGTCGTATCCGCCATTGTCATTGGTGCCCACTCCGCTCAAGGAGAGGGTGAAGCCGGTCTTTCCGCTCAATGCAGCCCCATCCTTGCGCCACTGGCACACCAGCGGCTGCGTCCCACCCGCCCCCACCGTCAAGCTCGCCGTTCCTCCCGCAAGCACAGTCACCCCTTGCGGCTGCAACCCGATGTAAGGAGGCACATTCACCGTCAACGTCGCCACAACGCTCGTCACCGCTCCATACGCGTTGGCCACCACCACATCATAGCCGCCCGCATCATTGGTCGTCACACCGCTCAGGGCCAGACTCGAGGTCGTTGCACCTCCAATAGCCGCACCACTCTTGCGCCACTGGTAGCCCAGCGGCGACGTTCCTCCTGCCACCACACTGAAGCCTGCGGAGCCTCCCTGTGTTGCAGAAGTTGACACCGGCTGACCTGTGATGAATGGCGAAATATTCACCGTCAGGGCCGCCACAGCGCTGGTCACATTCCCAAACGCGTTGCTCACCCGGGCAGAGTAGTTCCCCCCGTCATTTGTCGTTACGTTGCTCAAAACCAGTGTCAAACCGGCCTTCCCAACCAGCGCCACGCCATCCTTCAACCACTGGCACTCCAGCGGTTGCGTGCCTCCCGCCCCCACGGTGAATGTCGCCGTCCCTCCCGCAACCACCGAGCGACTCACCGGTTGAACCGTCATGAACGGTTTCACATACACCGTCAGCGTTGCCACCAGACTGGTGATGGCCCCATAACCGTTCGCAACCACCACATCATACGAGCCCACATCATTCGTCCGCACCCCGCTCAGCGAGAGAATGTCGTCCGTGCCTCCTGCCACGGGGGTGCCGTTCTTCCGCCATTGATAGGTCAAAGGGGTGCTCCCTCCGGCCACCACCGTAAATCCTCCATAGGACCCCTCCAGCACCGCCAGGTCCATCGGCTGCGTGGTGAGATACGGCGGCACATTCACCGTCAATAGCGCCACATCACTGGTCACCACCCCATACGCGTTGCTGATCACCACAGAATAACCTCCCGCATCAGACGCGCCCACATTGTTGATCGAGAGCGTGAACCCGGTTTTCCCACCCAGAACAATTCCATCCTTCCTCCACTGGCACACCAGGGGCTGGGTCCCGCCGGCCGCAACGGTAAAGCTCACCGGTGTTCCGGCCAACACGCTCGTCCCCCGAGGCTGCAACGTGAGATAGGGAGCGACAGTCACGGTCAATGTTGCCACCACACTGGTGGCCGAGCCGTAGGCGTTCGCGACGACCACATCATAGGCTCCCGCATCATTTGTAGTTACCCCACTCAGCGCCAGACTCGAACCCGTGGCCCCTGCAATCAGCGTCCCGCCCTTGCGCCACTGATAGCCCAGCACAGGCGATCCCGTTGCTGTCACACTAAAGTTCGCGACCCCTCCCTGCATCACGGCCAAAGCCACAGGCTGGGCACTGATCAACGGGGCAAAACGGACCTCCGCAGTGGCAGCCACGCTTGTCGCCATCCCGTATAGGTTGGTCACTATGACCATGTAGCTGCCCGCTTCCCCCAGCCCGGCTGATGGTATTGTCAGGCTCGTGTTCGTCTGTCCCGGAAGGGCAAGCCCATCTTTATACCACTGCCGCCTGAGCGGCCAGGTGCCCGTGGCCCCCACACTGAAACTCAACCCTCCCCCACGCTGCGTCACCACCTGCGATATGGGCTGGCTCGTGATCGCCGGGCTGAAATGCACCGCCCCTTCAATCCACGCGACATCCAGCCCCCCGCCAAGTTCGTCCACCAGTTCGCGCGCCACCGGCAGATCCCCGAACGAAACCGCCGTCCCCGACTCATTCGTATATCCCGCCGCCGTCCGGAACACCACCCTGAAGACATCCTGGGTTCCAGGGGCAAATCGACTTCCGCTCGGCAGGGCCAGGCCTATGCCAAGACGGCCCACGTTCGTTGAACCGGTGTTCAAAAGCAGGTAGCCTCCAGCAGCGGCGCTTCCCAATTGGACCGATTGATAATACATGACAGCCGGGTCATAGTTCAGGCTGAAGCCGGCCCCGTTCTCCTGCCCGAGGGCGGCAACAGCAATGGCAACGACCACAATCCCCCCGGGAGCGCCGACGGAGCTTTGGGCATAAACAAAAGCCGAGGGGCTAACCAAGAGAACGGCGGACGCACTGGTCACACTCCCATAACCGTTGCTGACCACCACATCATAACTCCCCCCATCCACGGTCGTTGCCAGACCAATGCTGAAGGTCATATTTGTTGCGCCGCTGATCGCCACCCCATCCTTGCGCCATTGATAACCCAACGGAGACGTACCGCCCGCAACGACACTAAACGCTACCGGCCGACCGGCTGCGATCGAGGCACCCGCAGGCTGGCTGGTGATTACCGGGGGAGTCAGCACTATCAAATTTGCAGCCGCACTTGTCGCACTGCCCCAGGCGTTGCTTGCCACGGCAGCGTAAGATCCGGCATCCCCGGCCGACACATTGCTGAGCACCAGCACTGTGTTGGTTGCTCCCGGGATGTTGATCCCGTTTTTACGCCATTGGTAGCTAAGAGGTGCTGTTCCGGTCGCCGCCACACTCAAGGTGGTGCTGTTACCCGCCAAAATGGATTGGCCCACAGGATTCAACGTAATGGAAGCTGGCGTGTTGACAACCAGCGAGGCTGCCGAACTTGCCAGGCTGCCCCATGGCCAGATGACAAGCACTTGATAAAATCCCGCATCCGCAGCCGCCACCGTGCCAAGGCTCAAAGTGGCACTTGTGGCTCCCGCGACATCGTTTGAATTCTTCCGCCATTGATAACTCAGCGGGGTGGGACAGGCAGCAGTAACGCTTAGTGTCACAGCCGCCCCAGCCCGCACCGACTGGCTCGCTGGTTGCGTGGTGATGGTTGCAGGACGCGTATCCACGCTGATCGTGTTCGAGTCCCCAAACCCTGTCGCACCCCGGGCTGACATGCCGAACAACATCAACCCAACGCACATCAGACTTATAACTCTTCCAATCGTTTTCATAACATTTTGAACCGTTTTCACCAAAAATTACCGACCGCTGCGCGGGCTTGCCTCTTCCATCACCCCAGTTCCACCCAGCCTTCCATTTCCCCCGCTCCGTGGATCGCACGGCCGGATCTACGCTCATCCTTCGCTCCGATACCGCCCCTGCATCAACTCCGCTACCACCCCCCCCCTTCCTCCCTGCCGCTAGCTCACTGACCTGGGGGCAGGGCGGAACGGAACCCGATGATGATGCTCCTGTACGCCGGGCCGTCGTAGCCGCGGTTCGCAGCCCGGCAGCCGCTCGCGTCGTTGAGCCAACTGCCACCCCGACCCACACGGAAGGAGCCCGACGAAACTCCACGAGGATCCGTCCCTCCAGCATACGGCGTCCCATACCAATCCCAACACCACTGCCACACATTCCCTGCCATGTCATTCAACCCATACCCGTTCGGCGCAAACGACCCCACAGGACTGGTGCC
>CAIWMU010000076.1 GCA_903913865.1 uncultured Verrucomicrobia subdivision 3 bacterium
CTCCTGTCTCCTGTCTCCTGTCTCCTGTCTCCTGTCTCCTGTCTCCTGTCTCCTGTCTCCTGTCTCCTGTCTCCTGTCTCCTGTCTCCTGTCTCCTGTCTCCTGTCTCCTGTCTCCTGTCTCCTGTCTCCTTCTCTTCATTTCTCTTCCGTTCAACGTTCGATGTTCAACGTTGAATGTTCGATGTTCGCATTTCAGCCTTTCAGCTTTTCAGCCTCTCAGCCTCTCAGCCTCTCAGCCTCTCAGCCTTTCAGCTTTTACCTTAAAGCTTTTCCCCCAATGTCCTTCTTCTCCTCTTCCTTGGCGACCTTGGCGCCTTGGCGGTGAATCTCTCTTCAATCCACGATCCACGATCCACAATCTCTCATGTCCTTCCTCACCAAACTCCAATCCAAAGACGCCGTCATCGGTGTCGTCGGGCTCGGCTATGTCGGGCTGCCGCTGATCCTTGCCTTCGCTGCCAAGGGCTTCCGCTGTGTCGGCTTTGACATCGACGCCTCCAAAGTCGCTGCCATCAACGCCGGCACCAGCTACATCGCCCACATCGACGCCGCCCACATCCAGGCCGGGGTCGATGCCAAGCTCATCGCCGCCACCGCGGATTTCACCCGCATCACCGAGGTCGATGCCGTGATCCTCTGTGTTCCCACGCCGCTGGACGTCCACATGGAGCCGGATTTGAGTTATGTGACCGACACCCTTGATGCCGTGGTCCCGCATCTGCGGCCCGGCACCGCGCTGTCGCTGGAAAGCACCACCTATCCCGGCACTACGGAGGAAGAAGTCGTCACCCGCGTCGTTGCCCGCGGGCTGGTTCCCGGCGAATCCGTGTTTGTCGTGTACTCCCCGGAGCGCGAGGATCCCGGCAACCCGCACTTCGCGGCCACCAACATCCCCAAGGTCGTCGGCGGCCATACTGCGGCGTGCCTGGCGGCCGGCACCGCCCTCTATCAGGCGGCCTTCGACACCATCGTCCCCGTCAGCTCCTGCAAAGTCGCCGAACTGACCAAGCTGCTGGAAAACATCTACCGCTCCGTCAACATCGGCCTTGTCAACGAACTCAAAACCGTCGCCGATGCCATGGACATCGACATCTGGGAGGTTATCCGCGCCGCCGCCACCAAACCTTTCGGCTTCACGCCCTTCTATCCCGGCCCCGGCCTCGGCGGCCACTGCATCCCCATCGATCCCTTCTACCTCACCTGGAAAGCTCGCGAGTTCGGAGTCAACACCCGCTTCATCGAACTCGCCGGCCAAGTCAACCGCGCCATGCCCGAATACGTCGTGCACCGCACCGCCATGGCCCTCAATGATCGCTCCAAGGCGGTCAAGGGCAGCCGGATCCTCCTCCTCGGCCTCGCCTACAAGGCCGACGTCGATGACATGCGCGAATCGCCCACCTTCACGCTCCTCGACCGCTTCGCCGCCCTCGGCGCCGACGTCGCCTATCACGACCCCCACATCCCGGAAATCGGGCCGACCCGCGAACACGCAAACTGGCAGGGCATGAAGTCTCTGCCGTGGACGGAAGAAATCATCGGCAACCAAGACGCTGTTGTCATCGCGACGAACCATAAAGTTTATGACCTCACCCAGCTTGCCGCCTGGGCCGACCTTGTCGTTGATACACGGAACGCCATGGCCGCGATCCAAGGCACCGCCGCCGTGGTGAAAGCCTAGCAGGTTCGTTTATCCTGAATCCGTTCGACGTTGAATGTTGAATGTTGGATTAAAGACAATGAGGAATACCGCCTGCCTGTAATCTCTGCTATCAACATTCAGTTTTCAATTCTTCCTCCTTCCTTCCTCTACATTTCAACTTTCAGCTTTCAACTTTTCTTCCGATGAAAGGTCTCATCCTCGCTGGCGGCTCCGGCACCCGGCTCTATCCATGCACCATGGCGGTGAGCAAGCAATTGCTCCCGGTCTATGACAAACCGATGATCTACTATCCGCTCTCGGTCCTGATGCTTGCCGGAATCAGGGAAATCCTGGTCATCTCCACGCCCGATGACCTGCCGCTCTATCGCAGGCTGCTCGGCGATGGTTCGCGTTTCGGCATTTCCCTCGCCTACGCCGAACAACCGAGCCCCGACGGCTTGGCCCAAGCGTTTGTCATCGGCGAGGACTTCATCGGCAATGAGCGTTGCGCCTTGGTCCTCGGCGACAACATCTTCTATGGCCAAGGGTTCTCGCTCAAGCTGCAAGTCGCCGCCGCCCGCGACTACGGTGCCACCGTGTTCGGCTACGAGGTCCACGACCCGCAACGCTTCGGCGTCGTCGAATTCGATGCCGGCGGCAAGGCCTTGTCGATCGAGGAAAAACCCGTCAATCCCAAATCCAAGTATGCCGTCACTGGCATCTACTTTTACGACCTTGATGTCGTCGCCATCGCCAAGAACGTCAAGCCGTCCGCCCGCGGCGAACTCGAGATCACCTGCATCAACCGCGCCTACCTCGAACGGGGCCTGCTCCATGTCGAACTCCTCGGCCGCGGCCACACTTGGCTCGACACCGGCACCCACGATTCGCTCCTTGAGGCTTCCCAATTCGTCCGCACCATCGAACACCATCAGGGATTCAAAGTCGCCTGCCTTGAAGAAATTGGCTTCCGCAATGGCTGGATGACCGCCGAGGAACTTCAAACATCCATCGAGGTCCTGGGCAAAACCTCATACGCGAATTATCTTAGAACCTTGGCGTAATCTTCTTCATCTGATCTTCATTTCAAATTTCAGCTTTCCCAATCGCTGTCTTTCTTCCCTCGTCGCCCGCCTCGATGAAATCGGCTTCCGCAACGACTGGATGGATGCCGAACAACTACGTTCCGCCACGACCGCTCTGGGCAATTGGCTTGCTAACGGCATCGGCCGATCAACCAGCACTACTTTTTTCTAGCAGTTTATCGCAAAAAAATATCCGCAACCATGATCCTTCTCCTCGGCGGCTCCGGCTACGTTGGCTCGTCCTTCCGGTCGCTCTTTGAAGTCCGGCACATCCCGTATCGCTCAGTAGCACGCGCAGAGGTCGACTACTACGACCCGGCGCGTCTCGTCGCACTCATTGAGCAAACCCGAACGACCTTTCTGATCAATGCAGCGGGCTACACGGGTAAGCCTAATGTGGATGCCTGTGAGATCCACAAGGCGGAATGTCTGCTGGGTAATGCCGTCCTTCCTGGCGTGATCCGCAGCGCCTGCGAGGCCACCGGGACGCCCTGGGGGCACGTCTCTTCCGGTTGCATCTACAGCGGCCGCACGGCCGACGGCACCGCTTTTCGTGAGGACGATCCTCCGAACTTCAGCTTTCGTAGACCCCCATGTTCCTTCTACTCCGGCACCAAAGCCATCGGCGAAGAAGTGCTTGATGGAGCTTCCGGGTGTTATATATGGCGCCTGCGCATCCCCTTCGACCATTGCAACAGCCCAAGGAATTACCTGACCAAGGTGCTATCCTACCAATGCCTGCTTGAGGCGGAGAACTCGATTTCCCACCTCGGTGATTTCGTCACCGCCTGCTTCGCCTGCTGGGAAAGGCGGGTTCCGTTCGGCACCTACAACCTCACTAATCCGGGCAGCGTCAACACTCGTCAAGTGGTAGACCTCCTTCGACAATATCTCCAGCCGCAACGGGAGTTCCGCTTCTTCGCCAGCGAGGAAGAATTCATGCAAAAGGCGGCCAAGGCCCCACGCTCCAACTGTGTTCTCGACACCACCAAGTCCGAAGCCGCCGGAGTTGCCATGCGCCCGGTCCACCAAGCCATTCAAGAGGCGCTTACGCGCTGGCAGCCTTGACAGCGGGTAGAGGCAATCAGCGCACCGCAGTTCCCTCCTCGGAGTGCCAGGATGGGTTCAGTTCTCAGGTCTCAAGTGTCAGCTTTCAGATCTGAGTTCTCATCCCTCGCCTTTTGCCCACGGTAGGGCGTGCTGTCCCAGAGCGCCGCCTCTGATCCCAGATACTTGGCCCCCAGATCATGTCCCTCACCTCCAAAATTCTCAGAGGTGCTGCCATCCTCACGGTATCGCGAGTGATTACCAGACTGTTCAGTCTGGTCGCAATACTCACCGTGGCCCGCTGGCTGGGGCCGGAAGAAATGGGAGTGTTTAGTGTCGTGACTCTCATGCTGGCTGCTTTGGAACAGCTTTCCGAAACCGGCCTTCGCCCGGCAGTGATCCAGCGTCAGGGTGACATCAGCCGGTACATAACGCCGGTTCGCACCGTACAGGCAGTGCGCGGAATATTCTTGGGGCTGTTGGTCTTCTTCACGGCCCCTTGGGTCGCAGGCTTCTTCAGTTCGCCAAAATCTCTCGAGATACTACGTGTCATTGCCTTGGTACCGGTGATTCAAGGGCTGGAGCCGATATTCGAAACTTTGGCCCGCAAAGAATTGAATTTCGGTCCCATTGTAAAAGTCCAAGTTGTCAGCGGCTTGGTTGGCTTGTTGGTGGCTGTCATATCGGCTTACATCAAACCCGACGCTTGGGCGTTGGTGTATTCCGCCCTCAGCCGCGTGGCTATCAGCACTCTTGGCTATTATTGGGTTTCCGAGCGGAAACTCTGGACTCTCTCCCTGAAATGGTCGGCGCTCAAGGACCTTCATTCCTTCGGATTTTGGATGTTCACCACGGGCGTCGTCAGCTACCTCTTTATCAAAGGAGGGGAGTGGGTGATTGGCCGGATGCTCAGTGTCCTCGAACTCGCGTTGTACCAGATGGCCTTCCTCATCAGCACTACGGCTACCGCAGAACTGGCTGCCATCCTCAACAACATGTTGCTCCCAATGTTCAGCAAGCTGCAAAATGACCGCGAAAAGTTGAGCAAAGCTTTCAGTTTCTCGTTCGGCACGATTTCAATTGTCACCTTCCTGATGGCGGCGTTGGTCTGTGCTTGTTCCCCAGACCTTTACCGCCTTGCACTGGGTAACAAGTGGACGCCAGCCCTGCCCTTGGTTCCATGGTTGACAGCATGGGGAGTCTGTTCCGTGTTTGCGGGTTCTCTCGCTGGGGTCATGCAAGCCTTGTGCAGGCCAAAACTTTTCACCCAGACGGTGTTTCTCATGGTGGGGCTGATGGCCCTTGGAATCTATCCCATGATGCAGTGGCTTGGGAGCATGGGAGTGGCCATGCTACTGGCGGGAATCGGAATCGTTATGCAGCTAATCCGTTACTGGATTGTTGCACGCCTGCTGCGCCGCACCTATTGGCAGGTACTGGGGCACGTTCTCATTCCGATGGTTGCATGTGTGGTTGCGGTGACGCTTGTTCGCTATGTGGTGGGTACAACAAACCAAGCGACCGGTTGGGTTTCTCTGTTGATCAGTGCCGTGGGAACGACCGCTGTCTACGGACTCATTATTGCTGCCGCCGGTTCCCGCCTGCAGCCATCCCTTAACGAGTTGTTTGGAAGAGCGAAGCCGATGTTTGCGATGATTGGCAAGCCCTCTATCGCTGACGGCTCTGGCAGATAAAACGCCTGAGCTTCCGCGCCAAGAATTCTCTGCGCCCAGCTACTGTAGACGGACAGAACGGCGTGACGGTGGTATTTGTCCTGAGTCAACTCGCATGAAAACTCTACTTGGATATTCGCTGGACAGAGAAATTAGGTACAAGGCAACTGCTGGGGGGGTTGGATCATCGCTGTTGAAATACCTGTTCGAGCATGGGGTTATCCATACAGCGGTTTCCTTTGACTTTGATCACGAAAATTTAAAATATCTCCCCAAGCTTATCTATTCCATTGATGATTACAGTTTAGTCGGCTCTATATACCACGAAATTAATCTCCCTGACTTTATCAAAAAAAACGTAGATGGCATCAAGGGAGGATTTGCTTGCTTTTGCCTTCCATGTCAGTCCAGAGCAATAAGGCATGTGGTGGAAAAGGCAAGCCACAAGTGCTACCTGTTAGGATTAACCTGTTCTTCGCAACAAGACATCGAGGCCACTTACTACCTGCTAAAGAGGTTGAATATAAAAAAGAAAGACGTCCGCTATATTCGATATCGTGGGAATGGGTGGCCGAGTGGGGTTCAGATTGAGTTGCGCACCGGAAAAACACTAACGGTCCCAAACAATGGCTCCATATGGACGAAAATATTTCACTCCCGACTGTTTATCCTCAAAAAATGTTTCAAATGCACTGATACATTAAACCTCGATTCTGATATTAGTCTTGCAGACCCGTGGCTTAAGTCGTTGCAGACGGACATCCAGGATGGCAAAACACTAATCATGGTAAACACAGACGCAGGGCATAAGATATGGTCAAATGCCTCTCAATCGATTTGCGTTTCGCAGATGGTTGGGGACGATGAGGCATTCTCGTCACAGCTATCGACAATCAACAGGAAGCTCTTCTATTGCAGCCACCCGATGAGAAGAGACATTTTAATGAAAATGAATAAGAGCGTGTGGTACAGGAAACTTGTCTTAATGCATCCGCTTCTGTTTCGACTGCATATCGTCCTTAGAACGCTCATGGAGCGGTAAAAACAATGAATATCTTGATAATTAACCAACCGGTTGAAAACCGCGGCGATGAATCCGCCCATCGGAGTCTAATGCGCGCTCTGATCGAGCAATGCCCAGCAGCGCATATCACTGTCGCTTTTGTGGGTGAAGACGAGGAAAGCGTTAGGCAAATGGAAGTGCTCGGCGCGAAAGTGAAATACGTTGCTATTCCCATGAAAAGAGGTGCAAGCAGAATTCCCGCTTTGGCATTCAAGTTGCGCCTGCGGCGGTTGGTGGCGTTCTTACACCCGGCGTACCGGCAATTGAAGAGGATGATTGAAGCAGCCGACTACGTTGTGAATGCCCCGGGTGGGATTTGCATGGGGGGGTTTCGGAGTTGGCGGCACATTTTCTACCTGATGATGGCCAGAGACTGCGGGAGGTCTGTCGCGTATTATTCCCGGTCTTTTGGCCCCTTCAGCGAAACAACCGGGCAGGACAGGCTCTTTAGACGCATCAGCCTGCTGCTATTGAATTCCTTCGATTTTCTCGCCATTCGGGACCGTAGCACTATGAAATTCGCTGATCAGCTTGGACTGCGCTATACGACAGCTATTGATACTGCGTTTTTGGATGTTCCGAATGCCAGCATCCCGTCGGGGGTTACAACAGAGATTGGAACGACAGACTACGTGGTGTTCGTTCCTAACGCACTGATGTGGCATGTGGACTACCGCGGCGCGGACTCACACCGGATTGATGGGTTCTTTCTAAGAATTCTCGACCTTCTGCGTACACAATATCCTTCATCGAAAGTGGTCATGCTGCCGCAATTGTTTAACGCGGGCACGCTTGGCGATTCCGTGTATTTTATTGATTTGAGGAGCCGAAGTTCACACCGGCAGCACGTGGTAGTGTTGCCGGACTGTTATGGTTCGGATATTCAACAGGCCATCATTGGCAAAGCCAGACTGGTGGTGGGTGCACGCTACCATAGCATCGTTTTTGCCGTCAACAATCGCGTTCCTTTCGTTGCGCTTTCCTATGAGCATAAGATTTCCGGCATGCTGGCGACCTTGAACATAGAGGATCGGGCGCTGGATATCCGTTTGCTTGGGACGCCGGAATTTGATGAAGCAGTATCACTGCAGTGCATTAAGAATTTGCTGAATCAATCATATCTAAGGGATGCCGTCGGCAATCGAGCGAATGAGATTGCGCGCGAATGCTTCCAGTCTTTTGCCAAGCGTCTTGATGCAGTGGCTAAACCTGATTTGGGCCGCGACAATCACGGGCGAGCGTGATTGGTCGGAGCTCTGGAAATATATGAAACGCATCACAGAGGCAATATAGAATGAGTCTGGAAGAAGGGATGCCGATCTCTATTGTTGCGACACTGTACGCGATAACTGCGTGGTTTATGTGGCAGCCCAAGAATGGACGCAGGCTCGCTGCGTGCGTCATTTCACTGTATGGAGTGGTTGCCAGTTGCGGTTTGGCACTGTTCTATCGTTCGTACGGTGTTTACAAACCAGCAGGCTTCTTACCATTTTTCCATGTGTACGTCATGGTGCTTATAGTGACGGTGCCTCTCTACAGGTTTCGCGATGGATGCGTCAACGTGGTGGTTCTCCCAAAGCGGAGCCTGTTTTTGTCGTATTTGTACTTCGTCGGGTTTGTTTGCCTTGTCGGTTTGCTGACGCGCCTGCCCGAGAGTATCAGCCAGGCACAAGATGCATTCGGTAATGTGTATCGTACTGCACAGCTGATGGGGAGCGAAAAGACGGGGTTGTCCGTGGTAAATCTACCGTTGGTTATTGCCAATGCCATGGCTGAGATTGTCCCTTTTCTCATATTGTGCTTGCTGACCGTCAAAAATCATAGGGTGCTCAAATGCGTGCTCGTAGCATGCAGTGTATTGTGGTTGGTGAACTGGGTGGGATCCGCAGGGCGAAATGGACTAATCTTTTACTGTATAAATATCACGGGAGCAATTATTCTATTCTGGAATGTGCTGCCCGCAAAAATGAGGAAACAGATTCTTGCTGTATCCTTTGGCTTAGGCGTTGTTCTTATCGCTACCGTGGTCATAATAACATTCAGTCGGTTCAGAGATCGGGAGGACTTACCGCCCCTCGATTCTTTACTGGTTTATGCCGGGCAGCCAATGATGCATTTCAGCGAATATGTATATGAGGCAAGAGTGCAGGCAAACGGAGATATTAATTTTCCACTTATACGAGCGTTACTGGGGCTACCGTATTCTGCGTCACTCGCCATTCGAAATAGCACTTGGGAAACGCAGTTAGATGTTCCATTAGGTTTCTTTTATACAGTAGTTGGAGATTTTATATTAGATTTTGGAGTTTTGCCAAGCTTGATGATCTTTATGGCAATCTCGCTGTTTGTTCTGATAAATACTAGGACTAAGGCCAGTGTTGTTGAGCTTCACGAACTATTTCTAATTTACATGCTTTTCTTGTTTGTAATCCAGGGAGCATTCTATTTCTCGTATAAAACCATTACAGGAAATCTTCAAATTATGTTTATGATTTGTAGTTACATATTCTTTCGTTTAACTACCGTGGAAGCGGTTAATAGAGAAAAAGTTGAGATGAATCATCAAGGAGAACCATAAGATGTCACCGCGCGTAATTGCATTTTATCTGCCGCAGTTTCACCCGACACCGGAAAATGACAAATGGTGGGGGAAGGGGTTTACGGAGTGGACGAATGTGGCTCGCGCCCGCCCTCTATTTAGGGGGCACTATCAGCCGCGAATACCAGCGGACCTTGGCTTTTACGACTTGCGAATGCCTGAGGTGAGGGAGCAGCAGGCCGAATTGGCAAGAGATGCTGGCATAGAAGGATTTTGTTACTGGCACTATTGGTTTGGGAGAGGAAAGCGCCTACTCGAGCGCCCGTTCAATGAGGTTTTGGAAAGCGGTAGGCCTGACTTTCCGTTCTGTTTGGGCTGGGCAAATCATTCTTGGACCAATGGCACTTGGAAGAACTCAAGTGGGCGAACTGCAATGCTAATGGAACAATGCTACGAGGGTGACGATGATTTTCGGGAGCACTTCTTTGCGCTGTTACCAGCGTTCAGGGATAAACGGTATATTTGTGTTAACGGCAAGCCTCTGGTCTTGATTTATGCGCCTTTAGATATCCCGAATGTGTCATCTTTCCTACGATTGTGGAGAAATCTCGCGAAAGAGAATGGGATGGAGGGAATTCACTTCGTGGGCTACAGCGAAACATCATCTAGTTGGCAGATGCTGCAAAATGGGGAGAAGAAGCGAGTGCTTCCAAAAACAAGCAACTCGGCTGAAGTTTTTACTGCACTTTTGGGGCTGGGGTTCGATGGGGTTCATTCCGTCGGAAAGAATCGGGCCGAAATGCTTGTTAATGGAAGGTACGTGCGACTGGTTAAGATACTGTTGCATCGGCTTGGCTGCCGAATTGCCCCTCCAACCACTTATCAATACCGTGACATCATGAAGCATTATTACGTAAAGGAAGACGCTTGGGAGAATGTATATCCTTCGATACTGTCCCAGTGGGACAGAAGCCCAAGGACGGGCAACGCCTTCGATATTTACATAAACAGTACACCCGAATATTTTAGGGAGACTGTATTGCAGGCTAGAATGATTATTCGGAATAAACAGCCCGAACATCAGATTTTGTTCTTGCGATCCTGGAATGAGTGGGCGGAGGGAAATTATATGGAGCCGGATTTGAGGTTCGGCAGAGGGTACATTGAGGCCCTTAGATCTGCGCTAACCCAAGTCCTCTGAAAGGGGAGTACGAAAGGCAAGTTCGACGTTGGAGTGGAGCGGAAGATGGTATTGTTGTTGGTTGGAAGACGAGAAGTGGTAACGGCTCTTGGTGGTCCGAGCCAGTCTCAAGTGCAGGATCTCTGACCGTTCGCTGATGCACCTCTGGAGGGCCAAAAAGGATACGTCTGTTATGAACAAGGGAACAGTAGCTGTTCTGAGTTAAATTCGTTCCAAGTATAATAATGCACGATCAGGTTTTATGAGCACAAGAAAAATTATATTAATAGAGGCCGGCGAGCCCATCAGCAGCATTGTTGTGAAGTTCAAGGCGCTGCAAGGAATACCAAATTGTGAGCCACACCTGCTCTACTGGGGGCGAAACGGCGCTAACGCATCCTTCCCACTTGCTTCCGGTCTTCCAAGGGACCAAGTTCATAAGATGGGGGGATCCGCGATAAGTCGTCACGGTGGAGTTGCAGCCCGGATTCGTGTGTGTTTTGAGGCCCGCCGCCTACTTCGGAATCTCGAACCATGGTGCGTGCAGTCGTCATCGCTCGACTTGCTGCTAGTCGCCGTCTTGTCAGTCAGTCCCCCCGGCGGATTTGTTTTCGATCTTCAGGACAGCCGCCGTTGGATGCATCGGCCGTGGAGCCGCCCTCTAATCCGGGCACTTCTTGACCGTACTCGGCTCATAACGGTCACGTCTCCGCGTTTCGGGAGTCATTTCTTACGACGGTATCACCTCATTTCCAGAGACCATCCTGTTCTGTGCTTTCCAAACCCCGTGGAGCGAAGTCGCTTTCAAGATTATTGCCCGAGACCGGTCGATCAACATATTGTTGTCGGATACATCGGAACTTTCCGAGGGGCAACGGCTATTCGAGCACTGGTGGATGCAATTGGGTTGGCCCGCCAGAGGGGTATCCCGGCGGAAGGTTTTTTTGCCGGGACGGGCCCCGATCTACCGCTCGTGCAGCATCTGTGTGCGCGCTGCGATTACCTCCGGTACGATGGGGCCTTCGACCAAAGCCGCGACATCTCGCGACTCTACGGGCAGGTTAATATGGTCTACGCCGTTTACGACGATACCGAAGATAAGCGGATTCATTGGGCTATTCGTTTGGGCGAATCTGTGTTTGCGCGTGTGCCCATCACTGTCATGAGCGGTTCGTTCATGGCCGAGTTGGTCGCCAAGCACGGATTGGGGTTCGAGGTTCCCCTAGGTGACGCACTGTCTATTGCGGATGTGATAGAGCGGATGTGGCGCAACCGGAGCAGCTTTCGCGAGATTGCCGCTAGGTGTGAGCGTGCAGAACCGATCTTCGCCTTTGAAACCTACGAAGCTGAATTCCTCGCCGCATATAGGGCCATCCTAGGACGGGGTGCAATCTGTCGAACTGAAAATGTTGCGGTGGCAACGCGCGGGACGAGCAGAGAAAGCGACAGGCCGGTGTCGGGACACGAGGAGGTGTTTGAGTCATATCGAGTCTGTTCGCATTGTGTGATGGACACTTCCGACTCTGGCATCACGTTTGATGAGCGGGGTGTATGCGACCATTGCAAAGACTACTACAGCCACGTAGAGCCCAACTGGCACACGGACGAGCGGGGACGCCTGGAACTGGAAGCGACCGTTGCCAAAATCAAGGATTCCGGAAAGCGACATGATTTCGACTGTTTGCTCGGGTTGAGCGGAGGCGTTGACAGTTCCTATATGCTGCACCTTGCGGTCAAGGAATTCGGGCTGCGTCCGCTTGTGTTTCATGTGGATGGCGGGTGGAATTCTGAGTTGGCGGTTCACAATATCAATGTGATGATCGACAAGTTGGGGTTGGATTTATACACGGAAGTGATCAACTGGGAGGAAATGCGGGATTTTCAATTGGCCTTCTTCAAGTCCGGCGTCCCGCATATTGACATTCCGCAGGATCATGCGTTCATTGCCACTTTGTATAACTTCGCTGACAAGCACGGCATCAAATACATATTGAACGGCGGCAACATTGCCACGGAGTGTGTCCGCAACCCGATGGAGTGGATGTATTATGGTACGGACATGGCCCAGATCAGGGATATCAGAAAGCGGTTTAGCACGAGGGGCATGGACACCTATCCCTTCAGTTCGGTCCTCAGGCATAAATTCTACCTACGCTACATCCGGGGAGTGAAGGTGGTGAAGCTCCTCAACTATCGCCCCTACGTCAAGGCGGATGCGCTCAAGTTGCTGAGTGATGTCTATGACTGGAAACCGTATCCGCAAAAGCATTTTGAGTCGCGCTTCACGAAATTCTACGAAGGATACTGGATGCCTGAGCGGTTTGGTTTCGATACCCGCCGGGTTCAGTATTCCAGTCTGATTATCACGGGACAGATGGCCAGGGATGATGCGCTAAAAAGGCTCGAAGTGCCGGCGTATGATCCGGCGACGATTGACGATGAATTCGATTACATCGCCACCAAATTGGGCATTTCCTCCGATGAATTGCGCGTGTATTTCACCATGCCAAAGAAGTTCTACTGGGACTATAAGAACCAGGTTAGCCTGTTCAAGTTGGGTGCCCATGTGTTGAAAGCAATAGGCGTTGAAAGGTCCATCAAACGATGATCGCTCTGGTTGATTATGGCCTGGGCAACATCCAGGCATTTGCCAACATCTACAAGCGCCTGAACATCCCGGTGGTGGTGGCGGGAACGGTCGGCCAGTTGGCGGCGGCCGAAAGGATCATTTTACCTGGGGTCGGTGCCTTCGACTGGGCAATGGCGAGGCTCCAGGAATCCGGGATGCGCGACTGCTTGGACGACCTGGTGTTGAATAAGAAGAGGCCGGTATTGGGCGTGTGCGTGGGGATGCAGATGATGGCATGCCGCAGCGATGAGGGGAAGATGGCGGGCCTGGGGTGGATTGAGGGAGAGGTGAAGAAGTTGGGAGGGGGAGAGGATGAGAAGGTAAGAGGAGCAGAGGATGAGAGGTTAAATGGGAGAAAGCTGTCGCTTCCGCACATGGGCTGGAACGACGTTACGCCCACCGATCCGGGTGGCTTTTTTAACGGGATCTCAGCAGCACGGTTTTATTTTTTGCACTCGTATTATTTCGCGCCTGCCAGCCCTGATGCGATCTTGGCCATGACCGACTACAACGGGCCGTTTGCGTCGGCGGTGCGGGTTGGCAATGTCTATGGCACCCAGTTTCATCCGGAAAAGAGCCATCAGTGGGGCATACAGCTTTTGAAGAATTTTGCCAATTTGTAAGTATGCTCCGCCCACGCATCATTCCTTGTCTTCTGGTCCATAGCGGTGGGCTGGTTAAGACAGTTCGCTTCGGTTCTCCAAAATACGTGGGGGACCCCATCAATGCTGTGCGCATCTTCAACGAGAAAGAGGTTGATGAGTTGACCGTTCTTGACATCGATGCGACCGTGCAACGAAAGGAGCCGGATTACAAGATGATAGCCAACCTCGCGGCGGAGTGCCGCATGCCCTTATGCTACGGCGGGGGAGTTCATACGGTCGAGCAGGTGCAGACGATCATCAGCTTGGGTGTGGAGAAAGTGGCTCTGAGTGCGGCTGCCGTGCATACGCCGGCGCTCATCTCGGACGCCGCAGAGAGGGTCGGAAGCCAGAGCATCGTGGTGGTCATGGATGTGAAGAGGGCAGGCCTGCTGCGACGCCACGAGGTTTTCATCTGCAATGGCACCAAGGCCACCGGGCTCGATCCCGTCACGTTCGCACGCCACGTCGAGGCACTGGGTGCTGGCGAGGTAGTCGTCAATGCAATTGAGCGGGATGGTGCGATGCAGGGCTACGACTTGGACCTGATAGCACGAGTCCGTGATGCCGTCAGCCTGCCTATGACGGTGATGGGTGGCGCGGGCTCTCTTGCTGATATTCAGGGATTGATCTCGCGGTTTGGAATCATCGGGGCCGCCGCGGGTAGCTTTTTTGTCTTCAAGGGCAAGTACCGCGCCGTGCTGATCAACTATCCGCAGCAGGTGGAGAAGGATGCACTGATTGCTGCAGCGCACACCGGTGGATCGGCTTGAAATCGTTCATATTGAGGGAAGCGGCAACTTCAAATGGCGTCCCAAGTTCGGCGTGATTGGGTGGCGGGTGATGGTTCACCACATGAGTTGTTCGGCTATCGGACATGAATAGTTAGATAGAGAATTTCAAATGAGACAAATTCTTCAAAATCTAGGCAGCGGCGAGACGCTTCTCGCGGAAGTACCCGCGCCCGGCCCGCGAGCGAGGTGTTTGTTAATTGCGACCCGCGCGTCCCTGGTTTCCCTCGGCACCGAAAAGATGCTCGTGGATTTCGGCCGGGCCGGGTGGATTGCCAAGGCGCGGAAGCAGCCGGACAAGGTCAAGCAGGTGTTGCAGAAGGTGAGGACCGACGGCTTGTTGCCAACGCTCGATGCGGTACGCTCGAAGCTGGACCAGCCGATTCCGCTTGGGTATTGCAATGTGGGAGTGGTGGTGGGAGCAGAACAGGAGACAGCAGACAGGAGACAGGGGACAGAAGGCGGGTTTGCGCCGGGTGACCGCGTGGTTTCCAATGGGCCGCACGCCGAGGTCGTGTTGGTTCCTCACAACCTCTGTGCGAAAATCCCTGACAATGTTTCCGACGAGGCGGCGACGTTCACGGTGGTGGGAGCGATCGGGCTGCAGGGGATTCGCCTGCTGGCACCGACGCTGGGCGAGTCGATCGTGGTGACCGGGCTTGGCTTGATCGGTCTGCTGACGGTGCAGATGCTGCGGGCCAATGGCTGCCGGGTGCTGGGGCTGGATTTTGATGGACACAAATGCGGGTTGGCTAGGCAATTCGGGGCCGAGGCTCTGGATCTATCGGCAGGCGCCGACCCGGTGGCATTCGCCGACGCATGGACCAACGGCCGGGGTGTCGATGGTGTCATCATAACCGCGTCCACTGCCTCAGACGAGCCGGTATCCCAGGCGGCGAACATGTGCCGCAAGCGCGGGCGAATTGTGCTCGTCGGAGTGACGGGCCTGAAGCTGAGTCGCGACGACTTTTACAAGAAGGAGCTGAGCTTCCAAGTCTCGTGTTCCTATGGGCCGGGCCGCTATGATCCGGCCTACGAGGACCAGGGGATGGAGTATCCGTTAGGTCTCGTCCGCTGGACAGAGCAGCGGAACTTCGAGGCGGTGTTGGACATGATGGCCGACGGGCGGATCGATGTCGCGCCGCTCATCAGCCACCGGTATCGTATTGAGGATGCCCTGGAAGCTTACGCCACGGTGGCCACGGGCAAGGCGATGGGGATTGTGTTGGAATACGGCCCGGTAGGGCGTTCCGGCCTCGGCGCGCCGACTTCCGCGCCGCAGGCGGTCTCTGGAGGAGCGCATCGCGGCGCGCCCGGCGGGCACGCCCTACCGGATCACGCAAATCCCTCGCTGGCGCGGGCGGTGACTCACAACGCCCCTGTCACGGGCGGCGCGGGTTCCGCGCTCGTCCGAGTCTCGATCATTGGCGCGGGAAACTTTGCCACCCGCACGCTGCTGCCGGCACTCAAAGGGGTGTCGGTGCGGCGGCGCACGATTGTTTCCGCTGGCGGGGTGAGTGCTGCGCATGCCGCGTCCAAGTTCGGTTTTGAAACATCCTCCACCGACACCGCCGGTGTGCTGGCAGACCCGGAGACCGACGTTGTGCTCATCACCACCCGGCATAATGCGCACGCACGCCAGGTGCTAACAGCACTGGAGTCGGGCAAACATGTATTCGTGGAAAAGCCGCTCGCTCTAACAATCGACAAGATAGACGCCATTGAGGCGGCCACGCTGGGTGCCGGAAAACTTCTCATGGTCGGCTTCAACCGGCGCTTTGCCCCGTTGTCGCTGAAGGTGAAGTCGCTGCTCGCCGGCGTGCCCGGCCCCAAGTCGTTTGCGGCCACCATCAATGCCGGGGCTATTCCGGCCGACCATTGGACGCAGGATTTGGAGATCGGCGGCGGGCGGATTGTCGGCGAAGCCTGCCATTTCATCGACCTGCTGCGCGATTGGGCCGGCGTGCCGATTGTGGACGCCCGGATCACTTATCTCGGCGGCGCCGAGGGACGCACGCGCGACACCGCGACAATAGCCCTGACCTTTGCCGATGGCTCGATCGGAGCCATCCATTATCTATCCACCGGCGACAAGGGATTTCCCAAGGAACGCTACGAGGTGTTCGCTGGCGGGAGGATCCTGCAACTCGACAACTTCCGTGCGTTGCGTGGCTGGGGATGGAAGAATTTCTCAAAAGCCAACGGCGGGCGCTTCACTCAGGACAAGGGCCATGCCGCCGGCTTGTGCGCCTTCCTCGATGCCGTCGCCCAAGGCAAGCCGTCGCCAATCCCTTTAGAAGAAATCGTCGAGACCTCGAAATGGGCGGTGCGATTGGCATTGTAGCGGCGGTCTGTGACCGTCGCACTCTTTTCGAGTACGAAAGGAGAGGTGAGTAAGATCATGAATATGTGATGTAGCGGCGTTTTGTAAACATTCTGCTAAAAAATCATCCTCATATTTTGACGTTCGTCTCTCCTTTCTTCACGAATAAATGCGACGGTCACAGACCGCCGCTACAATTCCACAGACAACCGACAAACGAAAACTCTGTCTCTTCCATTTAAAATTTGGTGCTTCAAATTTAGTGCTTTCTCATCATGCTCATCGACATCATCGCCGGAGCTAGGCCGAACTTTATGAAGATTGCCCCGATCATCGAGGCACTCAAGTCCCGGGCCGCCGCGGGAGGTCCGCTGCGTTATCGCTTGATCCACACCGGCCAGCACTACGACCGCAACATGTCGGGCTCGTTTTTCGAGCAACTCGGGATACCCGAGCCGGCGGTGAACTTCGGCGTCGGCGGAGGCAGCCAGGCCGAGCAGACGGGCGGCATCATGATCGCCTATGAGAAGCTTTTGGCCGGGTCACCGAGTGCGCTTTGTCTGGTGGTCGGCGATGTCACCTCGACCATGGCCTGTGCCATTGCCGCGAAGAAGGCGGGAATCCGAGTGGCGCATGTCGAGGCGGGGATCCGCTCGGGCGATCTCACGATGCCAGAGGAGATCAACCGCATGGCCACGGACGCCCTGACCGACTACTTTTTCACTACCAGCGAGACGGCCAACGCCAACCTCCGGCGGCTCGGTGTGCCGGACCAGCGCATTCACTTTGTCGGCAACACGATGATCGACACCTTGCTCAAGCAACGACCGTCGTTCACCGCTCCGGCCTGTTGGGAGACCCTCGGTCTAACACCAAAATCGTACTTTGTGCTGACCCTGCACCGTCCGGCGAACGTGGACGACTCCCGCAAACTCAGGGACCTACTGCAGGCGATCATCGACCACAGCCGCGGCATGCCGCTGGTGTTTCCGGTGCATCCGCGCACGGCAAAGATCCTAGCCGACGCCGGCATCAATGACCCGGCGCTAAAAATGGTCGAGCCACTCTCGTACCTCGAATTCAATTATCTCGTCGAGCGCGCCTTCGCTGTGATCACCGACTCCGGCGGCATCACCGAGGAAACCACGGTGCTCGACGTCCCCTGCCTGACGCTCCGCGATAACACGGAACGCCCGGAAACCATCACAATGGGAACCAATGAATTGGTGGGCACCGACCCCGCGGCCATCCCGCCGGTCCTGCAACGATTGTTCGCCGGCCAATGGAAAAGCGGGAGCGTCCCTCCCCTGTGGGATGGCAAGACCGGATCACGGATCGTGGACGTACTTGAGCGGGTCCTGGGCTAGGAGGTATAGGAGAGTTGTCCGTTGTCTGTTGTCTGTTGTCTGTAATGCTTGCGCACTGTGCCTTGGCTCATCTCAGCAATCATCTTCTATAGACAACCGTCAACCGACAACTCTTCCTCATTGACCGACAACTTCCGAAAATGATTGCCAAACGCTTCGAAGACCTTGAGGTTTATCAACTGGCGCTCGCGCTTCAGCGCGAGATTTTTCAGTTATCCAAAATTTTTCCGAAAGAAGAACGGTACTCCCTAACAGACCAGATCCGCAGGTCATCGCGCTCAGTGGGCGCGAATATTGCTGAGGCTTGGCATAAGAGACGATATCCGGCACACTTTGCTTCCAAACTAACGGATGCCGATGCTGAGTGCGGGGAATCTCGTCATTGGCTGCTAACCAGCCGAGACTGTGACTACTTGTCGCAAGAACAGTTTGATAATCTCACGGAACAGTGTCTTGTGGTCGGTGCAAAGTTGGGCCACATGATTCAGAACGCCGAAACCTGGCAGCCGAGGTGAAGGGGGAAGAGTTGTCTGTGGTCTGTGGTCCGTTGTCTGTGGTGCTTGCGCACTGCGCTGTAGCTCACACCCGCAATCATCTTCTACGGACAACCGACAACCGACAACCGACAACTCTTCCTCTTCTCTCCCGTGTTCCTAACTAAAGCAAGGACCCTCCGGGCACTGGGTGTGCGTAGCCTAGCGATGATTTTTGCCTATCGGTGTGGGCTCAGGCTTGGCATCAATCCGGTGCGGCGTTTGCGGGCGACGGCTCCTGCCGGCCCGTTTTTCCGCCCACATGCAGGGCCGCGTGGTGCAACAACTTGCTCCGAAGCTTGGCGAGATAGAGCTGAATATTTCGGGTGGTTTTCGATGCCTCTGCACGGGAAATGCCCGGATTGGCATACCAATCCCTTCAATGGGGTTCGCAGTCGCTTTGCGCACCATTCGTGGTGGACCATTCCAGACTTCGATCCGCAACTCGGCGACATCAAGACGCTCTGGGAGGGCTCGCGATGGGACTGGGTTTTGCATTTCTCAACAAGTGCCCGAGCTGGCGATCCGGATGCGATCGGGCGCCTCAATGCATGGCTTGAGGATTGGAGTCTAGCGAATCCACCGTATCTCGGTGCTAACTGGAAATGTGGTCAAGAGGCATCCATCCGGGTGATGCATCTGGCCATGGCCACTGTGATTCTCGATCAGGTTGACCATCCTCTCCCGTCCCTGGTGGAGTTGATTCGGCTGCATTTGCGGCGGATTGTTCCGACGCTGCGCTACGCGATCGCCCAGAACAACAATCACGGCACCAGCGAGGCCGCCGCTCTGTTCATCGGCGGAACATGGCTGGAGCGAATTTCGCCAGACCGTGCGGCGAAGAAATGGGCGGCAAGCGGACGCAAGTGGTTGGAGGATCGCGTGAAGACCCTTGTCGAAACCGATGGCAGTTTCAGCCAGTATTCCGTGAACTACCATCGTGTGCTTTTGGACACTCTCTCGATGGTGGAGGTCTGGCGCTTGAAATTGCAGCTTCCCGCGTTCTCCGAATTGTTTGCGTCCCGCGCCAAGGCTGGCGCGGCCTGGCTGGCGGCCTTTGTGGATCTGGAAACCGGAGACGCACCTAACATCGGCGCCAACGATGGTGCCCGGCTGCTGCCCATCTGCCGGACCGCCTACCGGGACTATCGGCCATCGGTTCAACTCGCCTCAGTTCTATTGGCCGGGGCTCCGGTCTATCCGGACGGCCCATGGAATGAATCATTCAAATGCCTTGGACTTCCCGTTCCGGCGGCCCCGGGACTAATCACCGCGCGGTCACGGGTCTTTGACAAAGGGGGCTATGCGGTGCTTCGCCAGGGCGGCGCAAGTCTTTATATGCGCTACCCCCGGTTTCATTTCCGCCCGAGCCACGCGGATGCCCTGCACGTCGATCTGTGGTTGGGATCACGGAATCTGTTCCGGGATAGCGGCTCATATAGCTATGCAGACGACAGGTGGAACCGCTATTTCAGTGGCACCGCCAGCCACAATACCGTTCAGTTGGACGGGCGCGATCAAATGCCCCGGGTTAGCCGCTTTCTTTTCGGCGAGTGGCTGGGCAGCCTGAATGTCGGGCCGCTTGAGGATTCGGGCGGCGTCACCGGTTTTTCCGCAGGGTACCGGGACTGGCAGGGAGCGCGGCATGACCGGACAGTGGCACTATCTGCCGACTGCTTGCGAGTGGTGGATCGGGTGCAGGGTTTTAAGAACTCCGCGGTTTTGCGGTGGCGATTGGAAGCGGGAGCGTGGCACCTGAATGGACATGAGCTGAGGTCTCCCGGCATTCGCATGCAAGTGACCGCTAGCGTTGCGATCACCCGGATGGAACTCGTTGTGGGCCAGGAATCAACAACATACTATCGGTTAGACGATCTCCCGGTGCTGGAGGTGGAGATCGCCGCACCCGGAACCATTGAAACCACGGTGCAGTGGACTCGCGCGAGAGAATGACCCGCATGCAGATTCTATACTTCCATCAATACTTCACCACCCCGTCCGGCTCCGGCGGGATACGATCCTATGAGATGGCCCGCTACGCCATATCCAGAGGCCATCAGGTCACGATGGTCTGCGGCGGCGACGTCCGATCCGGCCTGGATCTTCCCGAAATAGAGCCGGGATTGAGGCGAGGCTATGTGGATGGCATTGATGTCTATCAGTTCATTCTACCCTACTCCAATCAGCTCAGCCTGGTCCAACGAGCGGGCGTGTTTTTTAAGTATGCCATCCTCAGCGCCCGCCTCGCGCTCCGGCTCGACTATGACCTGCTTTTTGCGACCTCCACCCCTCTGACCGCCGGAATACCCGGGATCGTGATGAAACTCGCCAGGCGGCACAAGAAGTTTGTCTTTGAGGTGCGCGACCTTTGGCCTGAGTTGCCAAGGGCCATGGGCGTCGTGAAGAATCCGCTAATCCTGTGGGGAATGGGGCTGCTGGAGTGGGCCAGTTACCGCAGCGCCGACGGCTGTATCGGCCTTGCTCCCGGAATCATCAAAGGCATCCGCCTGCGATCACGAAAGGATCTGCCAACGGCCATGGTGCCTAACGGATGCGACCTGGATCTGTTCGTTCCCGGTAACAGTCAGTCGCTCGCATTCCCGGGAACCGGTTCCGGCGATTTCGTGGCCGCATTTACCGGTGCCCACGGCCTCGCCAACGGCTTGAATGCGCTGCTAGACGCTGCCGCGGTCCTGCGGCAAAGAGGAGCAGCCCGGATCAAGCTGGTCCTCATCGGCGATGGCAACCAGAAGCAGCGCCTGCAGGACCGGGCTGTTCAGGAGAAACTTGACAACGTGTTGTTTCATGACCTGTTGCCGAAAATACGCCTGGCGGAAGTGACCGGATCCATCGGGTGCGGATTGCAGATCCTCGCGAATGTGCCGGCATTCTATCAGGGGACCTCACCTAACAAGTTTTTTGACTATATCTCCGCCGGTCGGCCGGTCCTGATCAATTATCCGGGATGGATGGCGGACTTGGTAACCAAGCATCACTGCGGGATCGCTGTGCCGCCCGATGACCCGGTGGCTTTTGCCGACGCGCTCATGCGCCTGTCCGAATCCCCGGCCCTTTGCTTGGAAATGGGCAGGAATGCGAGGAGGCTTGCGGAATCCGACTTCGCCCGTGACCAACTGGCCTGCAAGTGGACGGATTTTCTGGAAGCGGTAGCGGAAGAGAGAGGCTTGAGGGGAGAATTAGAGGATGAATAGATACGAACATCGAACATCGAACATTGAACATTGAACATTGAACGGAAGAGGGTGAAAGAAACAGACTGAATGGCCATCTTTTCTCTCTTCTCTTCGGTTCAACGTTGGAAGTTCGATGTTGAACGTTCGATGTTTGAATTTTCTCTTCCGATCTTCGGTTCGGCGTTGGAAGTTCGAGGTTCGAGGTTCGAGGTTCGCATTTCTTCGTAGTTCTCTGCGGTTCAACGCTGGACTTTCCCTCCATTCTTACGCTCATGAAACGTGCATTCGACCTGCTACTGGTGTTAGGTACCTCCTGGCTATGGGTTCCGCTGGTGGTGCTGTTAGCCGTCGTCGTGCGCTGGAAGCTGGGCAGTCCGGTTTTCTTTCGCCAGCAGCGGCCGGGCAGGAATGGCGTGCCCTTCATGATGTTCAAGTTCCGCACCATGCTTGAGACCAAAGATGCGGACGGGAAGCTCCTGCCTGATGCCGAGCGCCTGACTCGGTTCGGCCGCTTTCTGCGCAGCAGCAGTCTTGATGAGCTTCCTGAATTGCTCAATGTCTTGCGCGGCGAGATGAGCCTGGTGGGCCCGCGGCCGTTGCTGATGGAATACTTGCCGCGCTATTCCACGCAGCAGGCGCGCCGGCACGAGGTGCGCCCGGGCATCACCGGTTGGGCGCAGGTGAATGGCCGCAATGCGATTTCCTGGGACGAGAAGTTCAGGCTCGACGTCTGGTATGTCGATCACCAGAGCTTGTGGCTGGATGTGAAGATCCTTGCCACGACCGTTTGGACTGTTTTCCACAGGCAAGGAGTTAGCGCGGAGAGTCACGCCACCATGCCGAAATTCGCTGGCATGGAATCATACAATAAATCATATGACAAATAGTCGCTTTGCAAATTGGCAAGCACCGGAGATCATCGATGGGCAGCCGACCAAGTACAACTGGATTGTCCAAAACAAGGTAGGACTCAGTCTTGGTCACCACACCGATATCGGCGCATTTACCTATATCAATGCCAAATTCGGTGTGATGATCGAGGACGAGGTGCAGATTGGTTCGCATTGCTCCATCTATTCGATTTCAACCATCGACGGCAAGACGGCACCGGTGGTTTTGAAACGCAATTGCCGGATCGGCACGCATTCCACAATCATGCCCGGAGTGACCATTGGTGAGAACGCAATTATAGGAGCGCATAGTTTTGTAAATCGTGACATTCCCGCGGACTGTGTGGCATACGGGGTTCCCGCCCGCGTGGTTCGTCAGCTCGATTCTCCCGGTGGGCCTATATGATTAGGACTCAAGGTTTTTGAACAGAACGACACAGAGATCACGAAGATACTCCGCACTCCTTATTAGGGATCAAAAATTCCAATGACAAGAACCACACCCATTCAATCCGCTAGACTATTTCTTTCCCCGCCCCACATGGGTGGAGCGGAGGAGGAGTTTGTGAGAGAGGCGTTTGCCTCGAACTACATAGCGCCAATCGGGCCGATGGTGGACGCGTTTGAGCGGGAGTTTGCCGAATACACGGGCATCCCGTATTGCCTGGCCCTCAGCAGTGGTACTGCGGCGATGCATCTCGCCCTGCGCGAGGTGTTCGAGAGGTCGGAGGTCGGAGGTCGGAGAGCGGATGATCTTCGTCCCATCGTCCTCGCTTCTACGCTGACATTCATCGGCAGCGTGACGCCAGCGACATTCGTGGGCTGTGAACTGCGGTTTATTGACTGTGACCGCGAAAGCTGGAACATGGATCCGCTGCTGCTGGAAGCCGAACTGGCTGACTGCGCCGGGGAGGGACGAGAGGTGTTGGCCGTGGTCCCCACGGATCTTTACGGGCAGTGCTGCAATCTGTTGCGCATCAAGTCGATTTGCGATCGCCACGGAGTGCCGGTGATTTGCGATTCCGCAGAGGCGATGGGGGCGGGGTTTCGGCCGGAGGCCGGTGTTTCGGTGTTTCGGTGTTTCGGTGTTTCGGAGGTAGGACAACCGTCCACAGACCACGCCCAACCGCCAACCGCCAACTGCCCACAGCCAACCGCCAACCGGCACGCCGGTTTCGGCGCTTGGGCTTCGGTGTATTCGTTCAATGGGAACAAGATCATCACCACCTCGGGTGGCGGGATGTTGGCGTCGCATGACAAGGAGCTGATTGATCATGCACGCAAGCTCTCCACGCAGGCACGCGACCCGGCACCTTGGTATGAACACACCGAGATCGGCTACAACTACCGCATGAGCAACATCGTGGCGGCGATTGGACGCGGACAACTGCAGGTCTTGGATGAGCGCGTCCGGCGCAAGCATGAGATCTTCGCGGCCTATCAGCGCCACCTCGCCGATGTACCGGGAGTTTCGTTCATGCCGGAACCGGAGTGGAGCAGCGCCAATCGCTGGCTGACGGTGATTCTGATCGATCCCAAGGAATTCGGGGCGGATACCCATGCCGTGCGGGAAGCACTGGAGCGAGAGAACATCGAGTCCCGCCCGGTCTGGAAGCCCATGCACCTGCAACCGGTGTTCAAGGACTGCCGAGTGCGCGGCGGAGCGGTGAGCGAAAAGCTCTTTGCCCAGGGTCTGTGCCTGCCCTCCGGCACGGCGATGAGCGATGAAGATGTCCAGCGAGTGGTGCGCGCGATTTTGGATGTTAGATCCGTCTTCGCCTGCGGTTAGCCGGGACGAGTTGCTGAAGTTTGGAAGAGTAAATGCGAACATCGAACATCTCACATCGGAAGAGATGAATACGAACATCGAACATTCAACGCCGAACATTGAACATCGAACGGAAGAGGAAGAGGTAAATTCGAACATCGAACATCGAACACCACCATGGAGACCGTTTACATTGAAAGCACAA
>CAIWMU010000077.1 GCA_903913865.1 uncultured Verrucomicrobia subdivision 3 bacterium
CCGGGCTGTATGGCACAACGTCGTTGACGTTGGGGAGGCCATATCGGATCAGGTTCGTGAACCTAGTTTTGCCGGGCTGTATGGCACAACGTCGTTGACGTTGGGGAGGCCATATCGGATCAGGTTCGTGAACCTAGTTTTGCCGGGCTGTATGGCACAACGTCGTTGACGTTGGGGAGGGAGGAACGTATTCAGATCTGACCAACCCCTCCCAATCCGGCTCGCCCCCCATAAAAAGGGGACACCCTGTTAAGGTGTCCCCGTTGACGACTTGGAGCGGATGAACTCCGCCGCTGATCAGAACCCGCGCCGCCGGGCGGCGGCGGGGTCCGGATCGAATGGGACGGTTACTTCTTCAGGCGGAAGAACTTTGCACTGGCGCCCGCGGGGGCGTAGGCCACGTTCTGATTGCCATCGACAGTCACTGTCAGGCCTGAGGCACTCCAGCCACTGGTGACTCCGGAGGCTTGCTCAACCGAGTAACCGGTGAAGGAGGCAGGCCACGAGATGCGCCATTGGTTGCCGGTCCAGGCCTGGATCGTAACCGCAGGGCGTGCAACGGTGAGGGTGGAGATGGAGGCGATCTCCGCCGGGGTGATGGCGTAGTTGTAGATGCGCACATCACAGAGCTTGCCGTTGAACCAGGATTCATAGGATCCGGTTCCGGCCTGCTCACGCGCACCGATGCCCACGTGATGGTTGGGTGCCATGCTCATCGGAGCGTAATCCCCGGTCAGATTGACACTGGGATCGAGAACCCCGTCCACATAACACTGGCGGATGCCGGTGATGCCATCCCAGACAGCGGCGAAGTGATGCCACTGGCTGCCATCGGTGATGCTGATGGAGCCCACACCATCAAAGTTGCCGGAGGCGGAGCCGCGGATGGTGAAGGCTTCGGTATCCCCACCGCTGCGGCGGACCTGCCAGCCGATCCCATCCTCCCCGCGCTTGCTGATGAAGCCATTCCAGCCGGCCGGGACGCCCTTGGCCCAAAGAGCCACGCTGAAGGTCGAGGAGATCCCTTCGTCGAATGTGGGCAGGTATCCGGCATCCGTCATCGCACTGTTGGCGACGATGACACCGACGCTGCCATTTGCATTGGCCGTGAGATCCAGTGACTGCCCCGGGAATCCCGGGGGAACGTCTGCTGAATAGGCCAACAGCTCAGGATTTGCACCCACGACGACTGCATCGTGAATACCGCCGGAGGTGTAACCCGATTTGTCAGCGAGTTCTGCGGCTCCGTTGAACCAGTGGCCGACCAGTTTGGGTGCGACAACTGTGTTCACCGTTGCAAGTGCTGCTGAGCCGACCCCGGGTGCACCGGCAGTGATGTTGATCTGCCCGAGCCCGATCGTCCGCAGCGAAACGGCCTGAACCAGTGCCCCGACCGGGAAGGTAAGCGCATAGACATTGCCGGTGGAGCCAACGATCGTGGCCACTGTCGGGCTGTTGTTGGTCAGATAAACCGTAACCGGGGCGGTCGCAGTTGCGCCCGAAGGCAGGGTTACGATCAATTGGAGGGTTTCATTGGGCGGGGTGACCAGCGTCGAGAGCCCGATCGTGAAGGATGTGGGCGGGGCGACGAGGACCCCGATATCCAGCTGGCTCAGGGCGTAGCTGTAAATGCGGACATCATACAGAAGGCCCTGGAAGAAATGACCATAGCCTCCCTGGTCACGACCTCCAATCACCAGATGATCGCCGGTGGCGAGTGCCATGGGGCCGAAATCGCCGCTGAGACCCATGATGCTGGTGCCATCCACATAGAGTTTCCTGACCCCGGTGGTTCCATCCCAGGTGGCGGCGTAATGGTGCCAGTTGTCACTATCAACCGTTGCCCCGGCCCACGGATCATCCTCACCTGCGGTTCCGCGAAGGGTGAATGTCGGGCGGCACGGGGTTGTATCGCTGTGGCGACGCACCTGGTAACCCAGATTATCCTCGCCGCGCTTCGAGATCCACTGATCCCACGTGGCTGCAGGGGTTCCCTTGGCCCAGAAGGAGATGCTGAACTTGCCGGCCATCTGGTTGTCGAAAGTTTCGACATAGCCCAGCTCGGACGCTGCCGAGTTGGTGATCATCACCGCCACGCTTCCGGCACTGAGGTCCAAAGACTGACCTGTGTAGCCCGGAGGAACGTCGCCGTTGAAGGTCAGAGCGCCGGCGTTGCCGCCCACCGCGTATCCGTCGTGGGTGCCCGCAGGGCGGAACCCGGATTTGTCCGCAAGATCGGTTGCCCCGGTGATCCATTGGCCGATCAACTTCGTGCCGGCATCGGCCCAGACATTGAATGTGGTGGTGCCAGCGATGAAGCCGCCGCCTGTGGCGGTGATCCTTGCCGTGCCATCCTTGATTCCTGCAACAGTCACCTGCTGGGTAAGTGATCCACCGACCGGGTAGGTGAGTGTCAGGACGTTGCCAACGGCGCCTGAAAGGGAGGCGATGGTGGGTGTGTTATCCGTCACCTGAAGGGACACAGCCTGACTCTGATTGGCACCAGCCGGGAGGATGACATCCACAGTCATCGTCAGGGGTGCATGGAGTGACCGCAGGGCCGGAGCGACCTTGATGGCCGGGATGAAGGAGAGGTCCTTCGCCTGGGTGGCGCTCAAGGGATAATTAAACATCTGAACGTCATAGAGCAGACCGTTGAGCCCGCCCTCGATCGCCGGTGAACTGGAAACCGCTCCGGTGTCACGTGCCCCCAGAACGAGGCGGTGGTTTGATGCCATCACCATGGGGGCGGTATCGCCGGTGATGTTGATGCCGGGGTCGAGGTTGCCATCGATATAGCACTTGCGGGTGCCGGTGTAACCATCCCACACGGCGGTATAGTGATGCCACTGGCCGTCGTTGATGGCTGTGGATCCCACTCCATCTGCATTGGAGGAACCGGAACCACGGATTGTGAACGCTTCGGTGATGCCACCGCCCCGGCGCATTTGCCAGCCGATGGCTTCCTCACCCCGCTTGGATACGAATGCGTTCCAGGTTCCGGGGATACCCTTGGCCCAGAAGGCCACGCTGAACTGGCGGGCGATCAGATCATCGAAGGTCGGGAGGTAGCCTGCGTCCAGCATGCAGCTGTTCGCGATTACGAGACCGACGTTGCCGTCGAATTTGGCCGCTTTTCCGGATTTGGAAGGGGGCGTGTCGATGCTGAAGCTGAGTCCGCCGAGGTTTCCGACCTCGCCACCATCATGCGTTCCGGCGGGAGCAAAGCCGGAGGTGTCCACGTAGCTCTCCGCACCGGAGAACCAGCGTCCGATCAGATGCTGCCCGCAAACTCTGACCGTGAGGGATGCACCGGTCAGGCCTGTTGAGGAACAATCAAGCCTGGCGGAGCCTTCAGCGAGGCCCGTGAGCGTCAGAGTCTGGCTGACCGGACCACCGGCCGGGAATGTCAGCGTGGCCACATTGGCGACAGCCCCTGAAATGCTTCCAATGGCGGGGGTGCTGCTGGTCACAAGCACGGTGACCGAGGCTGAGGCGTTCGCCGTGGCGGGAATCGAAACCGTGACGATGCCCGTCTTGCCGAGATCAATGCTGGTGGTGTCGGAGTGGATGACCACGGCACTGGTGTTCGCGGTGTAGATGCTTTGCACCTCGCTGCCGGTAAGGGCCAGACCGTAAATGCGCACATCAAACAACTGGCCGGACAGGGTGTTTCCGGGAATGGCCGAACCGGCACCGGTGCGGCCTCCCAGAGTCAGGTAGTTGCCCTTGGCGAGACCCATCGGGCCTCCATCATGGGGGACCACACCATCCAGCCGCCCATCGACATAAAGTTTGCGGAGGCCGGAAACACCGTCCCAGGTCGCTGCAAAGTGGTGCCAGGCACCATCGTCGATGAGGGTCGAGCCGTTGTAGGGATCATCCTCACCCGGTGTTCCGCAGAGCGTGAACGTTGCCACAGGGGCCGAGCTGCGCCGGCGCACCTGCCAACCGGTTGAACCTTCACCCCATTTGGAGGCATAGGGGCTCCATCCAGCCGGAACACCCTTGGCCCAGAAGGCCACGCTAAACTGGCTGACGGTCATCTCATCGAACGTTGTTCGATAGCCGGGATCCTTGATCATTGTGTTGGTGATCAGCACTGCGCCGCCCGAGGTTTGCAGGTCCAGGGACGATCCGGTTGCACCGGGGGGCACATCAGTGGAAAAGGCGGGAACGAGATCACCGCTCAAAATGCCGTCATGTGTCCCGGCAGGAGAAAAGCCCGATTTATCGAGCAGATCCTCTGAACCGGTGAACCAGCGGCCAATCAGGCCAGAGGAGGTTAACACGGTGACTCCGGAGCGGGAGGCTTCCAGTCCCACGCAACCCAGGGTCAGCGGGACGTAACCGATGCTGACGCCGGTCACGGTCACATTCTGGCTCGAAGGTCCACCTGCTGCAAAGGTCACCGGGACAACCACCCCGGCATTCCCATTCAGGGTGACACGGCCCGGACTACCGTTGGTGAGGTAGGCGGTGACGGATGAAGAGGCGTTAAAGTCTGCCGGAATGGTCACCACGGCCACGGTGGATCCACCGGTGGCTACGGAGGGTGCAGTAACCGACAGTTGGGACTGTCTCAGCACACCCGGAATGGATGCGTTATCCATGCTCAACCACCCCCAACCACCACGCTCGGCGTTGATGAGGTCGAGGGTGCAGGCGACTCCGACGAACGGAGCCAGTTCAGCGGCTGTGAACGTGACCGTGACCATGGCGTCCCCTTCGGAGGTGCGGGGTTTGGCGAGCACGAAGGCACCCGTGGCTACGTTGTGCAGGATGACTCCCTTCCAGCCTGTCGAACCATCGGCGGTGAACGCCACACCTGATTCATTCGCGGGAACGGCACCGTGTGCCCTGCCTCTGGCCATCTGCACCGTCAGGTCGCCGGAACCATCCAGGGCGAACTGGGGCGAGCGCAGCCAGATCGTGTTCATGTGGTTATCATTATGGCCACCAACGGGATCGACTTGTGAACCGTTGTTTCCGAAGAGCCCGTTGTCGCCCGACGGGGGTTGGAGCGCGCCATCATTGATGGTGAAGGGAACGGCTGTTGCATTAGGTTCCAGTTCAACCCAGCCTCCGCTGCCATTATTGGCACTGAGGTCCCAGACACGGTTGTGCCAGCCTTGGAGGGTGCCATTGTTGAAGTTGTAGGTCAGAGTAGCGGCCTTTGCCGGGAGCGCCGACACAATCAGGGCCAGACATCCGGCGAGGGTGCATAGCAACCGGCCAAGGAGACCTGGGTAGAGTGGTTTTGGGATGGGATTGTCGGATGTGCCGACCCGGGGATTCATTCGAGTTCTTTGCATTTGGGGAGTATTTTTGTTTGTCGATCGAACGTGACCATTCGTCTGTTGCACAGGGCTGTGAAGTGAACATGACGTTTGCATCACCTTTCGTTGAGAGCCCACTATCTGCAACTTCAGCCATTCAGCAAGGCTTTTCTGGCGGGTCTGGATCGAAAAGAACTTTTGGACCTGCACCTTCCTCGAAAAAGAATAACTAAACTGCCGTTTGTGGTGTCCGGGATGCGGAAAGGGTTCTTCCGGAATCTTCTGGTGATTTTCAATTGGCTGGTGTGGTTGATGTGTGAAGAATGGAGAAGAGCCTTTAAGGAATGGGGGCCGGGGAATGATGACGTTGCAAAGCGTGGCTGATGGGTTGGACGTTGGGCGAACGGCTTCGCCCCGGCTCTCGCTCCCGCTCCACTTCGCTCGCCCGGTGTTCGATTCTTGC
>CAIWMU010000078.1 GCA_903913865.1 uncultured Verrucomicrobia subdivision 3 bacterium
CAACCCCGATGGGGTTGTTGATATGTTGTGCATTTACCCGGGGTATCGCCTCGGCGGCGCAACCCCGGGCAATATGGCAGAATCCCGTTGGGATTCCGGGAGGGCGATGGGGTAAGGTGTGGCCTTCGGCGTTTCCGGAGGGGGGATGGGGTAAGGTGTGACCTTCGGCGTTTCCGGAGGGGGGAATTGGTCCACGTCCATCCGCGCAGTTGCAATCCCGATTGGATTCCGGGAGGGCTGCAAGACCAGGGCATGTGTTCCCCCCTTCTGGAATTACAGGGGGGTCGCAGTGGGGAGGAATGTCTGCCCTATTTGCCGGTGGCGGAAAGGTTTTGCCGGGACTGGGTGTGGCGGATGTCTTCGGCTTCGCAGAGGTAAACGACTTCTTCGGCGATGTTCTTTGCGTGGTCGGCGATGCGCTCGAGGCTTTTGGCGACGGTGATCAGATGCTGGGCGCGTTGGATATTGCCGGGGCTTTCCATCATGAGGGCGAGGAGGGATCGGTAGATTCGGCGGTTCAGTTCGTCGATCTCCTTGTCGAGGGGGATGATGGTGCGGGCGGTGGCGGCGTCGGACCGGACGAAGGCGTCGAGGGAGGCATTGAGGAGGTTTAGGGACAGGTCGGCCATGCGGCGCAGGTCGATATCGGTCTTGAGGGGTGGCTCCTGGGAGAGATCGAGGGCGCGCTTGGCGATTTTGGTGGCCTCATCGCCCACCCGCTCGACGTTTTGGGAGAGGCGCATGGCCACGGTGATGAGGCGCAGTTGCGAGGCGAGGGGTGCCTTGGCAAGGAGGGTGATGGCGGCATCATCGACATCGACCTCGAAGCGGTCGATGATTTCATCATCCTGCTTCACTTTCTCAGCGAGGGCATCGTTGCGGTTGATGATGGCATCGACGGCATTCTTGACGGACAACTCGGCATGGCTGGCCATGGTGAGCAGCATCTGCTTGAGGCCGGAGATTTCTCTTTCGAAATGGGTTTGCATGTAATGTGGAAAAGCGGGGGTCAACCGAACCGGCCGGTGACGTAATCCTCAGTCTGTTTGTTGGTGGGATTGGTGAATATTTTTGAGGTCTTATCGAACTCGACGAGGTTGCCCAAATAGAAGAAGGCGGTTTCATCCGAGATGCGTGTGGCCTGCTGCATGTTATGGGTGACGATGACGATTGTGAACTGCTGTTTCAACTCCAAAATCAACTCCTCGATGCGGGCGGTTGCGAGGGGGTCGAGGGCGGAGGCCGGCTCATCCATGAGGATGATTTCGGGGCGGATGGCGATAGCGCGGGCGATGCAGAGGCGCTGCTGCTGGCCGCCGGAGAGGCCGAGGGCACTGGTGTGGAGGCGGTCCTTGACCTCGTCCCAGAGGGCGGCCTGGCGGAGGCTGCGCTCGATCACCTCGTCCAGTTCCGTCTTTGCCCTGGTGCCATGGAGCCTGAGGGCGTAGGCGATGTTCTCGTAGATGCTTTTGGGAAAGGGGTTCGAGCGCTGAAAGACCATGCCGACCTGACGGCGCAGTTCGATGAGATCAACCTCCGGGGAATAGATATCCTCGCCGTTGATTTCGACCAGGCCGGTGATGCGGACACTGTCGATGAGATCATTCATCCGGTTGAGGCAGCGGAGGAGGGTCGATTTGCCGCAGCCGGAAGGGCCGATGAAGGCGGTGACGACGTTCTTGCGGATGTCGATGCCAATGGATTTTAGCGCCTGGGATTGGCCGTAGTGCAGGCAGAGGTCGCGGGCGCGGATGATGACGGGGAAAGCCTCATCAGGTTCCGGACTGGCGGGAATGTGTCGGGATTGGATGGTTTCGGTCATGGCATTCAAATTATTGGAGCATCCGGAGGGTTTTACGCATGCGGGCGCGGACGAGGATGGCGACGATGTTCAGGGCGATCGTGAGGAGGAGGAGGACCAGCACGGTGGCGTAAAGGATGGGCCGGGTCTTTTCGATATCCGGGGACTGGGTGGAGAGGATGAAGACGTGATAGCCGAGATCCATGAACTGGTCGGAGAGGCTGTGGGGGAGCTCGGCCATGTAATAGGCGGCACCGGTGAAGAGGATGGGGGCGACCTCGCCTGCCGCCCGGCTGATGGCGAGGATGGCACCGGTGAGGATGCCCGGGAGAGCCTGGGGCAGGACGATCTGGAGGATCGTCTGGAGCTTGGTGGCGCCGAGGGCGAGGCTGGCTTCGCGCAGGCCCTGGGGGATGGCGCGGAGGGATTCCTCGGTGGCGACGACGACAACCGGAAGGGTCATGACGGCCAGGGTGAGGGAAGCCCAGATCAGGGCGGGCTTGCCCCAGATGGTGTCGGCTCCATTGAAAAGACCATCGACATTGCGGCCAAGGAAGTTGATGAAGAACCCGAGGCCGAACAGGCCAAAGACGATGGAGGGGACGCTGGCCAGGTTGTTGATGGCGCCGCGGATGATGCGGGTGAGGCGGGAGGTTGCCGGGGCATACTCTGTGAGGTAAAGCGCGGTGATCACCCCGATAGGCATCACGAAGAGGGTCATCAGGAGGACCCGGGCGGTGGTGCCGATGATCATCGGGAGGATGCCGGCCTTGTTGACATCGAACATGTCGCTCTGTGTTCCTCCTGTGACGAAGCGCCAGGAAAGGGAGGAACCGCCGATATAAATGACGTTGCCGAGGATGATGAGCAGGATGGCGATGATGAGAAAGGTGGCCAGGCCTGTGAGACCGGAGAACACAAAGGAGGGCAGGTCGAAGCCGCGCGAGCGGAACTTGACGATGGGGCGGGTGGCTGAGTTCATCGCTTTCCTTCCATTTTGGATTTGAGGCCCCGAATGATCCGGTTGGCGGCGAGGTTGCTGAGGAAGGTGACGGCAAAAAGGAGGGTGCCAAGCATGAAGAGGATCCGGTAGTGATGGCCGCCGAAAACGGTTTCAGCGAGTTCCGCCGCGATGGTGGCGGTGACGGAGCGGGTGGAATCGAAGATGTTCCAGGAGACGATGCTGGCATTGCCGCTGGCCATGAGAACGACCATGGTTTCGCCGATGGCGCGGCCGAAGCCGAGCACCACAGCGGCGAAGACGCCGGGGAGGGCGGCGGGGAGGACGATCTGCCAGGCGGTCTGCCAGCGGGAGGATCCGAGGGCGAGGGCGGCCTGGGTGTAGCTGCGGGGGACGCTGGAGAGGGCATCCTCGGCGATGGAAAAGACGACGGGTATCACCGCGAGGCCAAGGGCAATCCCGGCTACGAAGGAGTTCAGGCGGACCTGGTAGCCCAGAAGGTTCTGGAAAAAGCTGGCGAGAACGATGAGGGAGAAAAAGCCGAGGACCACGGAGGGGATTCCGGCGAGCAACTCGATGGCTGGCTTGAGGAGTTCTCTGGCCCGGTTGCCTGCGAGTTGGGAGACGTAAATGGCTGCGCCGAGGGCAATCGGGACGGAGAAGAGCAGGGCGACCAGAGTGAGCTTGAGGCTGCCGATGGCGAGCGGGATGATGTTGTATTTATGAATTTGGGAGACGGGCTGCCAGATGAAAACAGGGTGGTCGTAGTCGCTCCATTGATGGGGGAGGAGCATGTAACGCCATTGGGTGGTGTTCACAGCAGCATCCTTGTCCTTGGTGAGTTCCGAGGCGCCCTCGAGCTTCACTTCCATCAAGGCCTGGATGGCATCCCGGTCCAGCTCCCGAAACTGCTTCGGGGTGAGGCCGAGATACTTCTGCAATTCGGCCGGTGACAACGTGTCCATTTTGGCCACAGGCAGAACTTCCTGAACCAGGGAGCTGTTCGTCTGACCGAGAAATACGGGGAGGGCCTCGCGGGCCACGAACAGGAAGATAAGGAACACCATCAGGATCGCGCTGGTGGCGATCAGGAAAATGGCCCGTTCCACGATCCATTCGAATGGATTGGCGCGGTGCCCCCGTTTGAGGCCCATCCAGCCGATGCTGCGCTTACCTGTTTGTTGTTGGTGTGGCACGTGATTTTGTAAAAAACCGGGTGGGTGGGAGATTCAGATCCCGCCCACCCGGCTGGAGTTCCGCACGGGAGACCGTGGGGAACGGGGGCCAAGTTATTTGTTTCTGAGCGTTTCCGGAAGCGGATAATAGCCGATTTCCTTGACGAGCTTCTGGCCTTCATCGCTGCGGAGCCAGTTGATGTAGGCGGCGGTCTCGCCCTTGTCGATGGCCGGGTTCACATAGATGTAGAGGTAGCGCCAGATGGGGTATTTGGCCCCGACGACGGTTTCCTCGGTGGGTTCGATGGCCGGGGATTCAGGGGTGGCCTTGACCTTGAGGTGCTTCGCGCCGGCACCGTAGGCGGCGCCGCCATAGCCGATGCCGTTCTTGTCCTTGGCCACAGCCTGCAGGAGGGCTGCGGTGCCGGGCATGGTCTGGGCGCTGGCGGCGAAATCGGCGCCCTTCAGAACGTGCTCCTTGAAGAACTCGTAGGTGCCGGAGCTGTTCTCGCGGCTGTAAACCGTGATGGGGGCATCCGGGCCGCCGACAGCCTTCCAGTTCTTGATCTTGCCGGTGAAGATTTTCTCCAGCTGTTCCAGATCGAGTTCCTGGATTGTGTTTTCGGCGCTGACGTAGATGGAGAGCCCGTCGAGGGCCACCTTGTATTCCGTCGGGCGCTTGCCGAAGGATTTGATGCACTCGGCGATCTCCGCCGATTTGATCTTCCGGGAGGCGTTGGCGAGGTCGGTGGTGCGGTTCTGCAGCGCGGCAAAGCCGGTGCCGGAGCCGCCGCCGGTGACCTGGATTTTCGTGCCCGGGGTCTTGCCCATGTAAACCTCGGCCCATTTCTGGGCGAGGATGACCATGGTGTCGGAGCCCTTGGCGGTGATGCTGCCGGCCAGGGCGGAGGGCATCGGGACCGCGAGCAGGAGGCCGAGAGCGGTGGTTTGAATGATGTTTTTCAGATTCATGATAATGTCTTGTCTAAGGATTGTGAGGATGGGGGTGATCAGAATTTCCACATGGCATCCACCTGGAGGCGACCGGCCTGGGTGTCCACGGTGGATGCCGGTTTGTCGATCAGCTCCATCATGAAGTAGGTGACGCCGAGGGTGAAGGAATCGAACGGGGAATAGGTGCCGCGCACCATGTGGCCCTTGAGGTTCGTTCCGGCGCGATAGCCGCTGGATCCGCCGATGGGGGCGACCGGGTAATAGGCGCCGGTGTCGGAATCAACCAACTCCTCGAACCATGCGTCGCTTTCGAGGTGCTTGTAGCGGTAGGTCAAATCCCAGGTGCCGCGCTTGCCCGATTTGCCAAAGCCGATTCCGGCGGAATAGCCGGTGTTCTGCCTGCTGGGGGCATCGGAATTGTTTTCGTAATCGCCGAAAGCGCGGATGGGGAACAGGCCCTTGTAGAGGGGGAAGGAATCGAGGGAGTAGGTGGCGGAGGCATCCACCACCACAGGGCGGTAACCGTTGACGAGGGAACCATCCGCGCGGCGGGTATTGCCGGAGTTCTGGTTCGGAATGGAGGCCGTGGTCAACTGGTAGGCGCTCTCGATGGAGTAGAAGGCGATGCCTGCGGAGGTCTGGAACTTGGGGGACCACTTGGAATCAACCCGGAACTGGCCGCCGAAGTAGTAGGGGTCGTTGGCGTCGGCGCTGATCTCGTTCAGGGAGAAGGCACCTGCAATCACCTTGAAGGTGTGCATGTCCTTGAGGGTATAGCTGATGGTGGCCGCAGCGCCTTCGGGGGTGTAATCGTTATCGAACATGAGGTCCGAGGTGACGAACGGATTTTCCATCTTGCCGATGATCACGTTGCCGAGCCAGCCATCGGTGTGCAGGGGGGACCACTTGCCGTAGGCCTGCTCGATATAGACAAACTTCTTCGATCCATTGCTGGAGAAGGTGGAGTTGCCGGAGATGGGGTCGCCGCCGGTGCCGCCCGAGGCGGGATCGGAGGAGGTGAGGCGGAAGCCGACCTCGAAATCATCCTTGAGCACGGCCACGGTGCCGAAGCGCATCCGGTAGCGGAAGCGGTTGCGGTCCGAAATGTTGGGGGCTTCGACGGTGATGGCTTCATAACGGCCCCGGAGGTCGCCGTTGAATTTGAGCGAGTTGACCCAGTCGGGCATGCCGCTCTTGACGGAGTAGGCGGAGTTGAAGTCCTTGTCGGTCTCCTCCCGGAGGTCGTTTGCCTCCTTGACGGTGAGGACGCCCTTGTCCACCAACTTGTTGATGAGCGCGTCGGACGATTGTGCCTGGCTGTTGCCAGCGAAGGCGGCTGTGGCGATTGCCGCAGCCACCACGGTTTTGCAGGTATTTTTCATCTGGTTTTTACAGGTGTTGTTCATCTGTTGAGCAAACCATGCCAGAATGAAGTTACAAACAGGTTGTGGTTTTGTTACAATCGTGTGACAAATTGTTTTTTGGAAAGGGCCTGTAACATGAAGAAGATCATCCGCCTTTGCATCGTGCCGGTTCTGCTGGCCGCCGGTTGCGTCTCGCACGAGCGCAATTTTGACAGGCATTTTACTGATTTCAGTGAGCTGATCCGGGCCAGGTCCATCTCGGCGCGGTGGGAGGTCCGGTCGCCGGTTTTGAGTCCGGTTCCACCGCCGGTGACGCAGGTGGAGCCGGTAGTGAGCGCCCCCGTGGCGGAGGTTCCCGCCGCCCCGGCGCCGGTGGATGTTCCGGCGGCAGTGGTGGTGGAACCGGCCCGGGTTGCGGTGCCCGCGCCGGGCGGTGTTGAGTTGCGCACGAACAACCTTCCCCAGAGGGTGATCCGGGCGGCGAGCCCCGCACCGGTCACGGCCCAGAGGCCTGCCGGGTCGAAGGGATCGTTCAACAGCAGCAGCGGGGGGGCGGTTGTGCCATCGAGATCCAGCAGCAGCGGGTCGCGCGGGAGGTGAGGGGCAATTAGGAATTAAGAATTATGAATTAAGAATTGGGGAGGAGATGCAGATGTTGCGGGTATGAGCGATTTGGTCAGGGTCCTGCAACGACCCCCCACCCACGGACCGCACCAACGGTGCGAACCATGCCAGCCCGGGGCAACGCCCCGGGAAATAGTCCCAAAATATAAAATGCCCTGAAGGGGCGTTCAAACCGGTGCCACAATCCCTCGCCCGCCTTTGCGTTCACCCGGTCCCCGTCGCCCGCCCCCCCCCTCAGATCGAGATTTTGAAGATGCCATCGTTGGCGAGGACGAGGAGGCGGCCATCGCGGGGGTCGACGCCGTAGCCTGAGACGGAGCCCAGGGTGGAGGGGGTGCCCACCATTTCCAGTTCATGGAGATGTTCCGGACGGTTCAATTTCAACAGGAGGGCATGGGCGACAGCCGGCTTTTTTGCGTTGAGTTCCCTGCGGAGCACGATGACGAGCGCCCGGAGGGTGGGGTGGCGGAAGATGAGCGCGGGGCGGTTGGGGCGGAGGGTTCCGGGCTTGATGAGGCGCTGCCAGATGCCGGTCTCGAGGTTCACACTCCAAAGGTCGTCCAGAACATGAAAGAGGCCGTTGAAACCGGCGAGGTCGGGTTCCTCCTTTCCCTGCTTGCCGGTGGGGCTTCCGAGGCCGCCGATAAAATAAAGGTGGTTATCCCCCCGTCTTCCGGGGCACTGCAGGGCAATGATTCCGGCCCGGGGCCAGAACGGCCTGTTCAGGTCGTGCGGGTCCATTTGGATCCATTCTTTTCGCTGGATGTCAAATTCCCAACGGTCGTTCCGGACCTGGAACTTGCCGTAACCGGAGAGGATGCCGGCCCGGGCGGTGAACTGATTCCAGTAGGGCATGGCCTCGAAATGCTCCAAGGAGGGTTGTCCCCCGCCCAGATGGGTCAGCTCCCCCTCACCGGGTTTCCAGGAATACATGGGGCCCTTGCCGTTGCTGCTGCAGATGAGGAACTTGCGGGCGGGATCCCATGCAACGGCAATGACCTGCCGCGAGACCGATTGAACGCGGGTGGGGATGACCTCAAAAGTGTCGAGATTCACCGATTGCCCCATCGCTTTCAGGCCGATGGCGTGGTTGATGTTTCCAAGGGAATGCATGAAGCGCTGGCTCCAATCCACGGTCCACACATTGCCAGCCCAATTGTCCACGAGGAACCCGCTGGTTCGGACCCGCTCCCACTTCAGGGCATGGTCAGGCCGGTTCCTGGAGAGGATTGTGAGGCCGGTGGCGGCAGCGAGACCCGCGCCGATGGTCACCTTCAACCATACGCGCCGGTTCACAGGCACTCTGCCAATCTCGACATCCAGAAGGGCTTTTCCGAACTCCTCCGCAGAGGCAAACCGGTGCCCGTGTCGTCCGCCATCCGATCTTAGAATCAGTTCATTCAACCCCATCCCGTGTTTCTGCCAGTCGGGATCCAGCAGCAGGGCCTTTGGCAGGGAGGGAAACTCCAGGCGGTCCCGGCCCGTCCAGGCCTCATACAATGCGCGGCCGAGGGCAAAGAGATCCGCGCCCGGGTCATTGGTTCCCTCAAGGGGTTGAAAACCTTCCGTGCCGCAAAAGTCCGGCTGTGTGCCGGGTTCGCCGACCAGGCCATAATCACCGAGCCGGGGAGTGCCATCGAGGAAGATGATGTTGGAGGGGTTCACATCCCGGTGAACGAGGCCGGACTGATGCAGCAAACTGAGGGCTGAACAGAGGCGCTGGCCCCACGCAGCGATCTGGATGGCAGTGGCCGGGCCCATCTCCTGCGTCCGGGTCCGGAGGGTCAGCGGTGTGTATTGTTGAACACCTGTCTCGGTTTGGAGGTCCGGCAGGCCGGGCAGGTTGTTCCCGAGCGGAAGCATCTGCCACAGCCATCCGCCGGGGGTCACGCCGTGGGCGAGGATCGGCAGAAGGCCGGGGCCACGGGAGAGTTCCTGCAGCCGGGCCTGACGCTTGAGAAGGTCAGGGGTGACGGTTCCGGAGGTGGGTCGCTCGAACTTGAGGACCTGAAGATTCCCATCGCAGCGGACAATGTGGACCTTTGAGCGCTCCCGGTCTGAGAGCACCCGCAGATTCTGCGCACCGCATGCAAGGAAATCGCTATCGTTCATCACCTGAGCCTGGGGTCGTTCGGATGTCTCACCGTATCTTGAATGGGGGTCGGGTGCCAGAAAAATATCGGTTCAAAAGATTTGGGTGGGACAGTATTTGTCCGACCCGGTGTGGCAGAGTGTGCGGGTTGCGATGAATGAGTTCAAGCTATTGAACCGGCTGGATCCGGGACTGCTGCTGGACTGGCTGAGGCCGGTGTGGGGGTATCTGGCGGGGCGGGGTCTGGTGTGGCCGGAAGGGAGTGGGGCGGGGCCGGACTGCGACCGGCTGGCGGAGATCCTGATGGGGAGCGACGCGGGGATGCCGAGGGTGCTGGTGGATTCATTGTGCCTGGTGCAGGGGATGGCGACGGAGGCGGGAATGGATTTGCTGGTGGTGGCGGCGCGGGAGGAGGGGTTGGACCTGGAGAGCGGGGTGGAGCCGACACCTGAGAATGTGGCGGTGCGGGCGTGGCTGAGCTGCCCGGCCTTGATGGAGCGGGTGCATGCGTGCCATGTGGTGTCGCGGCGGAGGGCGTTCACCCATTTTTCGATGGCGCTGGATCCGCCGCCGGTGTTTCCGGCGCCGCTGCCGGTGAAATTGCGGGCGATCGAGAAGCGGCTGGATGATTTTTACCGGGCCAGCAGCCGGGGAGGCGGGGCGCGGGTGTTTGCGTGTGCGCGGCCGAGGGAATGGTGGTTTGTGATCCGGCACGGGCTGGCGATGCGGCGGTTTGAATCGCTCACCGGGGGTGATCTTTCGACCGTCTGCTTCCGGCCGGTGGGGTATGATGTGCTGGCCTACGAGCCGGAGCGGGGATTGCTGCGGATCCACTGCGGCACGGTGCGGGAGCGGACGGTGATCCTGAGGGCGTTCGGGAGCTGCTTCTTCGGGGATCCGGCGGTGTTTCCCCCCAGCTCCCGCTACACACTCGGGCCACTGCTGGAGCCTGGGAGGACATCCTTTGCCTGCGCGGGCATTCCCGGGGCGAGGAGTGTGCAGCTGACGGGGCTTGAGATCCATTCGCCCGGCTCGCCTTCAGGGCGCATCACAATTGATGCGGAGGATGTCTTCCGGTTTCTGTGCAGCGGTCGCGTTGAGCCGCCCCGGCATGGGGGGGACCTCACCCGGGCCACCTTCACCGTTAATTTTGCCGGGGAGATCCGGGCGAGGACGTTCAGCGTGATTCCCAGCAACAAACTGCTCTACAGCCGGGAGGCGGACAGCGACTGGGTGGAGCCGTGGCTCGAGCAGCACGGTTTCGTCCACAGGACGGAATCGTGAGACGAGATTTTTCAAACAACCAATCAGTAACACATAGAATGAAAACGATTGTTCAAGGCGGCAACCGGTCCGCAGGCTCCCTGGCCACCGTGCGGTTCCTCGAGATCCCGATTGGTGGGCGGTTCGAATTTCGGGGTCGTCGATACGAAAAGGTGGGTGGCGGGTTTGCCTCGGATGAGGAGCGGATGGGGAACTGTTTCCAGGCCGACACTGAGGTGGTGATGGAGAGTGGCCGTGCGGGGGCCCGCTTCCATGCAGGCCGTTCCTGAGCCATGCCGCCCCGGGGCAGCGGGGGGTGGGGGATCGTTCTGGTCCGCCGTGGCCCGGCTGCCGTTTGGCGGGGGAGTGATGGCGGATTGGCGGCGTGCGGCGGCGGGGCATTTGCCCCTGTTGCGCCCCTTTCTGAGGGTCGGGGCGGGGGAATCGGCCGGGTATCCCTGCCCGGCGGATCCTCCCTGCCACTGCCGCCATGAGGTGGTGGGGTGGGGGGATGAGAGGGTGGCGGTGTGCCGTTGCGGGGAATGCGATCCGGTGCGCCTGGAGCGGGGGGACCTGCAGATTTACAGGGTGGATGTGGCGGTGCTGGGGGAAGCGATCTGCGCCTTGCTGCCCTTCCGTGCCCACAGGGGAGTCCGGCCATGCGGTTCTGGAGGCGTGGCGGCCTTCTGGCAGATTGGCACATGGATGCCTCTGGCGGCCCCGGTCTATTTTGCATCCTGTGCAACCCATGCGGTCTGGAACGGGTGTGTGCATGCCGCGGGAGGGAGGCCCTTTGTGCTGCTTGCGACCGGGGTGGTGCCCGGTTTTGGTGCGCCGCCGGGGGCGGGGTTGCTGCTGGAGCTGGAGGTGTATCTGGGTGCATCTGTTCCCGGTGTGTTCAGCCTGCTGGAACCGCCGGGGCCGGTTCTTGACAGGTGGCGGGAGCAGGTTTCGGGCGGGGGTGGGGTTGCTCAAATCCTGAATGGCATACACCGGGAAATTGCGGGTGTCCGTGCCGATTTTGTGGCGCTCAAATCGGCCCGGGATCATCTGCAGCAGATGCAGGGGGCGGGTTTGCTGGACTTTGCGAGGCGTGTGGACATGGAATCGTTCAAGCAGCTCGCGGCGATCCTGGCAGAGGGGGATGTGGCCAAGGCAAGCCGGGCGCTGGGGATGAAGGATGCGACGCTTCGATCCGCCATGGCAACCTGGAGGGACCGGGGGCCGGCCTACGTGGCGATGCTGGAACTTGTGCGCTGGCGCAAGAAGACAACAGGCCGCGCGAAGGTGCCGCTGAATGAGGAGATCCTCCATGACCGTGCGGAGAGGACCGACCTGCCCGGCCTGCTCTCCGATGTGCTGGAGGGGCTTCTCTCGATGAACAATTCAAACTGGGAACAGCAGTGCGAGAATCTCAAGGACCTTCTGCGTTCAGCAGGGTCCTGATCACCGTTGGGTCTGTGGCGAACTTCGGACACAAGGTGCCATCTCGCCCTGAGGGGGAAGTGTGTGTGCAGGGGTTGACTGTCCTCCTGCGAGGAGTCCGTTCCCACTCGATGCTGCCTGGACTGCCGAACGGGTTTAACCGAACTACAAACCGACCGAATCCCCCCTATTTCTGGAGGATGCGGATGGTGTATTCAGGCGAGAGGAGGCTGTCCTGCTTGGGCTTGCCGAAGGCGTTGTAGTCGAAATTGAACTTGTAGCGGTAGCGGATGAGGGATGTTCCCGCAGGGACGGGGACGAATCCTTCCCAGCGGTTGGTCATGAGCTGGGTGGGACGCATGGGGTAGAAATCGGTGCCGACGACGATTTGGGGATGGATGGATTCCCAGCGCATCGTCTGCTGGCGTGTGGAGATGGCGACCTCGACCGGATACAAATTGTTGGGGTTGCGCTCCTGGCGCTGCGGGGTGAGGTTGGTCAGCGTGGTGGCACAACCCGACAGGAGGAGGGGCAGGGCAATCAACGATACCAGTTTCTTCAGCATGGTTTAGAGCGTGGCAAAGCCCATTCTTCTTGTAAAGCGGCTTTTGTTGAGGCAATATGGACTTTTGCGTTTGACCACCCGCTATAAAGCAGGGTAGGTTTCCCGCTCCTGATTACAATTTAGCCTATGTTTGGGACCATTAGAAAGCATCAGACGTGGTTGTGGGTGGTTATCATCACCCTGACCGTGATTAGTTTTGTCGTGTTCTTCAGCCCCTATAGTCGTGTCGACAACGACTCCAGGTCCGGCCGTTACGGGGTCGTGGACGGGCACCGGGTTACTGAGGAGGGGTATGGGAATGCCCAACGCGAGGTTTACCTGCGCTATTTCTTCAGTTCCGGCAAGTGGCCGGATGACGAGGCGCGGAAGTCCGGGTTTGACCCGTTGCGCGAGACCTATCAATGGCTGCTGCTGGTGAACAAGCAGGAGCAGTATGGTGTGAGCGTGGGACCGGATGTGGCTGCGCGTTTCGCCCTTGAGATGCTGCGCCCTCTGGAGCGCATGGGGGTGACCTCTCCCGATATTTTCTTCAAGCAGGTGCTTCAGCCGAGGGGCTTCAAGGTGGATGATTTTGAGCGGTTCGTTCGCCACTACCTCGGGATTCAGGAGTTGATTTCATCAGTTGGCATGAGCGGCAAGCTCGTGACGCCGGATGAGGCCAAGGGGTTGTATATCCGGGAGCGCCAGGAGATTTCGGCCTCCGCAGTGGTTTTTTCCCTCTCCAACTATCTTTCCAAGGTGACAGTCACGCCTGACTCGCTAATCCAGTTCTATTCGAACCGGCTTTCCAACTACCGCGTGCCGGACCGCGTGCAGGTCAACTATGTGAAGTTCAACGTGACCAACTACACCTCCGCCGCTGAGGCAGAGTTGTCGAAGACGAACCTGACCGAGATGGTGGAAGCCAATTCCCGCAGGCTGGGAACCAACTACTACGGGGATGCGAAGAGCCCTGAGGAGAGCAAAGCAAAGATCCGTGAGGAGATCATTCGCAGCCGTGCGTTGATGATGGCCCGCAAGCAGGGTGCAGAGTTCGCGAGTCCGCTGTTTGACCTCCAGCCGGTGCGTTTGGACAATCTGGAGAAACTGGCCAAGGAAAAGGGCCTTACTGTGGCAAGCAGCAAGCCGTTTGACCGCGAAGAGGGCCCGACGGATTTGGAAGTGGGGCCGGATTTCGCGAAGGTGGCCTTTTCCCGAACCGATGATGAGCCGTTTTCCACCCCTGTCGTGGGAATGGACGGTGTTTATGTATTTGCTGTGACCAAGAGGATTCCCAGCGAGATTCCGTCGTTTGAAACGGTCAAGGACAAGGTGACCGCTGACTACCGTCATGCGCAGGCCGCGTCCTTGGCGCGGATGGCCGGGCAGGTGTTTCATCCACAGCTCACGAACGGTCTGGCCCAGTCGAAGAGCTTTGAGGCCCTCTGCAAGGATGGCCAGGTCAAGCCCATCGAATTGCCTCCCTTCAGCCTCAGCAGCAGAGCATTGGGGGAGGTTGAGGAGAAGTTGAATTTGAATCAGGTCAAACAGCTGGCCTTTAGCACGGAACCGGGCAAGGCCAGTGCCTTCCAGATGACGGCTGACGGAGGGCTGATCGTGTTCGTGAAGGCCAAGCTTCCGATCAATGACGAGAAGATGAAGACCGATTTTCCGGCATTCCTCTCCTATGTGCGCCAGACCCGCCAGAACGAGGCGTTCAACGACTGGTTCCGCAAGGAGGCTGATCGTGGTCTCCGGGATACCCCTCTGGCTCAACCCCAGCAGGATCCAGCTCAGGCCAAGAAGACCGCCACCCCGACTCCCCCGACCCCTCCGGCCAAGAAGTCCTGAGGTCAGCGGGTTGGACAGGTTCGATTTGAGAAGGCGGCGCTTTGCGCCGCCTTTTTCATTGGTGCGACTGGCGGGGCGCCCGTCAGAAGGGGATGGATGAGTATTTCCGCCCGCAGAAGGTGCGGCTTTCACGATAGCCGCAGCTCTTTGCCAGAGCTGTGGCAGCTTCGAAGTCCATGCCCGGCTCAGAGGCGGCGTGGGCGTCTGATCCGAACGTGATGGGGACACCTATTTCGGCCGCCAGCTGAAGGAACTCCCTTGAAGGATAGATTTCCCTGCATTCCTTGCGGAGACCGGCGGTGTTGAGTTCGATGGCCACATCGTTACGCTTCGCGGCTTCGAGAAACCGGCGGTAAAGGGGGGTGCAATCCCCCTCCGGCCGGATGGAGAACTTTTTGCAGAGATCGGCATGGCCGATGATTTCGAACAGGCCCGATTCCGCCGCCATGGTGAGCCTGTCGAAGTAGGTGGCCCAGATTTCCTTGGGACTCCCCTGCCGCCAGAGGGAGATCTGGTAGGGGTTGTCGATGGCGAAAGAATCGGAGATGTAATGGACGGAGCCGATGAAATAATCCCAGGGATGGCGGTTGGCCAACTCCTTGATCCACTCCTCATGGCCGGGCAGGTAATCGACCTCCAGAGCGAGGCGGATGGTCAGTTGCGGGAATGCCCGGCGGGCCTCCTGAACCTTGGACACATAGAGGTCGAGATCCGCCTGATCCATACGCCAGTCATCGAAGTCATTCCTGAACATGGGGCTGTGATCGGAGAAGCCGATTTCCCGCAGACCCACTTTGACGGCATGCGCTGCGTATTCAATCGGCTCGCCACTCGCATGGCGGCACAGCGGGGTGTGCATGTGGTAGTCTGGAGGGATCATGGCGTCTGTGAAGCGGGTTTTTTGTTCGGGATACGGGTAAAAAAAGGCCCGGCCGGATCGGACAAGCCGATGGGGCCGGGCGAAGCTTGGTGCCTGTATTAATTCCCCTTTCCGGAGGTGCGTTCGGCGATCCAGCTCCAGTCCACTTTGGAGCCGGTGATCGGGCGGCGGGAGACATTTCCGTTGACGACCTTGGTGGTCCCATCCCGCCAACGGTGGATTTCCGCGTGGCCGTCGAGGAAGGCGAAGAAGCAACCGTTGTTGTGGTAGGTGCCGGGCCAGTCAATCCACTCGGCACTGTTCAAGCCGACGGCGAAACCACCGTCGTTCAGGCTGCTTGCGTCTTCATCCAGGAACACCCACACCTTGGAGGGGCCAGGCGCACCGAGGCTTGTGGCTTTGCCGAAGGTGTTATAGGGGGCGCCGCGGCGGTGGCCGTGGCTGTTATCCAGCCAGGGGCCGTTGACCGGCTTGTTCGGGGCGCCGCTGTGGCCACCGCCGGTATCAAAGGCACCGCAGATGGTTCCGACGGCCTGATTCATGGCAACGGTGCGTGCTGCGCCGACGATCTTGCCCACGAGAGCTGGAACCGTTCCCTGATAGAGACCCACCCGCTTGTCAGCAGTGCACTTGAAGATGGATGGGTTCTTGCCGATGTAAGGTGCGAAGAGTGAGATTTTGGAATCCATGAGGATCTCAGGATTGAACTCGGCAGCCCCTCCCTTGCCGGCCTGACCGGGGCACCAGTTGTGGCCGGGAACAGTGTTGCCATCGTCGGGGTTTGGGGGGAAAAACTCCCTATTCTCGCCGGAATAGAGGGTCATGGACAGGATCATCTGCTTGCCGTTGTTCATGCAATAGATGTTCTGGGCCTTTTCCTTCGCCTTGCCCAAGGCGGGAAGGATCATGGCCGCGAGGATTGCGATGATGGCAATTACGACAAGGAGTTCAATCAGGGTGAACCCGGATTGGGTCCGGCCTGAAGAGCTTGATGAAGATTTGGGTTTTCCAAACATATTGTTGCTACAAAGTTGATCGTTGTTCCAGTGTTCTGTTGAGCGCCAGTGAATGAAGTTAATCTAAGCTGCGGGATGGTTCAAGTAAACGAAAAAAAACGGGGGGGAGCGGGGTGAAATTGCAAACCCAATATTGTCAGGGCCTTTTGCAGACAGATGGCTGGCTGTGTTTTGCTGTGCACACCCCATGGGTTCGGCCGGATGGTGCTGCGTCATGGCAGGGTGGCGGGGTTGTGAGCCACAAGCGGCTTGATGGCCAGCCAGAGCCATCCGGCCAGGAGACTGACACCGCCGATGGGGGTTATGGCACCCAGCCACCGGATGTTTAGTGCGGCGAGGAGGTAAAGTGAACCCGAAAAGATGAAGATGCCGGCAAGGAAACACCACCAGGGGCCAAACCCCGAGGTGAGGCGTCCCGCCAGCACATAGAGGACAATGGTGTGAATGAAGTGGTAAAAAACCGCCTTTTCCCAGATCGCCGTGGTGCCATTTGCCACCAGGGTGTCCTTCATGGCATGGGCGCCAAATGCGCCGAGGGCCACGGCGAGAAAGCCGAGAACTGCCGAAATTCGCAACGCCATTATCTGTGTCATGCGCAGGAATGTAGGCTGGAACCGGTTTGGCACAAGTCACTCTTTTGAGATGGTTGAGGTGGTTCGGGGTGAAATTTTCTGCGTGGTGTGGGAACTTCTGAGCCTTGCGGCGGGGGTGGATGCTTGGCATTCTTTGGGGATATGATCTTGCGGCTTTTTCTACTGTGCACGTTCGGGTTGGCCCTAAACTCCGCTGTGTCCGCATCCTCAGCCCCACCGGTCCCTTATGGGCCGATTCCCACGCAACGGCAGTTGGCCTGGCACGAGATGGAGTTTTATGGCTTTCTGCATTTCACGGTGAACACCTTCACCGACAAGGAGTGGGGTTATGGGGATGAAAATCCTGAGGTGTTCAACCCGACCGATTTTGACGCCGATCAGATTGTGACGGCAGCCCGGATGGCCGGGATGAAGGGGCTGATCCTGACGGCCAAGCACCATGACGGGTTCTGCCTGTGGCCCAGCAAGTTCACGGAGCATTCGGTGGCTGGCAGCAAGTGGAAGGGTGGCAAGGGGGATGTGGTGAAGGAGATCTCCGAGGCCTGCAGGCGGCAGAAGATGCGGTTTGGGATCTATCTCTCACCGTGGGACCGGAATAACAAGGATTACGCCAGCGCCGCCTACATCACCTACTACCGGAACCAGCTGCGGGAGTTGCTGACCAGTTATGGGGATGTGTTCACCGTCTGGTTTGATGGTGCGAATGGGGGGGATGGGTTTTACGGGGGGGCACGGGAGACACGGAAGATCGACAACCGCACCTATTACGACTGGCCGGTGACCCAGCAACTGGTGCGGGACCTGATGCCCGGAGCCTCGATGTTCAGCGATGCCGGGCCAGACTTCCGATGGGTGGGCAACGAGCGTGGCGTGGCGGGGGATCCCTGCTGGGCGACCTTGAACAATGAAGGACGCCGCCCCGGCGGGACCAGCGACGGGCTTAATTCGGGGGAGCGCCCGGGCACGCATTGGATTCCCGCCGAGTGCGATGTGTCGATCCGTCCGGGCTGGTTTTATCACTCCCAGGAGGATTCAAAGGTTAAGACCCCGGCGGAGTTGGTCGATCTCTATTACAAGTCGGTGGGTCGGGGGGCGTGCCTGAACCTGAACCTGCCGCCGGATCGCCGGGGGCGGATCCATGACAACGACATTGCCAGCCTGCGGGAGTTCCGGCGGATTCTGGATGCCACTTTTGCAAAAAATCTGGTGCGTGGTGCCAGAGTGACGGCTTCGAACGAGCGGAACGGTGGCAGTAGCTTTGCGGCGAAAAACCTGCTGGATGGGAAAAAAGGAACCTACTGGTCAACGGAGGATTCCATCACCACTCCCGAGGTGGTGCTCTCCTTCAAGCAGCCTGTGCGGTTCAACGTCGTGGACCTGCGGGAATACCTGCCCCTGGGCCAGCGGATCGAGGCATTTGCCCTGGACCAGTGGAAGGATGGACAGTGGGCGGAGTTTGCCCGGGGCACGAGCATCGGCAACCGGCGGCTGATCCGGTCCGGCTTTATCACGACCGAAAAGCTCCGCCTGAGGATCGTGGGTGCGCCGGTGGCACCGGCGCTGGCTGAACTGGGGCTCTACGCGGAACCGGAGGGTGTGAAGGCTGGTTCATAGCCCGCCGGATTCGTGACCGCAGGGCGGAAAAGATCCCGGCGGCGGTCGTTTGAAGGTGTTTGACGCAAATGCGTAATGACAAATGGGACACATTCCAGAGATGCCAGCACGCCGGCAGGCAAGCCGGTGAAGGTGCTGGTGTTTGCGCATGTCCCACCGCCGCACCACGGGCAGAGTTACATGGTGCAACTCATGCTGGATGGGCTCCGCCAGGGCGGGGGCGGGGCCGATCGGCCGGTGATCGAGTGTTATCATGTGGATGCCCGGATCTCCAAGGAACTTTCCGACATCGGCGATTTTCGTCTGGGTAAATTCCTGCTGCTCCTCTGGTTTTGTGTGAAGGCGGTTTACTACCGGTTCCGTTACGGGGTCCGGAATTTCTACTACATCCCCGCTCCCGGCAAGCGCTCGGCCTTGTATCGGGACTGGGTTGTGATGGGGCTTTGCAGGCCGTTTTTCAAGAACATCATCCTGCACTGGCACGCGGCGGGGCTGGCCAAATGGCTGGAGACAGTTGTTCAGATTCGCACCCGGCTCATCACATTCCACTTTTTGAAGGAGGCGGATCTGAGCATTGTGCTTTCTGAGTACAACCGGCGGGATGCGGAGAAGCTGTTTGCGAAGCGCATCGCCGTGGTGGGGAATGGCATACCGGACCCATGCCCGGAATTTGAGCGGGAGGTGCAGCCGAGGCGTTCAGCCCGGCGGGCGGTCCATGCCGCGCTGCTGGCTGGCAGAAGCCCTGCGGCGGCGGAACTGGCCGTGGCGGGGGAGGATGCCGGGGTGGTCCGGGTGCTTTACCTCGCCCATTGCACCCGGGAGAAGGGTTTGTTCGATGCACTTTCCGGGGTCTGCCTGGCCAATGCCGCGCTTGCGCAGCGGAAGTCGCGGCTCAGCCTGCGCATGGTGGTTGCGGGCAACTTTCTATCCAGCCGGGAACAGCAGGAATTTGAGGCGGAAGTGGTGAGGTTGGCTTGCGCCGCGAGCGTGGAATACCAGGGGTTCGTGGGCGGTGAAAAGAAGGCGAAACTGCTTAGGGACTCGGACCTTTTCTGCTTCCCGACGTTTTATCAAAATGAAAACCAGCCGGTGAACCTGATCGAGGCGATGGCCTTCGGCCTGCCGGTGCTCACCACCCGGTGGCGTTCATTGCCTGAGTTGCTCCCGGCGAATTATCCCGGCCTTGTTCCCATCCAGAATCCGGCGGCCATCTCCGCCGCCATTCTGCTCCTGCTCGAAACCCACGACGGCGAAGGGTTCCGTGAACGATTCCTCAAGTTTTACACACTGGACCGCTACCTGAGCGAACTCGCCAAGGCGTTCGAGAGCCTCGGGTGACGGTGGGGCGCTGGTTGGCAGGGTTTCCCTGTGGTTTATCGGTGTGCGGCAGTTGCAGGGTTGAAAGGGGTTTCGAAAGTGTATGTTCCGGAAGTGACGGTGTAGAGGGATACCTCTTTTTCCGTGCGGAGGAATGTCACCCCTTTGGCTTTTGTCGCAGGGCGGCCTGATTCTGTGACTGCCCCGGGTTCCGTGGTGGGGAGATGGAGTGTGGCGGTGGTATTGACCGGGATGGTGATTTCCAACCGCAGCCTGCCATTTTTAAGCTGCCAGTTACTCTCGATTTTTCCGTGGGGGGATGGGTTGGAGCATTTCACCCAGGTGAGGCCGTCCAGAATGGCGGGCTTGATGATGATCTGCTTGCCCGCCGGGGTTGAGGGATCGCGGCGGATGCCGCCCGGGGCCTGGTAGAGCCAGACACCGATGCAGCCGAGGGTGGGGTGGTTGCGGGATCCGCCCCCATCCCAGGCTTCCCAGATGCTGGTGCCGCCGTTGTTGAGCATGTGCAGCCAGCCTGGGAAATCCTCACGGGTCAGCATGTGCCAGGCCAGGTCATCGCGGCCATTTTCCATGAGGGTTTGAAACAGGTAGAGCAGGCCGACGATGCCGGTTCCCACATGGCCCCTGCCTGTGGTTGTGATGCTTTCCACCAGACGTTCCATGACCCTGGGACGGAGTGCTTCCGGGACGAGATTGAGGGCGAGCGGGAGAGCCTGACCGGCCTGGGTCTTTGAGGCATACCAACCGGTGGCGGGATCCAGATTGGCCTTGTTGAACGCATCGCGGATGCGATCGGAGAGGGATGCGTAGGTGCGGGCCTCTTCGGTGCGGCCGAGGAGGGCCGCTGCCTGGCTGACGATGCGGGCCTGGTATGCGTAGGCAGCGGTGGAGATGTGGGTGAGAGGCGGCGCACCGGCCTTTGCACTGCCTGCGAGCCAATCACCGAGGCCCCAGTCAATGAGGTCCCCTTTGGCGGTGGTGCCGAGGTAATCCACGTAGGCCTTCATGTTGGGGTAGCCCTCCTCCAGAACGCGGGTGTCGCCATAATGGAGGTAGAGTTTCCAGGGAGCCATGACGATGGCGCCGCCCCACCAGGGATCGGCCATTTCGCCGGGGGATCCATCCTGCCGGGTGCGTCCCCAGCCGGAGGTGGGAACGAAGTCGGGCACATGGCCGTTGGGGTCCTGACCATCCATCATGTCATGGAACCACTTCCGGTAGAACAGGGGGGTGTCGAGGTTGTGAAACGCAGTTTCCATGCAGACGCAGCCGTCGTCCATCCAGCCCATTTTTTCCCGCTGCGGGCAGTCGGTGGGGATTCCGTGCATGTTGTTGAGGAGGGTGCGAAGCATCACCGCCTGGAGTTCGTTGATCCGTTCATTGGAGCAACTGAACTGTCCGGCCGGGTCCGGGGCGGTGGTGACCCAGCGGCCGGTCAGGCTGTCGAGTGTCGGCTTTTCGGCGAGGCCGGTCACCTGCACATAGCGGAACCCGTGGTAGGTGAACCGGGGTTCGAAGGTTTTCAGACCGTTTCCATCCAGAATATATTCCTCGGTCTGGAACCGCCCGTGGGTGTGGCTGGTGAGGTGGCCCATGTTGACGGTGCCATCCTCGTTCAGGAGTTCATTGGACTGCAGCGTGATTTTCGTGCCACGAGGTCCCCGGGCGGAGAGCCTGGCCCAGCCGGAAATGTTGACGCCGAGGTCGAAGACGAAGGTGCCGGGCTTCGGTTCCGTGAGTTTGACCGGGCGGATGGATGCGGTGGCGCGGATGGGGGGATGCTGCTGGGAGACGAGCCTGCCTGCGGGGGGAGGCACGATGATGGCATTGGGCCATCGGGAGGCATCGTAATCCGGGAGGCTCCATCCCGGCTTGTCCTCGCGGGCATCAATGGTCTCGCCGCCCCGGATGCAGTTGAAGGTGATCGGGCCGGTGGACCATTTCCACGAGGGGTCGGAGACGATCACCCGGGAGGAACCATCGGCGAATTCGACGTGCAACTGGCAGAGCATTCTCGGGGAGGCGGACCAGGGGGCCTTCTCGAAGCCGAAGAGGTCGCCCGTGGCCAGGTTGAACCAGCCGCCGCCCAGCAGGACTCCCAGGGCATTGTGTCCGCGCCGCAGGTTCGCTGTTACATCCCAGGTGCGGTAGAGCACGCGTTTGCTGTAATCGGTGAAGCCCGGGTCGATGACGTCCACCCCGATCTTGCGGCCGTTGATTTCAAGCTCGGAGCAGCCCAGACCGCAGAGGTAAAGGGTGGCGCGGGAAACCTTCTTTTCGATCTCCAGATCCTTCCGCAGGAGCACGGCGGCGTTGCCGGGCCTTGCCGGGGCCCTGCTTCCCGGGGTGGTGAGCCGCTTTCCATCGGTCAGGAGCGGGAGACTCCATCCGGCACCCTCGACACTGTCCATCGCCCGAACGGGGGCTTTTAGGGCGATGTTCGTTCCTGCGGAGATCACTTCCAATTCTGCCAGGGCGAAGCAGAACGGTTTCAACCCGCTCTTCCGGTTCCAGAGTTTTGTGGCGGTGATCCGCACGTAACGGGCGAGGATGCCGCTGGCTGCGAACGTGCGGGATTCATTGCCCGGGCTCGGGTAATCGGCCCCGGTGAGATCGGCCACGGGGATGGGCTGCCGAAATTCGGGATCGTTGGAGGCCTCGATTTTGAAGCGCACAGGGAATCCGAAGCCCTGCACCTGCTCAAAACCGGCGGGGGATGGGGGATGGAGTCTCACCTCATCCAGTGTGCGCTCGTTGCCAAGATCAACCTGAACCCACTTGAGTTCATCCTGCTTTTCCGCTTCCAGTGCATGGTATCCGGCGACTGCAGGCCCTGCGGGCGCGGTGAGTTCCCCGGTGGCGGCAATCCATCTGCCCTGCCAGTCGGATGGGATCATCAAGCCCATCGACCACATTGCCGGGGCGCTCCAGCCGGAGGGCCTGCCCTCCTGGTCCCAGACGCGAATTTTCCAGTGGCAGCGGTCGCGGGATTTGAGCGGCCTGCCAGCGTATGGAATCTGAATCTGCCGGTCGGAGGTGGTTCTCCCGCTGTCCCAGAGATCCCCCTCGCCATGGGCGAGCTTTTCAGGCGTGCTTGCCACGAGGATCTGGTAGGCGGACTGGGCCAACCCCCTTGCGGTGGATGGGGATGCTTCGAGAGTCCATGAGAGGCGGGGATCGGGAACATCAATGCCCAGGGGATCCCGCCCGAATTCGCAGGTCAGGTTGACGGGTTGGATGCCGGCCGCAAAGGCAGGCAGGGCGGCCAGCAGGCAGAGGGTTGCCAGAACCAGATTCAGAATCCCCGGTTTACGGAAGGAGATTCTGCAGGCAGCCAGTGAGTGGTGTTGCATAAGCTTTTGGGGATCGGGGGAAGGGGCCAATGACAGGAGGATGCCCGGGTTCCGTTTCTGCGGGGATCCTGAACAGAGGCTCGGGATGCGGTCCGGTCACCTTTTGTGAATGACACAAAAAGTGGGGATGAACTCCATGCCGCCCGGGGCTGGATGGCTGGCCTGTCTGGTGCCGGATCATTGGTTGTCCGTTCAGAATGGGCCGGAGGCTCTGATCCCGCGAGCCCCGATTCCCCTGGGGGGAACAGGGGCGGATCAGCCCACGAACTTCCGGCCGATGACGCTCGCGTTATGGCCACCAAATCCGAAGGAGTTGTTGATGATGGCGTTGACCTTCCACTCGCGGGCGGTGTTGGGGACGTAATCGAGGTCGCAGAGCGGGTCCGGCGTCGTGTAGTTGATGGTGGGGGGCACGATGTCGGTCTGGAGTGCCTTGGTGCAGGCGATCATCTCGACGGCGCCTGCGGCACCGAGCATGTGGCCGGTGGCTCCCTTTGTGGAACTGACGACCAGATTGCGGGCGTGCGGCCCGAACACGGTCTTGACAGCCATTGTCTCGGCGATGTCACCCTGCGGGGTGGATGTTCCGTGTGCGTTGATGTAGGAAATGCTTTCCGGGTTCATGCCGGCGCTGCGGAGGGCCATGCGCATGCAACGGGCCGCACCCTCGCCACCTTCGGAAGGGGAGGTGAGGTGGTAGGCATCGGCGGTGTTGCCGTAGCCGGCCAGTTCGGCATAGATGCGCGCACCACGCTTGAGGGCATGCTGGAGTTCCTCCAGAAGGAGAACGCCGGAGCCCTCGCCCATGACGAACCCATCGCGATCCTTGTCGAAGGGGCGTGAGGAGGTTTTGGGGCTGTCGTTGCGCGTGCTCATGGCGCGCATGGCGCAAAAGCCGCCGATCCCGATGGGGACGATGGTAGCCTCGGCACCACCAGCGAGCATGAGGTTGGCATCACCCATCTTGATGGTGCGCCAGGCCTCGCCAAGGGCGTGGCTGGAGGTTGCGCAGGCGGAGCAGGTGGCAAAATTCGGTCCACGCAGGTTGTGATACATCGAGACGATGCCGGAGGCCATGTTCGAGATCAGCATCGGGATCATGAAGGGCGAGAGGCGACCCGGGCCACGCTCTAGAAGGATCTTGTGCTGCTCGGTGGTGGTCTGGAGACCGCCGATGCCGGAGCCGATGATCACCCCGAACTCGTCCAGATTCACCTGCGTCAGATCAACGCCGGAATCCTGAATGGCCTGCCAGGCGGCGTGAACGCCAAACTGGGTGTAGCGGTCGGTGCGGCGCACCTCCTTGGGGCTGGGGAAGGCCGGGGCGGGATTGAAATCCCGCACCTCGCCGGCTATCTGGGTGGTGAACGCCGTTGCATCAAAAGCGGTGATGCGATCAATACCGCACGCGCCATTGATCAGATTGTTCCAAAACGTCCCGACATCGTGCCCCAGAGGGGAAACGACACCCAGTCCCGTGATGACTACTCTGCGATCTGCCGGATTGATGGCCATAAAATGATTCGGGGCAGCCTGCCTCGTAGAGTTCAGGCTGCCCCGAGATCGTCCAAGTGACAATCTTATTTTTACTAGTGGATCTTCGGAGGGAAGGGTTACTTCTGTCCGGAATCCTCAATGTATTTGATCACATCGCCCACGGACTGCAGCTTTTCAGCCTGCTCGTCGGGGATTTCGTTGCCGAACTCCTCTTCAAGAGCCATGACCAATTCGACCGTGTCGAGCGAATCCGCCCCGAGGTCCTCAATAAATTTTGCATCCGGCGTCACCTGGTCGGCGGTGACTCCCAATTGCTCGACAATGATGTCTTTTACTCTTTGCTCAATAGTTTTTTCAGCCATGGTATTCTCCAGTTCTTATCGTTGCTGTGTGTCTATGCCACGCAGGCGAGGGCGTCAAGCCCTGAGTGACTGTTTTTTTCGACAGGCACGCTTCCGCCAGCGTGAAAATTCAAATCAAAGCCTATTACATCACCATTCCGCCATCCACTGTCAACACCTGACCTGTGATGTATTTTGCCCCGGGCCCGGCCAGAAACAGAGCCGCCTCGGCGACATCCTCCGACTGCCCGATCCTGCCCAGCGGTATGTTTTTCACCAACTCCGCCTTGAGGGCATCGCTCAAACCGGACGTCATGTCCGTCTCAATAAACCCGGGCGCCAGCGCGTTGACTGTGATGCCCCGGGAGGCCAGTTCGCGGGCGATGGACTTTGTAAAACCGATCAACCCGGCCTTGCTCGCCGCATAATTGCACTGGCCGGCGTTGCCGATCAGGCCGATCACGGAGGACACATTGATGATGCGTCCGGACCGTTGCTTGATCATGGAGCGGGAGAAGGCTTTGGTGAAGGAAAACGCCCCTTTGAGGTTCGTGTCCAGCACCGCATCCCAATCCGACTCACTCATTCGCATGAGCAGCGTGTCCCGTGTGACACCCGCATTGTTGATCAGAATGTCCACTCTTCCGGACTCGGCAAGAATCTTTTCCGCCGCGCTGCCCACTGCGGCGGTATCCGCCACATCCACTGCCACTGCCCAGGCCTTGCGGCCCAGGGCACGAATCTCCGAGGCCACCCGCTCAGAGTTCTCCGCCGTGCGCGAAACGCACACGACATCGGCTCCCGCTGCGGCGAACTTCAAGGCAATGGCTCGTCCGATGCCGCGACCGGCACCCGTCACGACCGCCACCTGGCTGGCTAATTGACTCATGCGCCAATCCTATTACGCCATCATTGGCGCCGGGGCAAGTCCCGAAAAAAGGGGTCAGTCCTCACTTTTGACAGTTGATGAGATCGTCCGTCCCACCCGGGAATGGCGGGAGGCCGAGAGCGGGATCGTGCATAAGGGTCAAAATCATGGCCGTGGCCTTTAACCCGGGCTATAATATTGCAGGTATGAGGAGGTGAAAAGATCAGAACGGTTTGACGGGGGATGGCCCGGGAACAGGGGGGCAAATACTTGTTTGTTCAAGGCAGGCCAAAAAATGCTCAGCAAATGGCAATTCATGTGAAGTCTTCCGGGCAGGTTCCGGTATCTTATGCGGAGACGTGGCGATCCCGGCCCTAGGTGGCCGGGGTGCTGTGTTTTAAGAACAACGATGAGCGATGGCTCCACATTTTATTTAGTGAAACCTGCCCGGCGGTATTCAGCCGTGGGGAAGCCCTGCACATGAGCGTTCCGGAACCGTTTCGATTGATTTTGTTTGTGGCGGGCCTGATGGGGTTCGTCGGGTTCAACGCCGCCTACCTGGTCTGGGTGGAGCGCAAAGGCGCGGGCCGGTTCCAGCGGCGGCCGGGTCCCACCGAGGCCGGTTGGGCCGGGTTGCTGCAGCCGATCGCGGATGCGGCGAAGCTTCTTTCCAAGCAGTTGATCGTTCCTGCCGGGGTGGACAGGACCCTTTTCCGGGCCGCGCCGTTGATGGTGATGGCCCCGGCGATGATCGGTCTGGCGGTGATTCCGTTCAGTGAGACGCTGGCGGCGAGGAATATCAATGTCGGGCTGCTGATGATTTTTGCGTTTGGCTCCATCAACGTGATGGCGGTGATGCTCGGTGGATGGGCCTCCCGGAACAAGTATGCGATCATTTCCGCTGCGCGTGTGGTTTCACAGAACGTGGCATATGAGATTCCGATGCTGCTGGTCGTGGTGACGATGATCATGATGACCGGGACGATGAATCTGCAGGAGATCGTCCAGCAGCAGGCCGGCCCGATCTGGCACTGGAACATCTTCCGGGTGTGGATCAATCCTCTGGCACCCATTACCTTCTTGATTTTCTACATCTGCATGCTCGCGGAGACGAACCGTGCCCCGTTTGACATGGCGGAGGCCGAGAGCGAACTGGTGGCCGGGGCCTACACGGAATATTCGGGGATGGGTTTCGGGGTGTTTTTCATGGCGGAATATGCGAACATCCTGCTGGGCTGCAGCGTGGCCACGGTTCTGTTCCTGGGTGGTTGGCAGAGCCCGTTTGGCATCTGGTCAGGGGTGCTGTGGTTCCTGGCAAAGCTCTATTTTCTGGTGTTTTCAGTGGTGTGGATTCGTTGGACTTTTCCCCGGACACAGTTTTACGGGTTGCTGAACCTTTCCTGGAAGATCCTGATCCCTGTTTCTTTGTTTACCTTCATCCTTTCAAGCGCGATGATTAAGCTTTTAGGAAACAGGTTATGAGCAACGCTATTAAAGAAGTTTACGACGGTTTCAAGAGTCTGGTGACCGGGATGCGGATCACCATAGGCCAGTTTTTCAAGCCGACGATCACGGTCCAGTATCCGCATGAGTCGCTGAAGATGCCGACCCGGTTCCGGGGGCATATTGAACTCGTGACGGATCCGGAGACCGGAAAGCCCCTCTGTTTTGCCTGCAAACTGTGCGAGCGGGCCTGCCCGAGCGATTGCATCACGGTGGAAGGTGCGAAGCTGGAGGGAGACAAGAAGAAATCGGTCACCGATTACAAGCTGGATTTCACGAAGTGCAGCCTGTGCGGCTCCTGCGTGGAGGCCTGCAGGGACGGGGCGATCCGGTACTCGCGAGACTACAATCTGGCGAGCACCAGCAAGGAAGATTTCGTGATGGACCTCTTCAAGCGGCTTGAGCGGGAGCGCGAGGCAGTGGAAGGACCGACCGGTTCGGCAATCCCCGCCGCCCAGAAGGCTCCCGAAGCCCCGGTCGCGGCAGTTCCCGCGCCCACCCCGGCGGCGGCGGCTCCAGCCCCGGCACCCGCCGCCCAGCCAGCAACACCCCAGGACAAATGAGCGAATTTCCCGCAGCCGGTCTCATCCTTAACATCGTTTTCGTGCTGGCGCTGGCCACCACCCTTGTGGGGGCGGTGCTGGCGGTTGTCACCACCCGCATCATCCGGAGCGTCTGCGGTCTGGCGATTTGCTGTGTCGGCCTGGCCGAGTTGTATTATTTCCTGCACAGCCCGTTTCTGGCGTTGATGGAGATCCTGATTTACGTCGGCGCGGTGTGCGTCACCATCGTGTTTGCGGTGATGCTTGCTGAACCGGAGGAGGCTGTGGTGGAGAAGAAGCGCGGGGTTGATTTTGCCTGGAGCGGCCTGGCGATGGTGGTTTGTGGTGCAATTTTCTTTGGCCTTTGGAGGCTGGGCTCCCAGCAGGACTGGACGGCCCTGACCCCCCGGACCAATGACGGATCGATCCAGTCGATCGGCAAGGCGCTTCTCACGACCTACAGTCTTCCCTTTGAGATGATTTCCCTGGCGTTGCTGGTGGCCATTCTGGGTGCTCTGGCCGTTGCGCGGACCGGGAGGGACAAAGCATGAATCCGACCCTACTTTACGACAAACCCGAACTTTACATCATCACCGCAGCACTACTGCTGGCCCTCGGTGTGTTCGGCCTCGTGCGTCGGCGCACGCTGATTGGCATGCTGATTGCGGGGGAACTCATTTTCTCCGCCGCCGCGCTTAATTTTATGGCGTTCAACCGGTTCCGGGCCGCGGATCAGAGCACGGGCCAGATTTTCGTCCTGTTCATCATGGGTCTGGCCGCTGCGGAAGTGGCGATTGCGCTGAGCATTGTGATCGCGGTTTACCGCAACTACCGCTCCGTGAAGACCCGGGAGCTTTCGGATTTGAATGGTTGACCCCATGGAAACGACAAACGACATACGCCTGCTTTTGGCAGTTCTGGCCCCCCTGATCGGAGCCGGTCTGGTGATGGCGACTGGAAAGAAGCCAAACGTGCGGGAGGCCTGCTCTGCGCTGGCGGCCCTGACCCTGTTTGGGATCATCGCCTCGCTGGTGCCGGATGTCCTTGCGGGCAAGCGGCTGGTTTGCACCGTCTTCAACCTGCTACCGAACCTCAGCTTCACCCTGAGGGCGGATGCGCTTTCGATGGTGTTTGCGCTGGCGGCCTCGTTCCTCTGGGTTCTCACCGTGTTTTATTCCGCGGGTTACATGCGGGGTTTGCACGAGCATGACCAGACCCGTTTCAACACCTGTTTTGCTCTTGCCCTGTTCGGGGCGATCGGCACCGCCCTTTCTGACAATCTATTGACGATGTATCTCTTCTACGAGATCGTCTCCGTCTGCACGTACCCGCTGGTGGCGCACCATCAGGATGAGGAGAGCTATGCCGGGGCCCAGAAGTACATGGTTTACCTGACGACCACGGCGAAGGGGCTGATCCTTCCGGCCATGGTATTGATCTATGTGCTGAGCGGCACACTGGATTTCGCAACAAACGTCCACACCGGCATCATCCCGGCTGCGGCGAATGATTGCGTGGTCACGATTCTCTACGCCTGCTGCATCCTGGGATTTGCCAAGAACGGCATCATGCCCCTGCACAGCTGGCTGCCGAGTGCGATGGTGGCCCCCACACCTGTCAGCGCCCTGCTGCACGCGGTCGCCGTCGTGAAAGTCGGCGTGTTTTCAACCGTCCGGGTGATGCTTTATGTGTTCGGCGTGGATCGGATGGACGCCCTGAACGTGGGGATGCCGACCGCCTATTTTGTTTCCATCACGATTGTGGTGGCCTCCATCATTGCGTTGAGCAAGGACAACCTGAAAGCGCGGCTGGCCTATTCCACAGTCAGCCAGCTCTCCTATGTGATTCTGGGTGTGGCGCTGCTCAAGCCGAGCGGGGTTGAGGGAGGGTTGATTCACATTGCCAACCATGCGTTCTCCAAGATCACGTTGTTCTTCTGCGCCGGGGCGATCTATGTGGCCACCCACAAGAAGAACATTTCCGAGATGCACGGCCTGGGTCGGGTGATGCCCATCACGTTCGGCGCGTTCGCGCTGGCATCGCTGAGCATGATCGGTGCGCCGCCGGTGGGCGGGTTTGTGACCAAGTGGTATCTGCTGAACGGGGCGATGGATGCCGGATCGCTCGGCATTCTCCTGGTGCTGCTGGCGAGCACACTGCTCAACACGGCCTACTTTGCGCCGGTCGTTTACCATGGGTTTTTCGGAAAGCCGAATCCCTCGGATGCGGGGCATCATTACCATGAGGCGCCGCCCGCGATGGTGATTCCGCTGACGGTGACCGCTGTGATCTCGGTGCTGATCGGCATTTACCCCAATTTCTTCATGCGCTTCGTGCAGGCGATTTACCCAACATGAAACTGGTGCGACTCATAGAATTTTTGCAGCAGCGGATGAAGCTGCTGATCAAGCTCAGCTACGTGGTGCTGGCGCTGCTGGTGGTGGCGGATGCCCTGCCATTCATCGTTCACAAGGAGCACGCCCACACCGCCCCCGAGCACATCCCCGGTTTCTGGTCCGCTTACGGTTTTGTGGCCTGCGTCCTGATTATCATTGTTTCAAAATGGTTCGGCCACGCGGGGATCATGAAACGGGAGAATTTCTACGATGAATAGCCCCTGGATCCATCCATCCCTGATCTTGATCGTCGGGGGGCTCCTGCTGCCCCTGATCCCCAAGGTCCTCAAGAAAGGCTACCTGCTGGGGGTGCCGATCCTTGTGTTTTTGTCCATCCTTGGCATGTCCAAGGGGGTTCATGGTCAGGTGCAGTTCCTGGACTGGACGCTGACGTTCGGCCGGGTGGACGCCCTGAGCAGCGTGTTCGGCTACATCATGTCCCTGATGTGCATCATCGGGACCCTTTACGGGCTGCACGTGAAGGAGGATGAGCAGCATATCGCCGCGTGGGTTTATGTGGCGGGCTCGATCGGGGCGATTTTTGCGGGGGATTTCATCACGCTCTTCCTGTTCTGGGAGATCATGGCGTTTTCATCCGTGTTCCTGATCTGGTTCCGGGGACGTCCGGAATCGATGGCAGCGGGCTACCGCTACCTGCTGGTGCACGTGGCGGGCGGGCTGGCGCTGCTGATCGGCATGGTTCTGCACTGCAAGAGTGTGGGCAGCTGGGAGTTTGGGCAGTTGGATGTGCATAATCCGACTCCAGCCGTGTGGCTGATCATGATCGGGTTCATCCTGAACGCCGCCGTGCCACCGCTGCATGCGTGGCTGCCGGATGCCTACGGCGAGGCTACTTTCAACGGTTCCGTGTTCATGTGCGCTTTCACCACCAAGACCGCTGTTTACGCCCTGTGCCGGGGTTTGGCCGGGATGGAGATCCTGGTGCCGCTGGGCGTGATCATGGCCCTTTACGGTGTTGTGTATGCGGTGCTCGAGAACGACTGCCGCCGCCTGCTGGCCTACCACATCATCAGCCAGGTCGGTTACATGGTGGCGGGTGTCGGGTTGGGCACGGAAATGGCCATCAATGGTGCCTGCGCCCATGCCTTTGCGCACATCCTCTACAAGGGACTCCTGTTCATGGGTTGCGGCTCGGTTCTTTACATGACCGGCGAGAGCAAGTTCACGGAACTGGGCGGGCTGTGGCGGAAGATGCCCTACACGTTCCTGTTCACGCTGATCGGCGGTCTTTCCATCTCGGCCTTCCCGCTGTTCAGCGGATTTGTGAGCAAGTCGATGATCGTTGCGGCCGGGTTTGAGGATCACAAGCTCTGGGTCGGATTTCTCCTGATGCTGGCCTCGGCGGGAACCTTCCTGCACACCGGTTTGAAGGTGCCGTATTTCATCTGGTTCGGCAAAAACAAGCCACGCCCCGAGGTGGAAGCCCGGGCCGGGGATCCGCCGTGGAACATGAATGTGGCGATGGCGGTTGCCGCGTTTCTCTGTATTTTCATCGGCAGCTACACCCCTTATCTCTACAAGATGCTGCCGTTTCCTGAAGTGGCTGAGGAATATTCGAAGGTGGTTTACGGGAGCTACCATGTGTCGGAGACCCTGCAGATCCTCCTCTTCACGGCGCTTGGATTCTTCCTGCTGCTGAAGAAGCTGACTCCGGAGCCGACTGTGAGCCTGGATCTGGACTGGTTTTACCGGATGGGCGGGAGGGCCTTTGGCCGCTTTGCACGCGGGCCGCTGCAGACGATGGACAATTTCGTCGGGGAGCTTTACCGGCTGGCCGGCACGGTGCCGCTGATGGTGTCCGCCCGGATTGCGGGAATTTTTGACAACAAGGTGATTGACGGGGCGGTGGATGGCGTGGCTTACGGTGTGGCCGCTGTCGGGCGCCGGTTGCGCGGCATGCAGCGTGGGCAGGTGCAGGAGAGCCTGGTGATCTCCTTTGCAGTGGCTGCCATTCTGATTATTGCCTTCCTGTTGTTCTCGAACGTCTTTACGCGATGACCACTCCCAGTTCAACCGGCTCCTGGCCGATCCTAAGCTTCCTGATTTTCAGCCCGCTTGCCGCGGCCGCTGTGGCCGCGTTCATCCGCGATGACCGCTGGGCGCGCTGGTGGGCGCTGGCCTTCACCACGGTGATCGCCGCCGTTTCACTAACGCTCTACACCGGTTTCAACACCGGAACGGCTGCCTTCCAGTTCACGGAGACGGCTAATTGGATTGCCGCGCTGAAAATTCAATATGCCATCGGGGTGGATGGGATAAGCCTGCTGCTGGTGCTCCTGACGACCCTGATCATGCCTCTGTGCGTGCTGTGCTCCTGGAACTACATCCAGACACGGGTCAAGGAGTTCATGGTCTGCCTGCTGGTGATGGAGAGCGCGATGGTGGGTGTGTTCTGCGCACTGGATTTCGTGCTGTTTTTCGTGTTCTGGGAGGCGATGCTCATCCCGATGGCACTGTTGATCGGCATCTGGGGCGGCCCCAGGAAGATTTACGCATCCCTCAAGTTCTTCATCTACACCATGTCCGGCTCCGTGTTCCTGCTGGTGGCGTTGATCGCCCTGCGGCTGCAGGTCGGGTCGTTCTACATCCCGGACATGATGGGCAAGCCCTACTCGCACGAGTTCCAGACCTGGGTGTTCCTGGCCTTCTTCATCAGCTTCGCGATCAAGGTGCCGATGTTCCCGTTCCATACCTGGCTGCCGGCAGCGCACGTTGAGGCCCCCACGGCGGGTAGCGTGATCCTGGCGAGCGTGCTCCTGAAGATGGGCACCTACGGCTTCCTCCGGTTTTCACTGCCGATCACCCCGTGGGCAGCTGCCTATTTCACACCGCTCGTCATGGGACTTTCGGTGGTGGCCATCACCTATGGCGGGTTGACGGCCCTGGGGCAGACCGATCTCAAGAAGCTCGTTGCTTATTCGAGTGTGGCGCACATGGGGTTTGCGACCCTTGGAATTTTTGCGATGAACACGATGGGGATTGAGGGGGCGATCATGGTGATGATCAACCACGGCGTGACCACGGGGGCGTTGTTCATCACGGTGGGAATCATTTACGAGCGGTTGCACAGCCGGGATCTGGGGCAGGCGGCGGGCATGGGCAAGCACATGCCGGTGCTGGCGGCCTTTGCGGGGGTCTTTTCCCTCTCCTCGCTGGCGTTCCCCGGAACGAACAGCTTCATCGGCGAGTTCATGGTGATGGCCGGTGGTTTTCAGTTTTCGCCTTTGATGATGGTGCTTGTGGCGCCGGGTGTGGTGCTGGCTGCGGCCTACATGCTGCGGATGCTGCAGAAGTTCGCCTACGGTTCCACAAAGAACCCTGACCACTCGAAGCTGAAGGATCTGGGCTTCCGCGAAGTCGCCACGCTGATGCCGTTGCTGATTTTTGTGTTCTGGATCGGGCTGCAACCGGAGCCGTTCACGCGTGTGATGAAGGCGAGTGTGGAGAATCTTCTCCAGCAGACCGCCCAGGCGCGGCCCCCCGCGGGAGTGGCGGTGGCGCAAATCCCTGTTGATTCGAAATAACGATGCAATCTCTCATGGCATATCTGCCGGAACTGGTCCTGCTGGCCGGGGCGCTCGGTTTGTTCGCCGTCACCCTGGGTGAATCGCGGGGTGGTCTGGCGCGTCAGGTCGCACTGGCTACCGCCGCTGCAACCATTCTTGCTGCTCTTGCGGCCTTCGGTCAGGAGGCGACCCTGTTCAGCGGCGCCTACCGGGTGGATGCCTTCTCGCAGATGCTGAAGCTGGTGTTTTCCTGCGGCTTTTTGCTGGTTATCCTGCTGGGTGGATCCCTCCCGGACATCCGCGAGGAGGTCAAGCCGGAGTATTACCTGTTCCTCGCCCTCAGCGTGTTCGGATTGGTGAGTTTGGTCAGCTGTATTGAACTGATGTCCCTGGTGGTGGCGCTGGAGGTTTCCGCCTTCCCGCTCTATCTGATGATCCCGATGCGCCGGGAGCGGGCCGGGCAACGGAGCCAGATGGAGTCGGCCATCAAATACATGATGTTCGGTCTGGCCGCCAACGGTGTGATGTTCTTCGGCATGAGCCAGATTTTCGGCATCACCGGTTCGACATCCATCCCGGTGGTGATGGAGAAACTGAAGCCGATTGCCACATCCCCCCTGGCCGTCACCGGCCTGGCGCTGATGTTCTGCGGGATGTATTACAAGCTCGCGATTTTCCCCTTCCACTTCTGGACGCCCGATGTTTACCAGGGTGCCTCAAATGAAACCGCCGGGTTGATTGCCTCGCTGCCCAAGATCGGCGGCGTGGCGGTGCTCGTCCGGTTCGTCTCCCTGGGCACTCCGGACAACCGGGCCATTGCGATGCTGTTGGGGATTCTTGCCGTTGGTTCCATGTTCTACGGCAACCTGATCGCCCTGATGCAGAAGGATTTCAAACGGTTGCTCGGCTTTTCGGGTATCGCCCACGCCGGGTATGCGTTGGTTGGCTTTGTGGCGATGGACCAGGCCGGCTTCGCCGCCGCCCTCTACTACATCATCGGTTACCTGCTGATGGTGATGGCCTGCTTTGTAGTGATCTGCCGGGTGTCCAAGGACGGTGTGAACATCTCCATTGACGAGTTCGCCGGGTTGCACAAGCGGTCCCCGCTGCTGGCGGTTACTTTGGCAGTTGGCGTTTTCGGGTTGGCAGGCATTCCGCCGTTTGTCGGGTTCATGGGTAAACTGGGCCTCCTTTCGGCCGCACTGGCCCGGGGGCACATGGCGCTGGTCATTATCGCCGTCATCAATTCTGCGATCGCAGTTTACTACTATCTCTCCGTTGTCCGGGAATCCTGGTTCCGTGATCCCGAGGGGCGTCCCGCCATTCAGGTGGATCTCCCCACGCGGGTCCTGTGCGGGGCCCTGATAGGGGGCATTCTGGCCCTTGGCATCCTGCCCGGGCGTGTGATCGACTCCCTTTCCTCCTCCATCGCAAAGACCACGGCCCCGCAGGCAGCTGTTGTGGTCCTCCCCGCTGCGGCGCATCTGGCAGCCACCTTTAATGCCCTCCCGCCGGTCTCCGGCCGGGGAACCCCTTGATCCGGGGCTAATGGAGTCAATGAAGATGGCTTGCGCGACGGGCTCAGTTGTGCGATAGGAAAGCGGTGACCCAGAGCCGCATGAGCAATCCCGCTTCAGATCCAGCCAATGCCCGGTTGGCTTGGCGTGAGCAGGTCCGGCAGGAACCCCCAAAGCGGCCCGTCTCCGAGCGGGTCCATGACTTTTTCGAGATCCACGGCATCTTCGACGAGAAGACCGCCCGCGAGCAAGCCAGCCGTTGCATCCAGTGCCCCAACCCCAGTTGCGTCTCGGGCTGCCCCCTCTGCAATCCCATACCCCAGTGGATGCTGCTCACTGCTGAGGGTCGGTTTCTGGAGGCCGCTGCCGTCATGGGTTCTGCCACCAGCATGGCCGAGGTTTGCTCCCGTGTTTGCGCCGCCGATCACCACTGCGAGCACACCTGCATTCTGGATTCCATATCCGAGCCTGTGGCCATAGCGGGCATTGAGCGTTTTCTTGCCGATTACTCCCTCCGTCATGGTCTGGTCGGCACCGCAACCGCCCCCCCAAATGGATACAAGGTGGCTGTTGTGGGGGCTGGTGCCGGTGGTCTGACCTGTGCCGAATTGCTGGCCCGGCGCGGCTGCGCGGTAACCATTTTTGATGAATCGCTCATTCCCGGCGGACTGCTCGTCAACGGGTTGCCCGCCTTCAATATCGCCAATTCAGTGGTGGAGCGCCGGGTGGATTTGATCCGGAAACTCGGGGTCCGGTTCCAACTTGGAGTGGAGTTGGGCAGGGGCTTGAACCTTGCGGAGCTTGGGGCCGGTCACGATGCCATTTTTCTGGGAATGGATTCCCGCACCTCGCGCACGCTGGAAGTTCCCGGCGCGGGCCTCAGCGGGGTGGTGCAGGCCCTGCCGTTTCTGCTCCAGAAGCGGACCTCTGTGGCGCTCGACATTCCAGCCCCTGAAGTCGCCGGGAAGCGGGTGCTGGTCCTTGGGGCGGGGGAGAGCGCGGTGGATTGCCTCAGGGTGGCCATCCGTTGGGGTGCCCGGGAGGCGGTGGGGGTCTATCGCAGGGGTGAGCCGGACATGCCCTGCGGCAAGGCCAACTACCAGAGCGCCATTGAGGAGGGGGCCAGGTTTGTGTTCAACGCCATGCCGAAGGCCATTCTGGATGATGGCGCCGGGGGCGTGCGCGGACTGCGTGCGGTTCGCACGGCACCGGAAGGGCAGGATGTCCGTGGCCGGAGCGGTTTTGTGGAGGTTCCCGGGCAGGAGTTTGATCTCGAGGCGGACCTGATTGTTCTGGCTCTGGGTTTTGATCCCAAGCCATGCCTGCTCTCAAGCGAGTTCAGCGCCTTGCAGGTCAACGCCTGGGGCGGGCTGGTTGTGGATGCGAACCACATGACCAGTATGGCTGGGGTGTTTGCTGGCGGGGACATCGTGCGAGGCCCCAGCGTCGTGTTGGAAACCGTCCGGGATGGCCGCAACGCGGCCGAAGGCATCCTGCGCTACCTGGCCGCCAGGGATGGGAACACCCGCGCAGGCGCCACCCCCGCCTGAGGTCTGGCCTCCGGTCGGTTGTTTCCTGGAGAAGCGGACGGCAAACTCCGGAAAGGTGGGGGGCACTTCAGGGATTGTTCCGTGTGCAGAGCCCGGGGGGCTCAGCCTCGAAGGTGGTCCAATTCCCCCCCGGTCGGGAAAATGACTGCACTCCCACTCCCGCGCTGTCTGTGCACCCCATATTCCACTCGCCCCGGGGCTCGCAACGGGATGTGCAACCTTGTTCGCCCGTGTGGTGGTGCTGCCACGCCCGCAACCGGTAATGTTTCAGGGTGCCCCGAATGTTATGACTTTCCCATAATTGAGTCGGGTCAACTCTTACAGCTGACCACGGGGACGGTGTTGTGCTGCCTGTGATGACTGGATTCATTCATTATGATGGGAAACAGGTTCTTTTTATGGCTTGACGGTCTCTTGAGAAATCGTTATGAACCAATGAAGGCTGAGAGTATCAACCGGTGGAGCCTGCCCTTCCGGGATGCCGGGGCTGCTCGTCTGCAACTTTGGGGAAAATCGAATTAATCTATGCAAACTATTGTCTGTGCAAACCATCCTTTCGCTCGAACACGCATCCATTCACACCTGTTTCGCGCCCTGTTCGCGGTCTGGATGGTGATCTGCGCGATCCCCTTGGCGCGGGCGGCCACTGTGAACGTCACGTTCGACAGTCCCACGATTGAGTTTGCGGCGGATGGGGGAATCGATCATGTGATGAATTTCGAGGTCCGGCAGGTCGGCATCAATTTCCAGCCCCGGGCCGGCATCATTTTCGATCTGTCGCTGGGGCTGGAGTTTCTCAGCGGCAACACCAATCTGGGACTTTCCGGCGTTGCGCTGGTCATGGCTGGCAACCCTTACGCATACCGGGACAATGGCCACCCGCTCTATTTTGCGGGCACTGGCGATTCACTTTTCGGATCCCTCCGTTTCTCCAACAACCTCTTCGGGGCGGCAACCGTCCTGACACCCGGCACGACCCGTGTCACCCTGAGTGCGGAGGTGGCGGGGGATTGGGATCCAGTGGGCACGAACCTTGCCTTCACCTCCGGTTCCGCACTGCTTGCCAGTGGCGCGAACCACATGGATGTCACCGTCACAAATCTGATCCTCCCCGGGACCACCACCACGCTGACCTCCAGCACCAACCCGACCACTTACGGCTCCAACGTCACTTTCACCGCCACGGTCTCGCCGGGTGCGGCCACAGGCACGGTGGCATTCAAGGACGGTGCCACCACCGTGGGCACCGGCACCCTGAGCGGTGGAGTGGCCACATTCACCACCAATGGACTGGCTGTGGGCAGCCACTCGATCACGGCGGAATACAGCGGCAGCAGCAGCCATGCTTCCAGCATCTCCAGTGCCCTGGGCCATACGGTGACCACCGTCCCCACGGTCTGGCTTTTCGACAACCTCGGCACAGAGACGCTCACCGAGGCGATGTATGAGGGGGATACCTGGGGCGCATCCCAATTTACCACGGACGCACATGACTATGTTGTCAAAACAGTCGTGATCCGGATGTATCGCAGCGGACCCAGCACCGCCAGGGCGGATATCTTTTCCGATTCCGGGGGCCTGCCCGGAACATCACTCGGAACCCTCACCTCCGCCGACATTCCGCTGGACACCGCGGCCGATGTGACCCTCACAGGTCCCGGCGTTTCCCTGGCCGCCAACTCGACCTATTGGGTCGTGCTTCGGGCGGAAACCGGACAGCTCTGGTGGAGCTATACGACCGACACCTCCGGCTCCGGCCCCGGCTTCAGCCCGCTTTATACGACCAGCAGTGACGCCGGAGTAACCTGGGAAGTGGCGGGCGACTCGATGCCAAACCAACTGCAAATAAGTGCCGAAATCGCACCTGTTCCCGACCCAACTGTGGTGGCGCTCTCGTCCAGCCCCAACCCGTCCACTTACGGCTCCAGCGTGACTTTTACGGCTACGGTCACGCCGGGTGCGGCCACGGGCACGGTGACCTTCAAGGATGGGACCAACACCCTGGGCACGGGCACGCTGAGCGGCGGCGTGGCGACGCTCGCCACCAACGGTCTGAGCGTCGGCAGCCACAGCCTTACGGCGGAATACGCCGGTGATAGCAGTTATCTCGGCTCCACGAACTCACCCGCCCTGACCCAGACGGTGGCCGCCGCAGGCTCGGCGAGTGTCTTGCTCGACAACACGGCAGCTACCACCCAACCCCTGCTGACCCCGGCCAGTTCAACTTCCCTCGCCACCGGCTTCGGTGGGTGGACGTTCACCGTGACGGGCCAGACGTGGACCGTCACGAGCGCCACCTTCGGGCTCTACGCCAACGTCACTGGCAACGCGAATGTCGGAGTCAATCTCTATAGTGGGACCGATGCGGTCGGCACTCCGCTTGCGAGTATCCCGGTAGCGTCTCTCAACCTGAGGTCGATTGCAGACGGGGCCGGCTACTACAGCTGGAACAGCCTCAATTGGAGTTTGCCGGCGGGTACCTACACCGTCGCGGCATCTTGGGATTTGGTCGGCAGCCCGACCCCCCGTCTCGCCGTCGTCGCCGATGCCAGTTCCATGAACACCGGGAGTGGCATCACCATCGTGCGGTCAACGAAACAGACATTGCCGGGCTTGTATTACTCCGTCCGGATCGAGGGCACCAGCGCGGGACCCACCACCACCCCCACCACCACGACGCTGGCTTCCAGCCTCAACCCCTCCATCTACGGGGCCAGCGTCACCCTGACGGCCACCCTCTCTACCAATGCTGCCACAGGGACAGTGACATTCAAGGATGGGACCAACACCCTTGGAACGGGATCCCTGACGAACGGGGTTGCCACTTTCACCACCAACCGGCTCAGTGCGGGCATGCATCTGCTCACGGCATCCTATGAGGGCGACAGTAGGTATGGTGGGAGCGTTTCATCCACCCACACCCAGGTGGTGGCTAAGGCCACGGCGTCGGTCGAGTTGGCATCCCTGACGCCGACCTACACCGGATTGCCGCTTCCGATCACGAGTTGGACAACGCCGAGCAACCTGACGTTGGTGGTGACATACAATGGATCGGCAACTGCCCCAACGGATGCGGGCAGTTACACGGTGGTGGCCACCATTTTGGACGCCAACTATGCGGGAAGCGTGACGAACACGCTGGTGGTGGGGAAGGCGCCCCTGCTGGTGGGTGCGGACTACAAGAGCAGGGTTTACGGGCAGACGAACCCCCTGTTTACGGCCAGTTACAGCGGCATTTTGACCAACAGAATCATTGTATCGGCGCCCAAGGGAGGCGGCGGCAAGGTGAAGCTCGGGCTCAATCCGCTGCCGTTCACCGGGACCCCGTCGTTGACGACCACAGCCGATGCGACAAGCCCTGTGGGTCCCTATGAGATTACGGCAGGCTTGGGATCGTTGGAATCCTCGAACTACAACTTCTCCTTCACAAACGGGGTGCTGACCATCGAGCAGGCGATCGTGACCGTGGCAGCCGACAACAAGGCCCGGGCCTACGGCGTAACGAACCCTGTGTTCACGGCCAGCTACAGTGGCTGGTTGAACGGCGACACGGAAGCCGTCCTTGCCGGTGCCCCGGCCCTGACGACCACCGCCACGACGAACAGTGTGGTCGGAACCTACGCGATCACTGGTGCGGTCGGCACCCTGACTGCCACGAACTACAGCTTTGCGTTCACCAACGGGACATTGACGGTGGACAAGGCGGCGATGAGCATCACAGCCAATGCCACAAACAAGGTGTATGGGGCGGTGAATCCGGGCTTCACGGGCACGGTGGCGGGTGTGGTGAACAACGACAACATCACGGGCCTCTACACATCAGATGCAGATATCTATACCTGGGCGGGGACCTATGACATTGTGCCATCGCTCAGCGATCCGGATGGCAAGCTGGGCAACTACAGCGTCACCACCAACAAGGCCCTTCTGACCATCACGAAGGCGCCGCTGCTGGTGATTGCGGATTACAAGAGCCGGGTTTATGGCGATACCAACCCGGTGCTGACAGCGAGCTACAGCGGGTTTGTGAACAACGAGGGTCCCGCCCCAACCGGGAAGGGCGGCAGCCGCAAGACTCCGTTGAAGCTGCAGCCTGTTGAAGGTTCCCCATCCCTTACAACCACGGCGGATGTGAGCAGTCCCGTGGGGAGTTACACCATCACAGCGGAGCTGGGAAGCCTGGCCGCCTCGAACTACAGCTTCTCCTTCACGAACGGGGTGCTGACGATTGAGCAGGCGGTGGTGACCGTGGCAGCCGACAACAAGAGCCGGGCCTATGGCGCAACGAACCCTGTGTTCACGGCCAGCTACAGCGGCTGGTTGAACGGCGACACGGAAGCCGTCCTTGCCGGTGCCCCGGCCCTGACGACCGCAGCCACGACGAACAGTGTGGTCGGAACCTACGCGATCACCACGGCGATCGGCACTCTGGCAGCGACGAACTACAGTTTTGCCTTCACCAATGGGACATTGACGGTGGACAAGGCGGCGATGAGCATCACAGCGAATGCCACGAACCGTGTCTATGGGGCGGTGAACCCAGCCTTCACAGGCACTGTGGCGGGTGTGGTGAACAACGACAACATCACGGGCAGTTACGCATGCGGGGCAACCGCCCGCAGCCTTGTGGCCACGTATGACATCGTTCCCTCCCTGGTCGATCCTGACAGCAAGCTTGGGAACTACACTGTGACCACCAACAAGGCCCTGCTCACGGTGACCAAGGCCCCGCTGCTGGTGATTGCGGATTACAAGAGCCGGGTGTATGGGCACACCAACCCGGTGCTGACAGCGAGCTACAGCGGGTTTGTGGGCAACGAAGGCCCCGCATCCCTCGGCAAGGGTGGCAGTGGCAAGACTCCCCTGGCATTCTCTCCAGTGACCGGCGCAGCCTCCCTGACAACGACGGCGGATGTGACCAGTCCTGTGGGCGCCTACACCATCACGGTGGCCCTGGGCTCGCTTGAGTCCTCGAACTACAGCTTCTCCTTCACGAACGGGGTGTTGACGATTGAGCAGGCGGTTGTGACCGTGGCAGCCGACAACAAGAGCCGCGCCTACGGCGCAACGAACCCTGTGTTCACGGCCAGCTACAGCGGCTGGTTGAACGGCGACACGGAAGCCGTCCTTGCCGGTGCCCCGGCCCTGACGACCGCAGCCACGACGAACAGTGTGGTCGGAACCTACGCGATCACCCCGGCGATCGGCACGCTTGCGGCCACCAACTACAGCTTTGCCTTCACAAACGGGACGTTGACGGTGGACAAGGCGTCAGCCGGTGTGCAGTTGGATTCGTTGACGCAGACCTACAATGGAACGGCCCGGGAGGTGACGAGCTGGACAACGCCGAGCAATCTGACGGTCTCCGTGACCTACAACGGGTCGGGGGTGCTGGTGACGAACCCAGGCAGCTACACTGTTGTTGCCACCATTGTTGATGCCAACCATTTCGGAGGAGTGACCAACACGCTGGTTGTGGCCAGGGCAGAACCCATTGTAACAGTCTGGCCTGCGGCTGCATACATTATCGCTGGACAAGCTCTTTCATCGGGCGCCCTGACGGGAGGTTCGGCGTCAGTCCCCGGCGGTTTCGAATGGACGTTGCCTGCCACGGTTCCCCTGGCTGGCACCAACCTCCAGAATGTCACGTTCACCGCCACGGATGCGGTTAACTACAGTGCCGTGACGGGGTCGGTCAGTGTGGTTGTCATCTCGGCTCCCGCCGTGACGACACTCGCGGCCAGCCTTGTGACAAGCAATTCGGCCACCTTGAACGCCACCATCAACCCGGGAGGGCTTGCGGGTGCGTTGTTCCAGTATGGCACGAGCACGAATGGGGAGTTGGTCGTCAGCACGCTGGCAGGCTCCGGAACAGCTTCGTTTGCCAATGGTACCGGTGCGGCGGCGAGTTTCTCGAGACCGTTGGGTGTCGCTGTGGACATCAGTGGGAATGTGTATGTGGCGGATTATTCGAATAATCGCATCCGCAAAATCACCCCTGAAGGGGTTGTTACGACGCTGGCGGGCAGTGGAGCGGGAGCCTCGGGAGACGGTGCGGCATTGTCTGCGTCCTTCTTTGCCCCGGCGGGCGTCGCTCTCGATGCTGCCGGGAATCTGTTCGTGGCGGACAGTGGGAACAATCGCATCCGGAAAGTGTCATCGTTAGGAGTTGTTACAACTTTGGCGGGATCGTCATCTGGGTCTGCGAACGGTACAGGGTTTGTGGGGACGTTTAGCAATCCACGAGGTGTCGCTGTGGACGCCAGCGGGAATGTGTATGTGGCGGATTATGGGAACCACCGTATCCGGAAAGTGACCACCGGGGGACTTATTACAACGTTGGCCGGTTCAACTCAAGGCTTTGTGGAAGGCACGGGGACCGCTGCTGCTTTCAATTCTCCACGGGGGGTGGTTGTTGACGCCAATGGAAATGTGTATGTGGCGGATTATGGGAACCACCGCATCCGGAAAGTGACCTCCGAGGGTGTTGTTACAACGCTTGCCGGTTCAACCGTGGGTTTTGCAGAAGGCACGGGCGAGTTGGCAAACTTCTCCTCACCTACTGGTGTTGCCCTGGACGGTGGTGGAAATGTGTATGTGGCGGATTATGGGAACCACCGTATCCGGAAAGTGACCTCCGGGGGAGTCGTTACGACGGTCGCCGGTTCCGGCACAAGCGGTTTTGAAGATGGTTCATCACTCACAGCAAAGTTTTTCAGCCCGGCTTCTTTGGTGGTGGATTCCAGTGGTAGCCTCTATGTGGCCGATTTTGGAAATCAACGGGTTCGGAAGGTGGCTGAATCGACCTTGCCGTTGTTTTTTGCCCAGGGCGATCTGGCTGGGACGGACCCTGTTCCTGCCAGCCTGAGTTTGACCAATTTGCTTCCTGAGACGACTTATTATTACCGTGCGGTCGGGACGAATGTGGCGGGGACCAATTACGGGGAGTTTTTGAGCTTCCGCACGCTGGCGGTGAACCAGGCACCGGTGTTGGCCTTGGCCGTCACCAATCAGGCGGCCACCTACGACTCTGCCTTCAGCTACACCTTCCCTGAGGGGACGTTTACCGATCCTGACAACAACACCCTGGGCTACACCGCAACCGGTCTGCCGGGGGGGATCACGCTGAACTCTGGCACCCGGACCTTCTCCGGGACACCTTCGGCACCCGGGAGCAACTGGGTGACACTGGTGGCCAGTGACGGCACGCTGACGGCGACGAACACCTTTGCGATCGTGGTGGGCAAGGCTGCGGCGGCGGTGCATCTGGAGCGGCTGGAGCAGACCTATTCCGCGTCATTCCGGGAGGCGACTGCCTGGACGACACCCAGCAACCTGATTGTGGTTGTGTCCTATGTGGGGATGGTGGAGCCGCCGGTGGATGCGGGCAGTTACACGGTGGTGGCCACCATTTTGGACGCCAACTATGCGGGCAGCGCGACGAACACGCTGGTGGTGGGGAAGGCGCCCCTGCTGGTGGGTGCGGACTACAAGAGCCGGGTTTACGGGCGGACGAACCCCCTGTTTACGGCCAGTTACAGCGGCATTTTGACCAACAGAATCATTGTATCGGCGCCCAAGGGAGGCGGCGGCAAGGTGAAGCTCGGGCTCAATCCGCTGCCGTTCACCGGAACGCCGTCGTTGACGACCACAGCCGATGTGGCCAGCCCTGCGGGTCCCTATGAGATCACGGCAGCCCTGGGATCCTTGGAATCCTCGAACTACAGCTTCTCCTTCACAAACGGAGTGCTGACGATTGAGCAGGCGGTTGTGACCGTGGCAGCCGACAACAAGAGCCGGGCCTATGGCGTCACGAACCCTGTGTTCACGGCCAGCTACAGCGGCTGGCTGAACGGGGACACGGAAGCCGTCCTAGCCGGTGCCCCATCCCTGACGACCACCGCCACCACCAACAGTGTGGTTGGGACTTACGCGATCACCCCGGCGATCGGCACCCTCTCTGCCACGAACTACAGCTTTGCCTTCACCAACGGGACATTGACGGTGGACAAGGCGGCGATGAGCATCACGGCCGATGCGACCAACCGTGTCTATGGGGCGGTGAACCCAGCCTTCACAGGCACTGTGGCGGGTGTGGTGAACAACGACAACATCACGGGCAGTTACGCATCCGGGGCAACCGCTCGCAGCCCTGTGGGCACGTATGACATCGTTCCCTCCCTGATCGATCCTGACAGCAAGCTTGGGAACTACACTGTGACCACCAACAAGGCCCTGCTCACGGTGACCAAGGCGCCGCTGCTGGTGATTGCGGATTACAAGAGCCGGGTGTATGGGCACACCAACCCGGTGCTGACAGCGAGCTACAGCGGGTTTGTGAACAACGAAGGCCCCGCATCCCTCGGCAAGGGTGGCAGTGGCAAGACTCCCCTGACACCCTCTCCAGTGACCGGCGCAGCCTCCTTGACAACGACGGCTGAGGTGACGAGTCCTGTGGGGACCTATACCATCACTGCAGCGCTGGGAACCCTTTCCTCTGTGAACTACAGCTTCTCCTTCACGAACGGAGTGCTGACGGTTGAACAGGCGGTTGTGACTGTGGCAGCCGACAACAAGAGCCGGACCTACGGCGCAACGAACCCTGTGTTCACGGCGAGCTACAGCGGCTGGCTGAATGGTGACACCGAAGCCGTCCTTGCCGGTGCCCCGACCCTGACCACCAGTGCCACGACGAACAGCACGGTTGGAACCTACGCGATCACCCCGGCGATTGGCACGCTGACTGCGACGAACTACAGCTTTGGCTTTACCAACGGGACATTGACGGTGGGTAAGGCGGAGTTGCTTGTCAGTGCCGATGCCAGGAGCCGTGCCTACGGGGTGACCAACCCGGTGTTGACAGCGAGTTACAGTGGCTATGTGAACGGCGAGACGAACAGCATCCTGACAGGATCCCCCGGCTTGAGCACCACCGCCGAGACAACCAGCCCGGTCGGTGAATACCCCATCACAGTGACCCGGGGCACCCTTGCGGCGGAGAACTACAACTTTGCCTTTACGAACGGGTTGCTGACGGTCGGGAAGTCCACGCTGACGGTGGCGGCTGACAGTGCCAGCCGGGCGTATGGCGCGGCGAATCCGGTGTTCACCGTGACCTACACAGGATGGATCAATGGGGACACGACCAACAACCTTGCCGGTGCGCCGGCTCTGGAGACCCTGGCGGCGACGAACAGCCCGGTTGGGGATTACGCGATCACGGTGGCCGTTGGAACCCTGACTGCCGGGAACTACGACATGGTCTTCACGAATGGCACCCTGACGGTGACGCAGGCGGTCCTCACGGTTGCGGGGGACAACAAGAGCCGGATCTACGGCGCGACGAACCCGGTGTTCACGGCCAGCTACAGTGGCTGGGTGAACGGGGACACCGCCTCTATCCTGGCGGGCAGTCCCTCGCTCACGAGCACCGCTGCCACGAACAGTGTGGTGGGGAGCTATGCGATCACAGCCGCGATCGGCACCCTGACCGCGACGAACTACAGTTTTGCCTTCACGAATGGCACCCTGACAGTGGACAAGGCGGCGATGAGCATCACAGCCAATGCCACGAACAAGGTGTATGGGGCGGGGAACCCGGTCTTCACTGGAACCGTGGCGGGTGTGGTGAACAACGACAACATCACCGGCCTCTACAGCACGGCAGCGACAGGGGCGAGTGGTGTGGGGACCTACGACATCGTTCCATCTTTCAGCGATCCTGACAGCAAACTTGGCAACTACACTGTGACCACCAATAGGGCGCTGCTGACGGTGACCAAGGCCCCGCTGCTGGTGATTGCGGATTACAAGAGCCGGGTGTATGGGCATACCAACCCGCTGTTTACGGCCAGCTACAGCGGGTTCGTGAACAACGAAGGGCCTGCCTCACTTGGGAAAAGCGGGAGCGGCAAGACACCACTGCTGCGTGGCCCGGTGACGGGTTCGCCATCCCTGACAACGACGGCGGATGTGACCAGTCCTGTGGGTGCCTACACCATCACCTCCGCGCTGGGAACCCTGGCCGCGTCGAACTACAGCTTCTCCTTCACAAACGGGGTGCTGACCATTGAACAGGCGGTTGTGACCGTGGCAGCCGACAACAAGAGCCGGACCTACGGCTCGACGAACCAGGTGTTCACCGCCAGCTACAGTGGCTGGTTGAACAGTGACAATGAAACCATTCTGGGCGGCGCCCCCTCCCTGACCACCACGGCAACAGCATCGAGCACGGTTGGCACCTATCCGATCACAGCGGCGATCGGCACCCTGAC
>CAIWMU010000079.1 GCA_903913865.1 uncultured Verrucomicrobia subdivision 3 bacterium
GCCAACGGTGGACTCGCGACATGGGACAGGGCCAGGCTCCGAGCCTGCCGGGCATGGACCCGGGGCGGATATTCAAGCGGCAATATCTTCGGAAGTTTGAGCGATTTCATTGTTCCCTTCACGATTTCATGTTCCACCCGGTGACCTGAGAAAGGGTCACCATGACTTAAACAGACACCCGACCTACCGGTTTGTCACGCAAAAAAGGGCGTCATGCCAAAAAAGTTCCAATCCCCGATATTATCCGCAGATTTCATGGATGAACGCAGAATCAGGAAACCGAGTGGTTTCCACGCCCGCGACTCGCCGGCATGCATGAATTCTCCCGTTGGTTTGCCCGGGGGAGGGCTGCGGGCCTTACCATATTTTTGGCCGGTGCGCCGTTTTGATCCCATCACCTGCACCACCTTTCAGGCTTCTGCCCTTGTGCTTCGGGCTTCATTTTGAGCGGTTCGGGTTTCGCCGCTTATGATTCTTGACCGGTCGCAGGGCGGGAGGCAGGATCAGGTCCGGTTCAAATTCCCATGTCTTGCCCTGAATCGGGCGGGTGGCCGGGGGCTGGTGGAGTCCCTGGATGGGTTTTTGCCGGAAAACGACATGAGCACACTCACACGCAGGGATTTTTTAAGCAGCACCGCTCTGGCGGGTGCTGCGATCAGCACCACCCCTTCGATTCTGGCACAGGATACGAAGCCGAAGGTCACGATCGCTTTTGTCGGCGTGGCCAACATTCACGTACCCGGCTTTGTCGATCTGATGAAGACCCGGCCGGATGTCCGTGTTAAGTCCGTTTGGGACCACGACGCAGAACGTGCCGCAAAGCGGGCGAAGGATCTGGGCGCGGCTGTGGTGCCGGATGTTTCAAGCGTATGGTCCGATCCTGAGGTCAGCGCGGTGGTGATTTGTGCCGAGACAAACCGGCATTTGGACCTGGTGCGGGCGGCGGCAGGGGCAGGGAAGCATCTGTTTGTGGAATACCCCCTTGGGATGACGGGTGCCCAGAGCTACCAAATCGCGAAGGAGATCGAGGCCAGGAAGCTCATTTTCACCACCGGCTACTTCATGCGGACCGACTCGAAGCACATTTTCCTGAAGAATGAGATCGCGAGCGGGAATTTTGGCAAAATCACCCGGGTGCGCGGCTCCAATTGCCATGCCGGATCGCTTACCGGGGTGTTTGACACGGAGTGGCGCTGGATGACGGATCCCAAAACCTACGGTTTCGGTGGCTTCGGCAACCTGGGAACGCACAAGCTCGATCTATTGATGTGGCTCTTTGGCCCCGTCGAGGAGGCAACTGCCGAGATCCGGAGCGTTACCGGCCACTATGGTGATTGCGACGAATCGGGCGAGGGGCTGCTCCGCTTCAAGAGCGGCGTCATTGGGACGCTCGCCGCAGGCTGGGTGGACGTCGAAGATCCCGTGCAGCTTCAGATCAGTGGCACCGAGGGGCATGCGATCATCCAGGACAACCACCTCTACTATCGCAGCAAAAAGGTCCCCGGCAGCGACATGGCGGATCCGGTGACCCGGCTCCCGGCGGCTCCGAGGGCTCCCTTGCACCAGTTTCTGGATGCAGTCGGCGGGAATGCCACGATGCCGCTTGTGACCCCACGCGAGGCGGCGGCCAGAATGGCCGTGATGGAAGCCATGTACCAGGGATCCCAAAAGCGCCGCTGGATCCGGATCGAACAATCCTGAGGCTCAATTTCATCGATTCATTGAAGCAGGTTGGGTGGGGGATGAAGGGTTGGGGGACACTCCACCCTCTGCTTTCCGGTGGATTGATGCTGCGAATGTAAAGAAACGGCTTTGGCGGGAAGGGCAGCGATAATCGTGCCAGCTTTTTCTTGTGCTCAGGGTTGACCCGATTAGAATCCGGTGATGGGTCAGGGTTTACAACTTTCCCAGCGGCTTACACAGTCGCTGGTGTTAGCGCCACAGTTGCAGCAATCGCTTGCGATGCTGCAGGCCCCGACTCTTGAACTCAAGGCACTCGTTGAGCAGGAGTTGCAGCAGAATCCTGTCCTTGAGGAGGTGGAGGCCATCGATGGGGAGATGCGGGACAAGGAGGAGGGGGATTCGGACAAGCCCTCGGCAGAGCAGCTGGATCTTGCGGAACCTCCCGCAGACATGACGTTCGATCCCAGCGGAGAGAAGTCAGCATCGGATCCGACGGATGATTTTCAGGTGGAGTTTGAGCGGCTGGTGCAGATGGATCAGGAGTGGCGGGATCATTTTGCCCAGACCAACCTCCCGATGCGGGGCTCGGCGGAGGATGAAGAGAAGCGGCAGTTCATGTTCGACTCTCTGGTGGCCTCCACATCCCTGCAGGAGAATCTTCTGGAGCAGTTGCGCGAGTCCTCTCTAAGCGATGCGGATCAGGAGATCGGAGAGGTGCTGATCGGCAACATGGATGACTATGGCTATGTGAAGGCCGGCATCGAGGAGTTGTCCACATCGACGGGCGTTCCGCAGGAGAAGATTCTGGAGGTGTTGAAGGTGATCCAAACCTTTGATCCTCCCGGGGTTGGCGCGAGGGATTTGCGCGAGTGTCTGATGATCCAGATGGATCGGAACAAAGAGTCGGACACTCTGGAATACCAGATCGTAAGGGATTTCATGGATGCCCTCGGCCGGAGGCGCATACCTGAAATCGCCCGGGGAACCGGGACGGAAATCGACGAGGTTCAGGATGCCCTTGAGAACATTGCCCGGCTTGAGCCGCGCCCGGGTCGCTCGTTCATGGCCGACAACGACCAGTTTGTGGTTGCCGAGGTTTTTGTGCAGCGGAATGGCGATGATTTCATCGTCACAACCAACAACGAGCAGATTCCCCACTTGCGGATCAGCAACACCTACAAGGACCTGATGTCCCAGGGTGAGAACACTGCGGAGGTTCGGAACTACATTCGGGAGAAGATTCGCGCCGGGAAGTTTTTGATCAAGAGCCTGCACCAGCGGCAGGAAACGATCCTGGCGATCGCGAAGGAGATTGTGAGCCGCCAGCACGATTTCATGGCGAAGGGGGTTGCCCATCTCAAGCCACTCACCATGGTGCAGATAGCGGAGGTGGTTGGGGTTCATGAAACGACCGTGAGCAGGGCGGTATCCGGCAAATACATGCAGACTCCGCAGGGAATCTTTGAGATGAAGTATTTCTTCACGGCCGGCATCCAAACCTCTTCAGGGGATGGAATGTCGAACACGAGTGTGAAGGACATGATCGACGAGATATTCAAGGGAGAGAACCCGGCCCGGCCGTTGAGCGACCATCAGGTGGTGCAGATGCTCACAGAGAAGGGGATCGTGATTGCCCGGAGAACGGTTGCCAAATACCGGACGGAACTGAACATTCTTCCTTCGAATCTCAGAAAAGTTTACTGAGCCTGCCGGGTGCGTGGGCACCTTTTGGAGCTGGAAACTCCTGATTTCAAGCAGGAATCAGGTTTCATAACCACGAATGAACGCGAATTGGCGCGAAAAGGGGATTTGGGGTGAGTGGGTGGATGGCCTGATCAGCCGCAATTCTCCAGTGGTCCGGGCCTGAATCTGAAGGGGTGACCAGTGCTTCACGAGGCAACACAAACTGCTGTTTCAGAGGTATGAAAAAATGTGAAGACTCTCATTTGACAGACTCACATTCCTCGCATAGCTTGCTGTAACTCATGAGTGGATTCAAAACCGGAGTCTCCCTCACGTGCCCGGTCACTGTTTTGTGGCGGGGCGCGGTCGGCATTGTTTCATCCGCCTGTTCACGGGGAAATTCCTTCGAGCCACTTCAGGAAAACTCAAACTAAAATCCTAACATAACTAATGAACACAGATAGAAAAGTGATGAATTGCAAAACCCCTTGCTCCAAGGGACATGTCGGACGGTTACTTCTGCTTGCAGCCTGCCTTGCCGCAGTTTCGGCCTCAGCCCAGACGAAGCTCTTCGAGTTTGGCTTCAACGAGGGGACAGGGGCCACGACAACCAGTTCCATCAACGGGATTGTAGGAACGCTGGGGGTGGATGGCGTGACCAACTCCGCACCCGCTTTTTCCTCTGATTCGCCGAGCGGGCGGGCAGGCGATTATTCGATCCTGTTTGCCGAGGGCAACCGGATTCAAGCTTCCGATCCGGCAGCGGCGATCGCATTTGATGGCACGAACACTTTTACCTTTCAAGCCTGGGTGAAGTTCAGCGGGATGGCGAACTGGCGGTCGATGATCTTCGACAACAACGGTCCGGGCGCACGGTTTGCCGTGTCGATCATGGCTGACCGGACACTTTCCCTGACGACTTACGGGTTTGTCGATGGCACATCAAAAGCGAAGATTCCCGATGACGGCATGTGGCACCAGATCGCGGTTGTTCATGAGGACGGTGTGGGCATCAAGTATTATGTGGACGGCATTCTGGGGGACAGGGTCGATTACACCGACGGGGTGAAGATTGGCGGGCCCCAGACCTATTTTCACGTGGGTGGTGAAGTCTGGGACTGGCCGAACTATGGGGATATGTACAACGGATATGTTGGGAAGATTGACCGCATGTCGCTGACGAAGGGTGTTGTGGGGGCAGGGGACCTGGACTGGCGCCCGATTCCGGGGGTTACCCCTCCGGCACCGAGCCTTTCATCCCCCAAGCCGGCGATCGAAATCTCCTGGCCGACGTTTCCGGCCGGTTACAAGCTGCAATCGACAACAACGGTGGATGACACGAACAGTTGGGTGGATGTGCCGAACTCCCCCTCCACGGTGGGACCCGGGACTTATTACTACTATGGACCTTCCTCATCCCCCAAGAAGTTCTATCGATTGTTCAAGCCGTAAAGGATGATGGATGCGACAAGGCTGGTGGTTTTTTGCTGCCAGCCTTGTTTCCATCGGTCGATCTGCCACTTTGGAGAAAATGAAACGCGTGACTGATTTCCGCCGTTCCCCCGCCCGGGGGTTCACCTTGATTGAGTTGCTTGTGGTGATCGCGATCATCGCGATCCTCGCGGCCATGTTGCTGCCCTCGCTGGGGCGGGCGAAGACGAAGGCCCAGGGCATCCAGTGCATGAACAACCACCGGCAGTTGCTGCTCGGGTGGCGCATGTATATTGATGACAATGGGGACAAACTTCCCTTTGCCTACGCACCTGCTGGCGGGCCGACCGCGCCCTATGCATGGGTGACGGGTGTGCTGGACTACTCATCCCGGGCGGAAAACTGGGACATCAACGCGAATCTGACGAGCAGCCCCCTCTGGACGTATGTGGGCAAGAATGCGGGGATTTGGCGTTGCCCGGCGGATCGGAGTGTTGTGAAGGTGGGCGCTGAGACCAAGCCCCGCATCCGGAGCATGTCGATGAGCATCTGGTGCGGGGGCAATCAGGGGACGGACGGGGGATGGGGACCGACCTGGCGGGTCTATCGCAAGATGGTGGATATGATCGATCCCGGTCCTGCGAAGACCTTCGTGCTTCTGGATGAGCGGGAGGACAGCATCAATGACGGGTTCTGGGTTTTGAGCATGGACGGGTATCCGGATCCCAAGATGACTTGGGTGATTGATTTTCCGGCTGCTTATCATGGGAATGCAGGTGGTCTTTCCTTTGCTGATGGGCACTCGGAGATTCGCAAATGGGCTGACGCGCGAACCCGCCCGATCCTGAAGCCAGGTGTGGAGATTTCAGGCGGTGCGACCCCCAACAATCCGGACATCGTCTGGCTCTGGGATCGTGCGACCCGGAAGAAGTAGGATTGGGGGCGATTTGCGGGTTACCGGACGAGGGCGCGCTGCAGGGCTGCGGCGAGGAACATGCGTCTCTCATTCGTGAGCGATCCTCCGAACCTGACTTGTTTGCCCTGCGTTGTGTCGATCACGATCTGGTAGCTACGTCCTTTGCTGGTGGAGTCGCTTGAGGGGCGTTGTTCCACAATGTGAACCCGCTTTACATCCGAGGGGGTGAACGATTTGGTCCAGCCAATCTTGCCGATTCCAGTGAAGATGGACCCTTTCTCGTAGGTCAGCCGGATTTCGGTCTTGCCGCTGATAAAGGAAACAAACGCACCCACCATGGCCAAGCCTATGAGAATGAAGGGCAGCAGAAAGATCCAAAGGAAGATCGTCATGCCAACTGACATGTCCTGGTTGTTCATCACGGGTGCCGGGAACCAAGCCGGCAGGCTGATCTTGAACTGGGACAGTGTGGCAGAAATCGCGAAAAGGACAAAGACCGAGACAATCCCATTCCAGAAAAGGGCGACGAAGAGTGTCGTGATCACGCCCGTCAGCGAACGATGAGTCGCCCCCATGGTGGTGGTTGAACCGTCCCCGGTATTCCAGGCACCCGGGGGTGGGTTGGTGAGATCAATCCCGGGATCCGGTTGCAGGTCGTTGGTGAGGCTGGACAGGCTGTGTGAGATATTGCAGCTACGGCAATAAGCGACGTCGGCACCAACGTTCACATCCCCGGTCGGGATGGCCTTCCTGCATGCGGTGCATGTGGGGACAATCATAAATCTTCCGAGCCCTGAATATCCCCCCAAGCCGGAAGGGTCAAGAGGAATACGGGCGAATCTGATCGGGTTATGGGCCCCAACCCGTGGCTTGTGATGCGTTGATCCGGTGGGGGCGGTGGGTTGCCCCCCAGACGACGACACAGGTCTGTGTTCAACAGCGGGTTTCCCGGGGTTCCCTCTGTTCGGGAGTCAAGGAGTCAAATCCGGGAGGAAATCTGCTCGCTTCCGGGCGGGGATTGAGCCAGAATGGCCGCGATTTTATTCTATGATGACCAGTGCTGAAGTCCGCAAATCATACCTCGACTTTTTCAGATCGAAGGAGCACACGATCGTGCGCTCCGCGAGTTTGATGCCCGATTCGCCGAACCTTCTGTTCACGAACGCCGGGATGAACCAGTTTGTGCCCATTTTTCTTGGGCAGCGTGCGGCTGACGTCTCGAAGTGGGGAGAGGCGGTTCCGGCGAAGGATACCCGTGCGGCGGACACCCAAAAATGCATCCGGGCCGGTGGCAAGCACAACGACCTCGAGGACGTCGGGCTGGACACCTATCACCACACCTTTTTCGAGATGCTCGGGAACTGGTCTTTTGGGGATTACTTCAAGCGGGAGGCGATCGATTGGGCGTGGGAGCTGATCACCGAAGTCTGGAAGTTCCCAAAGAACCGCCTTTACGCCACGGTTTATTGCCCTGACAAGACGAAGGGGGATCCAAGTGAGTTTGACCAGGAAGCCTGGGATTACTGGGCGGAAAAGTTTCGTGCGGCAGGTCTGGATCCCGCCGTGCAAATCGTGAACGGGGGCAAGAAGGACAATTTCTGGATGATGGGGGATACCGGCCCGTGCGGTCCCTGCAGTGAGATTCATGTGGACCTGACCCCCGCCGGGGATACCCGTGGCGGTCTGGTGAACAAGGGTTCGGCACAGTGCATCGAGATCTGGAATCTGGTGTTCATCCAGTTCAATGCAAATCCCGATGGGACATTCTCCCCGCTCCCGGCCCGGCATGTGGATACCGGGATGGGTTTTGAGCGGGTTGCGGGCATCATTCAAAACACCCGGAATTTTACCGATTTCTCCCGGATGGTTTCGAACTATGAGACCGACATTTTCAGGCCGATCTTCGACCGGTTGGAAGCACTGAGCGGAGCCAGGTATGCCTCCACCCTCCCCAAGGAGGGAAATGGTGCAACGGAACAGGAGCGGATTGATATCGCTTTCCGCGTGATTGGGGACCATATCCGCACCTTGAGTTTTGCCATTGCGGATGGGATCCAGCCGGGGAATACCGACCGGAACTACGTCCTCCGCCGCATTCTGCGTCGGGCCGTGCGGTATGGGCGCACCCTGGGCTTTCGGGAACCGTTTTTCTACAAGCTGGTGCACGTCCTTGCCGACACCATGGGGGATGTCTTTCCTGAATTGCGCACCCGGAAGGATCATGTTGAAGATGTGATTCAAAGGGAGGAAGTGGCCTTCAACAAGACCCTGGATCGTGGAATCGACCTGTTCTTGCAGGAGGTTGGCACCCTGAAGGGGAGCATGTTGAGCGGGGAATTTGCCTTCAAGCTTTACGATACCTACGGGTTTCCGTTGGACCTCACCGAATTGATGGCCCGCGAGCGCGGGCTGGCTGTGGAGGTGGAGGGCTTCAACCGCCTGATGGAGGAGCAAAAAGCCCGTGCCCGGGCCGCTCAGAAGAAGGAGATCATCGAGGTTTCCAGTCTTGATATTTCGACCCCGACGAAGTTCGTGGGTTACGAGGAGTTGGACACACCCTCGCGGGTTCTTCAGGTTCTCGGGATCAAGGACAAGACAGCCGTCCTGCTGGATTCCTCCCCGTTCTATGCGGAGATGGGTGGGCAGGTTGGGGATGTGGGGGAGATCAGTGGCGGTGGACATCTGTGGCGGGTGGTGAACACGCAGAAGGCGGGGGACGCCTGGCTTCATTTTCTGGAGGATTCGGAAGCACCGCCAGTCGGAGCCGAAGTGACCCTTTCAGTGGACCGCACCCGCAGGAATGCGGTGCAGCGGCATCATACGGTGACCCACCTGTTGCACTGGGCTTTGCACGAAGTCGTGAATCAGGACGCTTCGCAGAAGGGGTCCTATGTCGGCCCGGACAAACTGACGTTCGATTTTACCAGCAGCCCGCTCACACCCGTGCAACTTTCCGACATTGAGCGGATTGTCAACGAGCGGATCCTTGAGAATGCCCTGGTTTCGTGGATCGAGGTGAAGTATGGCCACATCAAGGATCGGAAGGATGTGATGCAGTTTTTCGGTGACAAGTACGGGGACTGGGTCCGGGTGGTGCAGATCGGTGGAGGTGCAACCAATCTGGATGGCTATTCAATGGAGCTGTGCGGCGGAACCCATACCCGGGCCACAGGAGAGATCGGCCTTTTCCTGATCACCGGGGAATCCGCCATCGCGGCGGGGATCCGCCGTATCGAGGCGGTTTCGGGGCTGGCCGCCTACAGGCAGACCGTTCAGCAGGCGGAGTTGATCAAGTCGGTGGCCTTCCGCGTGAATTCGCCGGTGGGTGAACTCGAGAAGAAGGTCGAGTCGATGCTTGCGCATCAGAAGGAACTGGAGCGTCAATTGAAGGGAATGCAGCAAAAGCAGGCTGCGGGGATTGCCAGGGGGTTGCTTGCGAAAGTCCGCTCCATCGGGGAGGTTCCAGTGATCATCGAGAATCTTGGCGAGGGGGACGGGGATTATCTCCAGGGAATCGCGGACAGCTTGAAGGGAGAGTTCAAGGGGGTTCTGGTGCTGGGTTCCGCCTCGGGAGGGGCCGTGGCGCTGATCTCTACGGTTTCCGCAGAACTGACGAAGCGCATTCAGGCCGGGAAAATCATCCAGGCCATTGCGCCGATTGTCGGTGGCAAGGGCGGGGGACGGCCGGATAACGCGCGCGGGGGCGGCAAGGAAGTGGGGAAACTGGGCGAGGCTCTTGAAAAAGCCTGCGAATGCGTGCAGCAGGCAAAATAGGCCCGGGACCGGGGGCATTCCTCCCGATGGAATATCGATTCCGGCGAAATGGCCGGAATTTGGTATTGAAGGGCAGGGGTTGGCCGGGTTCTCCGGCCGGGAGTTGCTGCGGAGGTTGATCCCATGGCCCCTCTGATGCGCTGGGTGAATGCGGTTCTGGCCCTGGTTTATCCGGAGTGCTGTCAGATTTGCCGCAAGGCCAGGGCGACTCCGGCAGAGGGATTTGTTTGTGCCGGCTGTCGAGAGGATGTCCGGTTCATCGAAGCCCCCTTCTGTCGGCGTTGCGGGATGCCGTTTCAGGGCCAGATAAATCAGGAATTTGAGTGTTCCAACTGTCTGGATGTGGTCTGGCACTTTGAATATGCCCGTGCGGCAGTCCACGCCAAAGGGGTCGTGCTCGATGTCATCCACCGTTACAAATACACCCGGCAGCTTTGGTTTGAGCCTTTCCTGGCGGGTCTGTTGAGTTCCGTGGCCTGTGGAACATCACCTTTCGGAATGAAATCTCGGCCTGGCTCCGGAGCCACTCCGGCACCGGCACTGATTTCGGAAGTGGATTGGGACCTGCTCATTCCGGTTCCGCTGCACCCGGTCAAAGAGCGGGAGCGGGAGTTCAATCAGGCCGTGAGGCTTGCGCGACGCCTTTCCCCGGTTTCCAGCATCCCCACCGATTGCAAGGTGCTGAGGCGGGTGATTCAAACCCGCACCCAGACCCGTCTTTCGCGCGAGGAGCGGCTTCAGAACGTCCGCAACGCATTTGAACTGCGGAAAGGGGCCGACTTGAGCGGCAAACGGGTCATCCTGATTGATGACGTCCTGACCACAGGGGCGACCACCAATGCCTGTGCGGAGGTCCTGAGAGGGGGAGGGGCTTCCAAAGTTTGCGTCTGGACAGTCGCCAGAAGAACCTAGATAATGATTTCAGCATGGCGACAACCTCTTTCAGTAAGAAAATGCCCGGCGTTGATGCCACAGAGCCGGCTCTGACCCCTCCTCCGGCGAATGCGCCCGCGACGAACTTTCCCAAAAAGCCGAAGCTGAGCAGCAAGCCGCGCAAACGGGACATCCCGGAGGGGCTCTGGACCAAGTGTCCCAAGTGCGCGACCATGCTTTTCGACAAGGAACTGGACGAAAACCTGAAAGTTTGCGCGCGTTGCCAGCACCACTTCCCGATCGGGGCGCGTGAGCGCATCCACTCGCTCGTGGAGACCTGCAGTTTTGAGGAGATGGATGCGGACATGGTGAGCGTGGACGTGCTTAATTTCACAGGGGTTGCATCCTATACGTCCAAGCTACAGAGCTATCAAAAGTCCACCGGACTCAAGGATGCGGTGATCACAGGCTTTGGGAATATTGGAGGCCAGCGTACGGCGTTGGGCGTCATGGATTTCAGCTTCCTGGGCGGTTCCATGGGTTCAGTGGTCGGGGAGAAGCTCTCCAGAATGATTGAGCGGGCCACGGAGCGCGGGCTTCCCTGCATCATCATTTCAACCAGTGGCGGGGCCCGGATGTATGAGGGGATGTTCAGCCTGATGCAGATGGCCAAAACTTGTGCCGCCCTGGCCTACCACGCCAAGAGCAAGCTGCCTTACATCAGCATTCTCACCCATCCCACGACCGCAGGTGTGATGGCCAGCTATGCGAGCATCGGGGACCTCATCATCGCTGAACCTGGGGCAATGATCGGATTTGCGGGACCACGGGTCATCAAGGACACCACCCAGGCGGAGTTGCCGCCTGGATTCCAGACAGCTGAATTTCTGCTGGATAGGGGGTTGGTCGACACCATCATCGCCCGCAAGGACATGAAAGCCAGTTTGATAGACTACCTGGGATACATGACATCCAGCCAGGGCTGGCCGGGAATTGGATCCTAGGGTCGCAGACTTGGACTCCCTGCATTCTGCTCAATCTTCATTTGCGGAGCATCCCGCGCGCAAGCGGCTGACGAGATCCGGCAGGATCGTGATCAGATGGTCAACCTCGGCTTGTGTCGTATAGCACCCAAGACTGAAGCGGATGCTGGATCTTGCGACTTTCGGCATTCTCCCCATCGCCGTAAGAACGTGGGATGGCTCGTTCGATCCTGTTGTGCAGGCCGACCCGCTTGAGGCGCAGATGCCTGCCTGATCGAGAAGCATCAGCAGACCTTCGGCCTCCAAATGCTCAAAGGAGATGCTTGAGGTGTTTGGAAGCCGGTTGGCCAGGGATCCGTTCCGGGAGGTTCCCGGTATTTGGGAAAGGATCGAGTGCTCAATCTGATCACGCCACCCAGCTAATCGCAGGGCAAGTTCAGGTTGACGTGTTCTAGCCATGCTGGCTGCGCAACCAAAGGCCACAATGCCAGCGACGTTCTCTGTGCCTCCCCGCCGACCCCGCTCCTGTCCACCTCCGATCAAATAGGGGCAATATTTGGTCTGGCGCCGTATGTACAAGGCCCCGACCCCCTTGGGGGCGTTGAGTTTATGGGCCGAAAGGGAAAGGAAATCAACCCCGAGAGCTTTGACATCGATGGGGATTTTTCCTGCGGCTTGGACTGCGTCCGTGTGCAGGGGCACCCCCCGTTCACGGCAGATTGCTCCGATCTCAGCGATCGGGAAGATCACGCCGGTCTCGTTGTTGGCGAGCATGATGGAAACAAGCGCGGTTTGTGGGGTGATGGCATCGTGGAGCAGGGCAGGATCAATTTCTCCATCGGGGTTGACCGGAAGGCGGGTGATGACAAACCCCAGTTTCTCCAGATGTGTGCAAAACTTGAGGGTGGCAGAGTGCTCAACCGAGCTTGTTATGATGTGGCGTCTGTCCGGGCTGGTAACCAGGGCAGAGTGGATCGCGGAGTTGATGCTCTCAGTACCACAACTGGTGAAAATGATCTCCCTCGGATCGGCATTGATCAGTTCGGCGACCTGGCTGCGGGCTCGGTCCAGAGGACGTGTGAGGCGGTTGCCGAAAGAATAAGCGCTTGAGGGATTGCCCCAGTCATCCTTGAGAAAAGGGAGCATCGTATCAAGGACTTCAGGCGCCACGCAGGTTGTGGCATTGTTGTCAAAGTAACAAAACGTGGGTTTGCTCATTCTTTCGCTCTCGCTGGAGGGAATTTAGGCCGATTCGCCGCTTTTACCAAAGGCAAAGTATTCCATCGCTCAAAGGTTGGGCCGGTCCCGGGATCTGTTGGCGGGGTGCGAGGGGTGGATTCAATAAAAAGCACCAATTGCGTGATTTCGGTTGATGTGGATCAGACGCTGCCGGGACCTTTTGTGATCCTCCCATCGATTCCCAGAATGGAGGTCACCGGAAATAGGTTCACCTGGGCACACCAGGCCAAATCTCCCACGAGGGTGGGATTTGCCCTTAGCCGCCTTCCGTTGCGTGAACTCCCGAGTGCGGAGGTGATGTCAGATTGCTCAAGCCGGTAAAGGTTGCGGGCGATGAGGGCGGAATCGGCCAGCATGGCATCAGGCAGAAGGTGCACCAGAGCCCCGGCGCCGAGGGTGTCCTCATAGGCGGCATCCTCCAGTGTGCCACTACAGACGATCAGCAGACGCTCAGGCGCGAGTTCCAGCACGGCGGCGGCTGTGGCCTCCAGATTCAGGAAGGAGGCAGCGAACGTCGTGCGGGCCTTCGCGCAGGCACGCAGCGCCACCGTCCCATTCGTGGTCGTGATGGCAATCGTGCGTCCTCCCACGGTCTCGGGGGTGAATTCACGCGGGGAGTTTCCAAGATCGAATTCGACGCCGCCGGTCAGTTCTGCGGAGATCCGGATCCCCATGCGTTCCCCGGCGAGAAGTATTTGAGGTTGTCGGGTCCTGAGGTCAACAGCCTCAGGGATTGTGGCGACAGGGATGATTGCATTCGCACCATTCGCCAGGGCGGTGGTGATGGTGCTTGTGGCTCGCAGCACATCAAAAACCACGCACACTGTTGCGGACAGATCCTGACCGGGCAATGGGGCGAATCCAGCGGGGCTAAAGATCACTTCGGTTTTCATGTTCTTACGGGGGGTGCGTCGTGGATAGTTCGCATGTAATGAAAAAGATACTGCTGGGCGTATCCGGCGTGGGGGCCAAAGTGGGTGGAGGCAAACTCCTGCAGTTCAAGGGTGGCGGGTTCCCGATCGGGAAAGTAGAGCTGCCTCAGGGCCTTGAGAATCCAAACATCGATGGGAAAGGCGGATTGAAAACCGTAGCCAAAGAGCAGCACACAATCCGCAATTTTTGGTCCGACCCCCGGGAGCGTTACCAACTGCTGGCGTGCTTCATGCACGGGCATGTCATGGAGAGACTGCAGGTCGAATGTTCCGTCCGCTATTCTTCGAGCGGTCCCGAGCAGGTAGGGTGCACGAAAGCCCATTTTGCACGCACGCAGGTCCGATTCCCGGAGCCTGGCCAGCCGGGTGGCGGTGGGGAAGGCCCAGGCAGGGGCCTCTTGGGCAGGAACCGCCAGAGATTCGCCAAACCGTTCACACAGGAGGGCGATGATCTGCCGGATCTGAACGATCTGTTTGGTTGAGGAGAGGATGAAGGATGCCAGGCATTCCCATGGCTCCTGACGCAGCAGCCGCAGGCCCGGGCAACCGCGAACAGCGGCCTGCATCGGCGGATCATCCGGGAACGTGCGGTGAATCTTTCGTAGATCCAGACCGGACTGAAGGAAGTCGGCAACGAAGCTCCAGTCCGGGATCGGGTGGGGGGAACGAACGATGATTTCCCGGGGCGACTGCTCCAGCCTCAACCAGTGGTTTCCGACCACTCCAATCCAACCGCCGTCCTTCTTGATCCAGCGGAAGCATTGTCCGGAGGCCAAAGTTGACCCAAGGTTATAGTTGGAAACCGGAAAGCGGGTGATGTGCAACGCTGCCTCCACCTATTTCAAGTTTCGGCAGGCGAAGAATTGGAGAGGCCTGACCGCGACTCCCCGGTAATAGACGAAACGAATGCCAAGGTCTGTGACAGACTCGAACTGGGTCTGCAGGACGGCAGGGGGAGTGTGGGGGATTGGGTTGTCCCGATCCAGTTCCTGATAGTAAATCGCATTTTCACCCACCCGGTTCGTATAGCTCTCCCAGAAAAAGAATTGGTTTTGCGGGGTTGGGGTCGGGTAATAATAGACAAGCGGCTGGCTGCTGACTGCGGCACGAGCCTCCGGCAGGTAGAAGGTGACGAGGCTGACGGTGCTGTAATGGTCGCCTATCAGGAACACCGGCTTTCCCTCGCCCAGCAGTTCAGTTCGGACCTGACCAACAAGCTTCGCCGTCTCATCCCATTTCCGTGCACGGCGGAGGGGGTCCAGTTTCGGGGGGACTGGTCGATGGATTACCCGCTCGATGATGTCCGTGTCATGCAGGAGGAAAGCCAATGGGAGACCGAGAGCAAGCCCGGCTGTGAGCCAGCCCCGGATTTTTGCCCGACCCAGACGCCATTGGGTGTCCCAATAGATAACCATCAGACAAAAGAGGGGTGCGATGGATGGCGCAATCCAGTTTGGGAGAATGCGGGATCTGAAGCTGTGCAGGGTGTATATGAGGAACAGGGGGGCCCCCATGCTGAAGAAAAACACCAGTCTGGCGTCATGGCGGGACCGGCGCCAGAAGGCGATAGCCGCCCAGCCTGCGGCGATGAAGAACACCGGGTTGAGCAGGCCGAGTTCCGCCCCTAGAAACTCGAAGAAGTAGCGCAGGGTTGGACGCCAGGCGTGTTGAAGCCCGGCATTCTCGCCGACGTGGGTCACCGTGATCCAGTCGTGGCTGGCATTCCAAATCAGGACCGGAGTCATGGCAACAAGGTTCAACCCCAAAGCCAGCCAGGGACCCGGCTTGCGCAAGTGTGCACGTGCCGGTTTCCAGAGTATGAAAAGCACCACCCAGCAAATGAGTTGAAACAATTCGGTGTATTTGCTCAAGAAACCAAGTCCCATCCACAGGCCAACCCAGAGCCAGTTTTGGGTGGTTCCTGCTGGCTGGATGGCCTTCCACCCGGCAAGCATTGTCGCCGTCCAGAAAAGGACCGAAAGGGGATCGACCGTCATGAGGACAGCACCGACCGAGGGAAGGATGCTGGCTGTGAGAGCCAGCACCAGAAAGAATCCCGCACGGGCGTTGACGTGCCGGGCGAAAAACCGGAGCAGTATCAGGCTCACGATGGCCGTGATGACAGGCGAGAAGAACCGCACCCCCAGTTCTGTATCCCCCCACATCAAGTTACCCACAAACTGGGTGTAGGCGATCATCGGCGGCTTGCTGTAATAGGATAGGGCCAGATGTTTTGACCAGATCCATTGGTAGGCCTCATCCTGTGTAAGCTGGATGATAGCGGCATGGACATAAAACAGGCGGGCCGTGAGCAGTATGGCTATCAGCAAGTAACCAAGTCTGAGCCATTGGGCATCCAGAACCTCATGCCTGGGGAGGATCGCCTCGCGTGCCGCCCTGTTTCGGGGAGCGAATTCCGGTTCCTCCTCCTCTGATTGCGGAGTTATCTCCGGGTTCAGGAGGTTGGGATGGCGCTCCCACCACAAGGGAAACCACTTTCTGCCCGCAGAGGACCATGCCGACTTCAGAAAAAACAGGACTGCGAGTGCGCCTCCAGATCCCAGAATGGCACCCACAAGAACATCGCTGGGATAATGAACGCCATTGTATATACGGGAAAAGCTCACCAGAACTGCAATTGGTGCCACGAAGAGGATGCTTCGGCGAAAGAACACCCATGCCACCACCAGGGTGGCAAACCAGTTCGCCGCGTGGGCGGACGGCATGCTCACAGCATAGGTTTTGGAGGGTGACTGCGAGGCTGATTGATTTTCCACGGGAGCCCCGGTCCGTGAGGTTGCGGGATCGCCCGTCCCGGGCGTGGCACTTGGGGTTGAGGATGCAGGTTCGGTGTGGTTTGTGTCAGGCCGGTGGACATCCGGGAGTGCGGCGAATGGGCGCAAGCGACCAATGCCCCGCTTGAGGTTCTTACAGACCACCCCATCAACGACTCCGATGACCAGCCCCAGAGTCAGAAGGAACACCAGTCCACGAACCCGTGCTTTCCAGAGCAGCAGAATGCCGAGCAGAATGGCGCATGGCGCGAAGAATCGATTGCCACTCATAAATGGCATCAAGATGTCAAAGAAAGAGTTTGCCAGACCATCGTTGATGGTCCGGAAAAGCCTGACGTCCAAAGTTTGCAGCCAATCCATCCGGGTGCCAGTCTAAGTCAGACTGGCGGTTTGGAAAGCCAGAAGCTGACTGCGGATCAATAGGAAAGAAGGGACCGGATCGGGCAATCCCCAAGGCGCTTTCGGCCATCCAAAAACTTGAGCTCTATCAGGAAGGACATTTCCAGAATTTCAGCTCCCAATTTGCGAATGAGTGAAGCAGCAGCTCCGGCAGTCCCGCCGGTTGCCAGCAGGTCGTCGATGAGCAGGACCCGGCTGCCGGGCTTCAGTGCATCCACATGAACTGCAACCGTGGCTGTGCCATACTCCAGATCGTAGGATTGTTCATGGGTTTGGAAGGGGAGCTTTCCCTTTTTCCGGATGGGGATGAATCCGGCATGAAGTTTTGCGGCGGCTGCCGCCGCGAAGATGAATCCGCGGGCATCAATGCCAACAACGGCATCCACCATGCCGGGTTTGTAGTCCCCGATCATCAGGTCGATGCTGGCGGAAAAAAGACGGGCGTCGGCAAGCAGGGGGGTGATGTCCTTGAATTGAATTCCCGGCTTTGGAAAGTCTGGGATGTTGCGAATGGCTGCGGCAATTTCGGCCGGGGAGGGGAGTGGTTGGCTCATTATTCTGTTAGTAAAAATTTCTGACAAGGCTGTAGGATCAGCTTCTCGTGGCTTCCATTTTTTCGATCATTTTGCGCAGCTTTTTCAGCGCAATATTCTGGATTTGTCTGACACGTTCCCGCGTCACTCCAAACTTCACCCCCACCTCCTCGAGTGTCTTCTCAGATCCGCCGTCGAGGCCGTAGCGGGCGCGAAGTATGGTGGCTTCCCGTGGGTCCAAAGTTTTCACCATCTCCTGAAGCATCCGGGTGACGGTCTTTTCCTCCAACTGTTGGTAGGGGGTGTCCGCCGATTCGTCCTGAACCACCTCGGCGAAGTTGTTGGAGTCCTCGTCACCGATCGGGGCATCAAGGGAGGCGGGGCGTATGGATGCCATCCGCATTTGGGAGACGCGCGCAGCGGTGATTCCCAACTCGCCACCCAGTTCTTCGTCGGTCGGTTCCCGTCCCAGTTCCTCCTGCAGTCGCATGGAAATGCGCCGCATCTTGGAGATTTTGTCCACCAGATGCACTGGCAGCCTGATTGTCTTGGATTGGTTCGCCAAAGCCCTCTTGATGGACTGCTTGATCCACCAGGACCCATAGGTGGAGAGTTTTCCTCCCTTCGCGGGATCGAACCGTTCCACAGCCTTCATCAGGCCGATATTGCCCTCGCTGATCAAATCCAGCAGGGGAAGTCCTATTCCCTCGTAATCCCGGGCGATTTTGACCACGAGTCGAAGGTTTGCCTTGATCATCAGCTCCCGGGCCTTCTTGTCCCCCTTCTTAATTTTCGCAGCAAGTTCGATCTCCTCCTGAGGTGTGAGAAGTTTCACCTGTCCGATCTCACGGAGGTAGAGTTTGATGGCCGTGTCCCCGTCATAGGCGGAGCGCTCACCCGATCTTTGAGGCACAGGGTCATCGTCGTTCTCTATAGCGATCACAACGATATCCTGCTCTGAGGCGGGAGACTTTTTGGCCTCCTCCTCCTCCTTCGCCAGATCCTCAGGGCGTGGTTCCTCGTCTTCGGATGGAAGGTCCTGCTCAATAATCGGGGGACGGGGCGGGGGAAGAACAGGGGATGGCTGCACCTTGACAGAACGTGGAGTCCTGCCCCGGACTTGTTTCCGGGTGGGCGACTTCTTGGATTTATTATGAGCAACCATAGTCATCGGGTTGTTTCAAACGGACATTGCCAATTTCAGTGCTCCAAAAAACTTTACTTATACCGCATCCCTTCATTCGAACAGGACATCGACTCGTCTCAATCCTGACGTTTCCCCCCCACCGTTTACAAACACCCAAGGGGAAATTTGGTTTCGCCTGTCTAGTCAGACAACTCTGCACCGTTGTCGTTCAATGAAGCGACTCTCATGCCAGATTGTGGTCGTTGATTTTCAACGTTTTACAAGAATCCAACCACTCCTCTACTGGCAACCTGCGACATTTTGTCACTCATTGACTCGGTTTGGGGGCGGTTTCGCCCTCCCGATGGCACACATTATGTAGAGTACCTGCTCTCGCGCAAGCACAATGCGTTGACATGCCGATGAGAGAAATGCCACTTCCCGGATGGGTTTGAGCCAAAATCATCGGTAAAAGCAGAAGCCGCAGAATCGGGCCGGGAAACCGGGTCGGCTTCGAACGGACCGGAGCGCCCCATGATCCGGCTTCCTGGCAATTTGAAAAAAGGCTGATCAAACTCCGAACAATCGGTCCCCGGCATCCCCGAGGCCGGGCAGAATGTAACCTTTTTCGTTCAGGCAGCGATCCACAGCAGCAGTGAAAATGGGAAGGTCAGGGTAGGATTGGCGCACCCTGGCGATACCCTCAGGGGCCGCGACCAGACTGACCAGCCTAACGCGCTTGACGTCCAGCTCCTTGAGAAGATCCATTGCGGCAACGGCGCTACCGCCCGTGGCGAGCATCGGATCAATCAGTATGACCTCAAATGGGCTCAGATCTTCGGGAAGACTTTTGTGGTAGAAATTGGCTTTCAGGGTGGTTTCTTCACGCTTCAGACCAATGAATCCCACGCGGGCGTTGGGTATCAGTTGCAGAATGGAATCGAGCATCCCCAACCCGGCCCTAAGCACAGGAACAAGCACCACTTCCCGCTCAAGCTGGTAGCCGATCGATGGCTCGAGGGGGGTGGTGACGGAGATTTCGCGCACCGCAAACGAGCGGGTCGCCTCGTAGGTCATCAGGGTTGCCACCTCACCCAGGGCCCTCCTGAACTCCTGGGGGTCGGTGGCTTTGTCTCGCAGTCTGGAAAGGTTGTTCTGAACCAGAGGGTGGGTAATGATGGTGACCGCTTGCATTTGCAGTTCCTTCGGGTGTGTGTGTTATTGCGCAAACATGGGTGCCAGAAAGTAGAGGCGCCCGGTCTGCAGGCGGGGGCTGTCGAAACCCAGATCCACTTTGATTTGTTTGGCTTCGCTTTTCCCGAACATGCGGAGGAAGTCGGACCACTCATAATGCTGCTCATATTCGATCAGATTGCAGCCCTTCACACCAATCAAACTCTCAGCGCGGTCCACCGCATCCCTGAAATCTCCCAACTCATCCACGAAGCCGTAGGTGAACGCTTCCGTGCCTGTAAGAATGCGGCCATCGGCATAATTGGCCCAATCGGCGCTGAGTTTGCGCCCTTTCTGCTTCAGCTTTTCGTTGGAGGTGAAGGCCTGCTCCCGTCCATCCTCAACCACCCGCTTGAACTTCGAGTAGGTCTCGTCGATCATGGACTGCATCATGGCCTGCTCTTCAGGAGGAATTTCCTTTGGATCCCGTTTGCCACTGAGCATGTCCTTGAATCGGCCACTTTTGAATGTGACCGGCGTGACACCCACCTTGTCCATCAGGCCGCGATAGTTATAGGTGCTCATGATGACCCCGATGCTGCCGGTGATCGTCATCTCATTAGCCACGATCCATCTGCAGGGTGCGGCAACATAATAGCCACCTGAGGCGGCAAGGTTCCCCATGCAGGCGATTACGGGCTTCTTGGTGAGGCGTTGAAAATCCTTGATGATTCGGGAAATGTCATCGGAAGCCAATACCTCCCCCCCCGGCGAGTCGATTTTGAAAATGACCGCTTTAACGTGCGCGTCATCGGCGGCCTCAGCAAATTGTGCCCGGACCAGCTGGACAAGACCGTATTTGCCTGATTCAACGGACCTGCCCTGGATCACTCCTTCCAGGGAGATGATGGCGATCTTTGCATTCGCGCCATTATTCTCCCAATCGACCTCCTCCAGCACCGGGCCTGCCGTTCGCCGACTATGACTTGACGAGGATGAGAGGGCGCGTGATGCCTTTCTGGAAAAGGAACTCATTCCCATGAAGAGGATTATTGCCAGCAAAAAAATGGACAGGAACATCCACCCCCGACCTCCACGTTTTTTTGGCGGAGATTGGGTGGGACTCGGCCTGGGAATCACAGGCGGAGCCGGGGTCACTGAAGTAGGGGGCGCCTCGGACGGGGTGGTTGACTCGTTATTCGGAGGTAGTGATTCATCCATATGGTTCGATTTTCAGAATACTACCGCATCGCTCTGGAAGCAGCAAGGAATGCTCGAATGAACAATGGATCCGGTTCTTGATGGTTTTTTGCGATCAAGATCATAGCCAGACTGCCGTTTGGCTCTTACCCCCAGATTAAAGCCGGGGGTGGAAGCCGGTCCTGTCTCCCCACTTGCTTCCGGCTGCCGATGGGGTAACTTTGCTTCAACATCATGAATATCGTGCTCGGAATGATCTTCGGTGCGGTGGTGTGGTTTCTAAGCCGCTATCTTTTTGCCGGCGTTTACACTGTGAACCAGAACGAGCGGGCGGTTAAGACCAGTTTTGGCCGTGCCGAGCGTGTGGGGAAGGCCACAACCTTGAACGATCCGATGATAGAGGCTCTAAAGCCGGAGGAGCGAGAGCGATACGCATATCCCCAGGTGAGGGTCATTCCACCGGGAGGACCTTATTTTTGCTGGCCTTGGGAGAAGGTTCACAAGGTTTCCATCTCGACGCAGACCGTCAATATGGCGATGGACCCCCAGGCCCCCTCTGCGAATTCGGGTGGAACCCTTCTGGAGGCCGTAACCAAGGATCAGTTGAACACCGGGCTGACCGGGCAAATCCGCTACCGGGTTTCTGAGAAGAATTTGTATGCATACCTGTTTGGAGTGAAGCGGCCGATCGCCCATGTCATGGGCTATTTTACATCCGTCCTGCGGGAGCGGATTGCTAATTTCGAAGCGCCCCGTCGCGAACCCATGGTCGGAATCGACGGTGTGATACCGACACCGGAGTCTGCCGCAGCTGCGGTTGGGGTGTCGATCAACGATTTAAGGAAGAATCTGAGGGACATCAATGAGCACATGGACAGCGAGTGCAGATCCTCCGAGGCCCGCTACGGAATCATGCTGGAGGCATCACTGATCACCGGGATTGATCCCCCTGAAGAGGTGGAATCCGCCCTGGCCGCAATCAACACGGCCTACAACCAGGTTTCATCCGACATCAGCCTGGCCCAGGCAAGTGCTGATCAGAAGCTGGTGCAGTCCAAAACAGCAGTGGAGATTGAGACTCTTAAAGCGCAGGCAGAAGTTGAGCCGCTGAAAGCCATGGCTGACCAGTTGCGCGAATTGCGAAGGAATGGGCCGGATGCCCTCCCCGCGTATGTGAGAAATGTCCGTTTGAGACTGTTTAGTGAGGCGCACAAGGCGATTGTGGAGGTGCAGCCGTGATTAATTTTCTCATCGCTGCCGGTGGAACCTTCGTTGCGCTGCTCGTTTTGGGATCGCTCTGCGGCGCATTTTGCAGGTTGGCGGGGCTCTACACGATCGTTCAGGAGCGTCAATGCCGTGTTTACGTCCTTTTTGGGAAAGTCGTGCTGGTTCTAGATGAACCGGGGCTGCACTTTTTGTGGCTGAAGCTGGGGTGGCGCGCCCCTCTGGTCAACTGGCTCGGGCGGTGTCAGGTTCTGGATTTGCGTCTGGATCAGGAATACCTTCGCAGCCAGCCGGTCAACAGCGAGGAGGGGGCTCCCATGGGCTTGGGGATGTGGTATGAAATGTTCATCAGTGACCCTGTTTCTTACATGTTCCGTAACGCTGATCCGCGTGGATCACTTGCTGCGAATGTCAGCAACTCAACGGTTAGGTGCCTGAGTAACATGAAGCTCGCGGAGATGATGGAGAATCGCCATGCCATGAGCCGGACGGTCCGGGACGAGGTATCCCCCAAATCCCATGAGTGGGGTTACCAGCTGGGATCCATTTACATCAGGAAGGTTCACTTCCGGGATACGGGCATGATCAAGCAGATTGAGGAAAAAGTGGTGAACCGTCTTCGCCAGGTCACTTCAGCGATCAAGCAGGACGGGGCAAATCAGGTCAGCATCATCACCAGCACGGCTGAGAAGCAGGCTGCGATTGAGTTTGCCAAAGCGGCGGCCATGAGACCCCGGATTGTGGGGGCCGGGCTTCAGCAGATCAGCTCCGATCCTGAAATTGCCCGGGCGATGTTTGATATTCTTGAAGCCCAGCGACTGGTCGATGGGGAGGCTCAAATTGTGCTGATGCCAAAGGGGAATGACTTTCTGAGACAGCTCACCGCGAGTCAGGACTCCAAGGCGGCAGGTTGAGATTGACGTAGATTAGGCTGAGGGGGCAGGGAGCCTGCCCCATACCAAGGGTTATGCTTTTCCGGTGGGTTCGGTTCCAATGACATGGTCGTCATTTGTGGGGACTACCTTCTGACCTGGCTGAACTGTCAGCACTTCAGCTGGCAGCCACTCTCCTGAGAGGACCCGCCGCAGAAGCCCAAGGTCCCCTGGAATTTCGTCAAATTCCCATCCACGTTCCTGGCAGATCGAGCGCACCTGTTCGGCCAGTTTCAGCTTCTTTGCAAATTCAAACTCAATAAGGGTGCCATGAGTGTAATGGCTGCTCCAGCGTCCCATTTCCTCAAGAAGGTAGTTTGCCTGATCCTCCCCGAACTTTTTGACCCAGCCATCGTATGCGGCACGCAGGTTTGCATTCGCTCCTGCAGGGAGGGATGCCCCCCCCCATACGGGTCCGTTCTCTCCACGGCGTTTCGCGCATTCCAACCAGCCGGATGTGTAATAATAGGTTCCCGGCCGGGCGTCGAACAGTTCCTGATAGCGGGCCTTCGACCCTGCAAAAAACGTGATGCAATCATGGGCCCTCGGAATGACCAGCGGAGTGTGTGCCGTTGTCAAACCTGTCAGGATGTTGCTGCACAAACCATAGCCGAGGACGATGGCGTCATATTTTCCTGCAGGGACAGCATCGATCCGGCTTTGGATGGCCCAACGCCCCGTGGCCGGAATGTCGTGGTAGCCCTGATTGAGAAACTCCAAATCCAGAAGGTGGGGGGATTCGGCCGCGAGGTGGCAGATCTCGCGGAAGGCAATCTCGCACGCTATGACTTTAAGGAACATGGGCCGGCGAGAGTGCCTAGTTTTTGCGGGCCACCCATTTGATGGACTGGGTGACAAACTTTTTGAAATTCGGATTGTCCCAGGCTAGATGGTCGTGGCCCGATTGCAGATAGACGATACGGGACTTCTGGTAGGTTCGGGCCCATGCAACAATCGGGCTGCTCTCCGGCTCCGGGGATCTTAATAGCACTTCGCTGCCATCATAAACATCAAACCATTTGTAGGTTTCGTCGTGGATGACATAGTCCGTCATCCCTTGTGTTACCGGATGGGTGGTGTTCGCGATCTTTATCGGGATGTCCACGCCATGCTTGTAGGCTGATCGGGCTTTGTCGATCCCGTTGAGGTTGGTCTTCGCGAGGTAATAGTGTGCCCCGATAATCTGCTGGTAATCACCCCACGCCTGATAGCTAGCGATGGCATGGTGCATCACCAGAAGCCCTTTGCCCTCATTGATCCGGGCGAGAAAGTCGGCCTTGGCCTCCTCAGTGATTTCCTGATGCATGTCGTAGAGCAGGAGAACATCCCAGTCTTTTGCTGCTGCTGCCTTGAGTTGTTCGTGGGCATGGGGATGAGCCACGCTCTTGCAGGTGATGCCCTCAATGCTGTTGAAGGTCTTGAAAAATTCGGGCTGTTCGAAATCGTGACCGCCTGTGACGATCAATACACGAATCTTTGAGCCGGAGTCCTGCGCCTGGGAGGATGCAATGAGCAGCCCGCAAATCAGGCATGCCAGAGCGAGTTTGAAGATTTTTTTCATGGGTAAATATTTTTGGCTTCCGCCTGACATTCGTTTTAGCATGGAGGTGGAGTGACCCCAAGCAGAATAATTTTGCAGGCACTCAATTTGCGTCAGGAGGCAGGAGGGGAGCGCAGGACGATTCCGTTTTTCAAATTCTCCCCTGAGTTGGCTTTACAAGGCCCAGGTGTGCGGTCACAATCATGATCAAGATAAGCCAAACGCATGCACTTTATGTCAAAATCCGGGTGGGTGTGGAGATACAGAATTGCGGGCATCCTGTGTTCCGGGCTTGTCCTGTTTTCCTTGTTCAGTTGGAGCCTGGTGGTCATCGGGGGCGAAATCCGGTTTGCCCAGGAGGTGCGGCCCATTTTCAACAAGCACTGTATTTCCTGCCACGGTGGTGTGAAGCGTGCCGGGGGGATTTCCTTTATCATCCGCGATAGTCTGATCGGTAAGAAGCCGCAACCCGTTATTGTTCCCGGGAAGCCGGAGGAGTCGGTGTTGATCCAGCGTGTGACCTCAACCGACCCGAAAAAAAGAATGCCTCCGCCGGAGCATGCTGCTGCGCTTTCTGCCGAGCAGATCGAGGTGCTGCGCCGCTGGATTTCACAGGGGGCACTATGGGAGCCTCATTGGGCCCTTGTGCCACCCAAGGCACCGGTGATTCCCCGTCCCAAAGGGGATCAGTGGTGCCGGGGGAGCTTGGATCGCCTTATTCTTGCCAGATTGGAATCGGCGGGGCTTGAGCCTGCGCGTGAGGCATCCCGGAGCGAATGGATGAGAAGGGTCAGCTTTGACCTGACAGGACTTCCCCCATCCCTCGATGATGTCAGAGGGTTCGAGGCTGATACGGGGGTGGATGCCCACGAAAAGGTGGTGGACCGGCTTCTGGCGTCCCCTGCGTTTGGTGAGCGCTGGGCGACGGTGTGGCTTGATATGGCCCGTTATGCGGACTCAATGGGTTTCGAAAAAGACTCAGCCCGAACAATCTGGCCGTGGCGGGACTGGGTGATCCGGGCCTTCAACCAGGATATGCCATTCGATCAGTTCACCATCCGTCAGCTGGCGGGTGACCTGATGGCTAACGCCACACTGGAGGACCGCATTGCCACCGGGTTTCATAGGAATACGCAAAACAACTCCGAGGGGGGAACTGACGATGAAGAATACCGTGTTGCTGCGGTTCTTGATCGGGTGAACACGACATTCGAGGCATGGCAGGGGTTGACGTTCAAGTGTGCCCAGTGCCACGCCCATCCCTATGAGCCGATTGAGCACAAGGAGTATTTTCAGGTTCTGAGTGTTTTCAATCAGACCCGCGACTGGGATTTGAGGGAGGAATTCCCACTGATCAAAGTTCCACAGGAACAGGCAGAATTTGGAGCAGCAGCACGTCTGGATCTGGATATTTCAAAGCTCCGCAGGGCTGAGTTTGCCGATGCTCAGAATTTGGGGGTTGCCGGCAGCGATAATTGGTCCGGTTTGATGCCGGTTGCAGCGAGTTCGACCCATGGCACCCGGCTGGTCCACCGGCCCGACGGGGAGATTAGAACGGAGGGGACTGTTGCCCATTACTCCCGCTTCACGGTGGAGTTGAACCCGCCGGCGGGGGACGCTCCATTGACCGCCCTCCGGCTTGAGGTTTCTCCCATTGATGCATCAAAGGCACGACTGACTCCTGAGATGGGATTTGTTGTGTCCTTCATCCGTCTGGCGGTTGTGACATCCAACCAGCCGATCGAGAGCGTGGAGGCTGCCAAGCCCATGACCGGTGAGGTGGTCCTGTCCCATGCTTTCGGGGATGAGGCTGAACCGTTTGGAGATGTGAATGCGGTTTTGAGTCCGGACAAGGGTGGTTGGGGTGCCTTGCCCCGGATGATCGGAAAGAGAAGCATCGTTGTAGTTCCAGCCGAGCCGCTGAAAGTTCCGCCAGGCGCACGGTTGGTGGTGGTTATTTACCATGATGAAGGGCCTGGAGATTTTGCCGCATTGGTCATGACCCGGTTCCGTTTGGCTGGAAGCACTGATCCCGGATGGTCGGCGATGGTGCGGGCGGAGGGATTCAAAGCCCGGCGGAAGGAGTTGGCAGAGTTGAACAAAGAAAGGGCATCAATCCAGTCGGTCGAGATGCCGGTCATTTCGGAAGTGGAGCCGCAGTTTCAGCGGGCAACGGCGATGTTTGTAAGGGGGAACTGGCTTGATAAAGGGGCTGAGGTAAGCCCTGGAGTTCCACAACTATATCCGCCCCCGGGAAGCACCAACCGGCTGGACCGGCTTGGATTTGCGCGTTGGTTGGTTCAGGAAGACAATCCTCTGACGGCGCGGGTGGCCGTCAACCGCTTCTGGGAGCAACTTTTTGGGGTTGGCATTGTTGAGACGCTGGAAAACTTTGGAAGTTCAGGAGAGGCACCCTCAAATCCTGAGCTGCTGGACCACCTTGCCGTCCGGTTTCAGAGGGACCTCAAATGGGACATCAAGAAGCTTTTGAAGGATATTGTCCTTTCTGCCACATACCGGCAGGAGGCCCGGGCGACACAGGAGAAGCTGGCGAAGGATCCCCGCAATCGCCTCATCAGTCGCGGCCCGCGCACAAGGCTGACTGCGGAGATGATCAGGGATCAGTCACTGGCACTGTCCGGGCTCCTTTCAAAGAAGATGTATGGGCGTCCCGTGATGCCTGTTCAGCCTGAGGGAATCTGGCGTGCCGCCTACAGTTCGGAAAAGTGGGTTGTATCCCCGGGTGATGACAGGTTTCGCAGGGCGATCTACACATATGTCCGGCGAACGGCTGGTTATCCGAGTGTTGTTGCATTTGATTCCCCGAGCCGCGATGTCTGCACGGCCCGCCGGTTGCGTACGAACACCCCTCTTCAAGCCCTCGTCACGTTGAACGATCCAGCGCATCTGGAGTGTGCCAAAGCTCTTGCGCTACGAATGCAGAAGGAGGGGGGAGGAACTGCAGCCGACCAAATTCGTCGGGGGCTGGAGTTGGCCACAGGTGCAAAGGCCGTGGGTGCTGATGTTGATGCCTTGCTAAGTCTTTACGGGCAGGCGCTTGATGTTGCCAGAAAGTCTCCGGAGGACACTTTGAAACTGGATGCGTCCCCGGAGGTCTATGCGATGACCATTGTTGCAAGCACGATTCTCAATTTGGACGCCGTTTTAACCCGTTGAAATGAAAGCCAGTCACGAACAGGAAATTGAATTGCTCAGAGGGGTCACACGTCGCCAGTTCGTGCGCCAAAGCGCGCAGGGACTGGGTGCTTTATGGATGGCGGCCCACTCCGGGTTGTCTTCCACTGCTGGTCCGGTGATGAGGGATTCAAGATGTCCGCTGCAACAAAGGCCACCCCATTATGCGCCAAAAGCCAGCCGGATTATTTATATGCACATGGCCGGGGCGCCGAGCCAGCTGGAACTCTTTGATTACAAGCCGGAGTTGCAGAAGCTGGATGGTCAGGTGTGTCCTTCGGAATTCCTCGAAGGGAAACGGTTTGCATTCATCACGGGCGTGCCAAAATTGCTAGGTCCGGCCTGGCCCTTCCATCGGGAAAAGCAAACCGGCCTCTGGATTTCAAGCCTGCTCCCGAAGTTCGAGAAGCATCTGGACAAGGTCTGCATGATCCACACGATGCAGACGGATCAGTTCAATCATGCTCCCGCCCAACTGCTCGTTCATACTGGCAGCCAGAATCTGGGGGCTGCGAGCTTTGGTTCCTGGGTCACCTATGGATTGGGTACTGTAAATGAGAATTTGCCCGGTTTCATTGTCCTCCTCTCGGGGGGGACGAACCCTGATGGGGGGAAATCCCTTTGGGGCTCCGGGTTTCTGCCGTCGGTTTACCAAGGGGTTCAGTGCCGGAGTGAGGGAGATCCGGTGTTGTTTCTCAAGAATCCGCCGGGGGTGACGAGGGAGTTGCGGGGTGAGATGGTCGATCGCATTCGGAAGATCAACCAGCGTGCTTATGAGGACCTCGGTGATCCGGAAACGCTCACCCGCATTGCCCAATACGAGATGGCCTATCGGATGCAGGCCAGTGCAACTGATGCGTTTGATATTTCGCAGGAACCGCCGGACATTCATGCCCTCTATGGGACGCAACCGGGTCGTGAGAGCTTTGCAAACAACTGCCTGCTTGCCCGCCGCATGGTGGAACGGGGAGTCCGGTTCATTCAACTGTTCGATTGGGGCTGGGATACCCACGGAACCGGCGATGACAATTCTGTCGGCAAGGGGCTGAAGCGTAAATGTGACCAGATCGACCAGCCTGTCTCAGCCTTGCTGACGGATCTCCACCAAAGGGGATTGCTTGAGGACACCCTTGTTGTTTGGGGTGGGGAGTTCGGTCGCACACCGATGCAAGAGAACCGGGCGGGTATGGAGATGGCGTTCAAGGGGCGGGACCACCACCCCTCGGCCTTCACGATCTGGGTGGCGGGGGGGGGAATAAGAGGTGGCTGCTCCTATGGTGAAACGGATCCCATTGGCTATAATCCGGTCGGGGAGGGGGTTCCAGTGCGTGACTTGCATGCCACCCTTCTTCATTTGATGGGTATGGATCACAAGCGCCTGATTTACCCATTCCAGGGGCTGGATCAAAAAATCACGGGAGTGAAGCCGGTCCGGGTCCTTGACAAGATACTTGCGTGACGGCTCAGCGGGATTTTATCTGGGTCCAGATTTCGTCGTAGAGCCGATTACCCATGCCGAGGTCTGAAAGGAACTCGAGCTTTTTCATCATGGATTCTGGAGGATAGATTGTCGGGTTGGCCAGATCCTCGGGGCGGATGTGGGGTTTGGAAGCCATATTCGGGGTTGAGAACTGGTTGAAGTTTGAGATCCGGGCGCCCACGCGTGCATCGAGGATGTAGTTGATGAACTGTTCGGCCAACGCCCTGTGGGGTGCCCTGGCGGTGATGGCCAGATTATCCACCCAGACCTGGCTTCCCTCCTCCGGAATAAAATAAACGGTTCCCGGGTCTTCCTGCATTCCGCGTGCCCCCTCTCCGCTGTAGACTATGGCAGCCCGTGCTGTGCGTGCGAGAACCCGGTTTTTTCCGGCCACACTCCCCTCAAAACTCAGGGCCTTGCTTTTGGCCTGGAGCACCAACTGGCGGGCTTCCTTGAGTTCGGGCGGGTTGGTGGAGTTTATGCTGTGGCCCCGGTATTTTAATGCGGCCCCGAGCATGTCTCTCACGGAGTCGATCAGAACGAAACTGTCCGGCTGCACTTTGGGTTCAAAGAGCAATCCCCATGAACGGGAAAGGGCCGTTCCGGGGTTGGTTCGAGCGTAAATACCGACCGTGCCCCATTGGTAAGGGACGGTGTAGATGTTCCCCGGATCATGGGGGAGGTTCATGAACTTCGGGTCCAGGTTCCCGATGTTCGGCAGATGCTCATGGGGCAGGCGTGACAGCAGCTTGAGCTTGATCATTGCCCGCACAAGGTGGTCGGGGGGAACCACGATATCGTAAAGGGCATCACCACCACCCTGAATTTTTGCCAGCATGCTCTCGGCGTCCTCAAAAACGTCGATGTTCACGTGTGCGTCGTGCTCTTTCTCGAACTGCTTCACCACCTGGGGATCGATATATTCGCTCCAGATGTAGAGGTTGAGTGTTCCCGGGTCTCCGATCGCGGAGGCAAGCGGAGCCAGCAGTAGGAGCAGCAGGAACGATGTTCTCATCATATGTCCCTGATGCTCCTATATTTCCACGACCGCTGCAAGACCGTGGCAGCCAGGGTGGCCGCCATGGAAATGGCGATGATGAAGGTTGACAGTGCGTTGATATCCGGTGTTATACCACGTTTGACAGATGAATAGATCAGGATCGGAAGTGTTGTGGATCCGGGTCCGGACGTGAAAAAACTCACGACGAAGTCATCAAGGCTCAGGGTGAAGGCGAGCATGGATGCGGCGATGATTCCAGGAGCGATCAACGGCAGGGTGACATGCAGGAACGTCTGAATCTCATTCGCCCCAAGATCCCGCGATGCCTCTTCCAGGGAGGGATCCATACCGGCCAGACGGGCCCCCACGACGATGGTGACAAAGGGGATTTGAAAAGTGACGTGGGCCACGATCATTGTCGGGAGACCCAATTCAAAGAGTCCAAACCACTGGCGGGCGAGGGAATAAAACATCAGCAAAGCCACCGCCATGACAATGTCGGGAATGAAGATGGGAACCCTTAAGAGACCGATTGTGAAGGATTTGAGAGGGATGCGGAATCGGGCCAGCCCGAAAGCGAGCAACGAGCCAAGAACAGTGGCGATCCCCGTGCTGACCAGTCCCAGAATGAGCGTGTTTCTGGCAGCGGCCCAGGCCAGTGGGTTTTCCATCAGGACTCCATACCATCGTGTTGTGAACCCGCCCCAGGTGGAGCCAAATCTGGCGGCATTGAATGAGTAAACGATGACAACGAGGATTGGAGCGTAAAGAAAGGCATAGAGCAGCGCGCTCACTCCCGCGAGTGAAATCGGGAAGCGCTTCAAAGGAGTCCTCCCTCACCCCCAGCCTGTTTTGCTCCACGAAACCACAGCCCCGCCATCACCAGCAGCAGGGCCACAAACGAGATGGCGGCCCCAAAGGGCCAGTCCCGGCCGGCCCCGAATTGTTGCTGGATCAGGTTCCCCAGCATGGTGGTCTTGGCACCACCCAGCAAATCCGGGATGACAAACTGACCTGTTGCCGGCAGAAACACGAGAATACATCCCGCACCCAGTCCAGGGAGTATTTGTGGCAGGATGGCGTGGCGGAAAACCTGGGACCCGTTGGCCCCAAGATCCACAGCTGCCTCGGCCAGACACCAATCAATCTTTTCCACCGAGGCATAAAGAGGGAGCACCATGAACGGTAGAAAGTCACAGACCATCCCAACAAGGATCGCGAACACACCGGGATAGAGGCCGGTGCCCGGGGAAATCCAGCCAAATATTTCTGCCAGACGGCAGATCCAGCCTCCCGGCGAGAGGAGAATCTGCCAGGCATACGTCCTGATCAGCAGGTTCGTCCAGAATGGGATGACGATAAGGATCAATCCAGCGGTTCTCCATCCAAGTGGCAGCCGTCCAATGAAAAAGCATAGGGGCAGGGCGGCGACCATGCAAATGGAGGCGGTTGCCAGACCGAGGGCCAGACTGCGGATGAGAATTGCAGGGTAGAGTGGATCAAAACCCAGAATGCCAAATCCGAGCAACCGCCTATAGTTGTCCAGTGTCAGTGGCAGTCCGATCTCCCCATATTCCCCACGCGTCATGAAACTGATGGCAACAACCGCCAGCAGTGGAATGAACAGGAAGCAGAGCATCCACATCAACCCAGGGCCACTGGTGAGGGTTGAACGCAGCCGGTCATCCCGTTCCGAGTGGACGTGGTTCTTTTGGGCAGCTTTGTCCCGTCGAACAGTGATCATTCGTCCTCCAGCAGCACAAGGCTCTCCTCGGCCAGGATGCAGTAGGCGCGGTCACCTTCGTGAAGGAATTGATGCGCGGCACCATTGTTCATAAGGGTCGCGTGCAGGCGGATGGCACCGACGTCCAGTTGATATTGGGTGGAGGCACCGCCGTAGATCACTTGTTGGATCACTCCAGAGAAAACGTTCCCGCATCCTGATGGCTTCTCCCTTGAGATATGAAGTTTCTCAGGGCGCAGGGCCAAATGGACTGTTCCACCGATTGAAAGGGTTTTGGAATTGTGGAGGTGAATGAATGTTAGTGCTCCAAGTTCGGTGCCCACCGTGGCAACTCCGTTGCCGATGCCTTGCACCCGTCCTGAGATCAGGTTGCAGGTTCCGAGAAATTGAGCCACAAACCGTGTCCTGGGCTGGTCGTAAAGTTGGCGCCCTGTGTCCAGTTGTTCGATTCTGCCTGCGTTCATGACAGCTATGCGATCACTCATCACAAGCGCCTCCTCCTGGTCGTGAGTCACGTGGATGAATGTGATTCCCAGCCTACGTTGCAACCCCTGAAGCTCATCCTGGAGTTGGCGTCGAAGCTTCAAGTCCAAGGCTCCGAGTGGTTCATCCAGCAGGAGGACTTGTGGCTCGTTCACTATTGCCCTGGCCAACGCCACCCGCTGCTTCTGTCCTCCGGAAATCTGTGCGGGGTAGCGGTCCCCCAGATCTTCTATTGCGACGACCTCCATGATTCGATCAACACGGGATCGTGTTTCGGCGGAGGGGACTCCTTTCATCTTCAAGCCAAAGGCAATGTTCTGCCGAATGTTGAGATGGGGGAACAGTGCGTAGGATTGAAAGACTGTGTTGACGGGCCTTTTATGGGCGGGGATGCCACCAGCATCCTTTCCGTCGATGCGGAGTCTGCCAGCATCCGGAAGGTCCAACCCTGCTATCAGCCTCAGCAGGGTGGTCTTCCCGCAGCCGGATGGGCCCAGCAGGGAAAAAAACTCACCCTTGCGGATCGAGAACGAAACCTGCCGGAGAGCTTCAACAGTTCCGTAGCGCCGTTCAAGCCCCTCTGCCTCAATCGCCCAGCTCGCTAGATCCATGGAGTCATAGCTTTCAAGGGGGATTTGATTTGAACAGATCCGGTGTTTTGATGCCAGTTGCGTTAATGTTGGGATGAATAGAGGACCGAATGGGGCTCGAATCCCCCGAACCCGAAACCTTAAGGGCGGGCCACCCGATGCGGCCCGCCCTGAATGGAGGCGGAGACTATTCCGCCGGCTGTTGCCGGTGCTTTTTGAATTCGTCGATGACCTTTTGCTCCTGATCCCGAGGCATCTCCTCATAGTGGTCAAATTTCTCCGAATGCTGTCCGCGCCCGCCGGTGAGCGACCGCAGAGTGCAGCAGTATCGGTATAGTTCCTTGGCCGGGACATGGGCCTTGATGAGCTGGAAACTTCCATCCATGTCCATGCCCTGAATCTTGCCGCGGCGACTGGACAGATCTCCCATCACTTTGCCCATGCAATCCTCAGGGATACGGATTTCAACCATGTGGATTGGTTCCAGCAGGCACGGTTTCGCCACCAGAAAGGACTCCTTGAAGGCGAAGTATCCGGCGATCTGGAAGGCGATATCCTTTGAGTCCACCGGATGCATCTTGCCATCGTAGAAGTCGATCCGCACATCGACCACCCTATATCCGGCAAGGATTCCCTCCTCGCAGGCCTTCTGAACTCCCTTTTCAACGGAGGGGACGAAACTACGGTCCACGTTCTGCCCGCTCAGGGTCTCTGTGAACTCCACCCCTGTATCCCGCCCCTTGGGTTCGATTTTCATCCATACCTCGGCGAACTGCCCAGCGCCCCCGGTTTGCTTCTTATGACGATGCTTGGAGTCGCCCCTGCCTTTGATTGTTTCCCGGTAGCGGACCCGGGGTTCGGTCAGTTCCACATGGACATTGTAGCGTTTTCTCAGCCATTCAGCGATCACCTCCAAGTGGAGTTCCCCCTGGGCGGAAACGATGGTCTGGTGCAACTCGGAATCGACCATGTGCTGGAAGGTTGGATCCTCGTGGTGCAGTGCTGCCAAGCCGGTCGCGATCTTGTCCTCCTCCCCTTTGACGTTGCCCTTCAGTGCAGCATGAATGCTTGGGCTTGGGTATTCGACCTTCGGAAGCATGACGGGCTTTCGGGGGTTGCAGAGAGTGTTGCCCGTATGGGTGTCTTTGAGTTTGACGACTGCCCCAATATCGCCAGCGTTCAGGCTTTGAACGGTCGTTCGGGTTTTTCCGTTTAGAAGATAAATCTGCCCGATTTTTTCCGTGGTTCTGCGGGAGGTGTTGTAGAGGTCGCTCCCAAACTTTATGTGGCCGGAATAGACGCGGAAAAAGGAAAGTTCACCAAACTGGGCCTCGCTCATGGTCTTGAACACATAGAGCACCGGATCCGGATCATTCAGGTGGACTTCCACATCCTTGCCATCAGGATCATGGGCGGTGAGGGTCTCCCGGTCTACCGGGGATGATCCATACTTGGCGATGAAATCCATCAGGCGGGCCACTCCAACGTTTTTTTCGGCAGAGGTAACGAACAGGGGAACAAAGGTCTGCTTTTGAATGGCGGCGTGAATGCCGGCGCGCATCTCCTCCTCCGACAAACCACCCTGAGAAAAGAACTTTTCCATGAGGGCGTCGTCAGATTCAGCAATGAATTCGATCATCTGCGCATGGAGCTGCTTGACCTTCTCTGCCCAGATTCCTGTCGCAGGGGCCTCGGTAAATTTCCCGCTCTTGTCGTCGGCGTAGGTAATGATTTCGTTCCGGGGAACATCAAGAACCTGGGTAAACCCAGGACCTGCATTTACTGGCAGCGTGAGAGGGAACACCCGTTCCCCGAAATGTTCACGGACTTGTGCGAGCACCTTCTCAAAGTCGGTCTCCTCCTTGTCGAAAGCGTTGACTACCACCATTTTGGGAATTCCGTCCTCAGTTGCATATTTCCACACAGCATCGGTTCCCACCCCGACCCCGTGATTCGCGTGCACGACAACGAGTGCGAAATCCCCGACTTTCAAGGCACCCAACCCCTCGCTGATGAAGTCAGTGTATCCAGGGCAATCCAGAATGTTAAACTTCTTCCCCAGCCACTCCAGATGCATGAGGGTTGCTGAGACGCTGATCTGCCGGTGCTGTTCAGTGTCGTGGTAATCAGAGACCGTGGTTCCGGCAGCGATGCTGCCCATGCGATTGATCACACCGCCACACGCGAGCATCGCTTCACTGAGCATAGTTTTTCCACAGGAAGCGTGTCCGACGATGGCGAAGTTGCGAATTTCAGAAGGTTGATATTCTTTCATAATCGAGTCTGGTTTCTTTTCGATCCATGCACGTTGCAACTGACGTTCTTATGTCCTGTAGAATGGAGAAAGACGGGGCTCGACTGCAAGCGAATTGATTAAAATGGTTCGTTTGCTGAAGTTAAACTTTCGAGGTCGGCTCCCCCAAGGCAGGTAGGATCAGGATTCCTCCATTCCAAAATGCCGATTGTTGTGCAAGCCGCGATCCCTTGTCCTGTTACGGAATAGACCGGATCGGGGGGTGGGGCGCGGGGAATGTTCGGGGAAAGCCGGTCCGGGCTGAATTTCCGGATGCTTCCAGGGGGATCAATTGGTAGGTGCGGGTGCCGGACAAGTCTCCGGTCTGGGGAGGCATGCATCGGCAAGTAAGCGTAAGGACGTCCCGGGTATCAGACCTGAGGTAAATGGAAGGTCCCATTGGGACTGGGCCGTCTTCAATGATCCGAGCAACCACAAATCCTGAACTTTTTGCCACAGCCTCCTCCAAGGCAAATTCTCTCCCAGGCAACGGGACTTGGAATAGGTCTCTTGCCCGTTTTTCCAACGAGTCGGCGGCAAAAACCAGGGTTTTACCTGATGAATCCTCAAGAACTTCCCAAATGACCGGGCTGCCCGAGGTGTTCAACGTCACGCGGATCCCCTGCATGAGTGGGTGCCGCAAGGATTTTCCCCTTTTCTGCTGGCGTGAGTAGAGCCAATAATAGGTGATGCGTGGGTGAGGTTGCCCGCCGATATTGGCGGTGTCGGTCTCATAATAGAGGGTTGGGTTTGTGATATCTGTCCGGAACCCCTGTTCTGTGGCCTCGAGTTTGCCGAACAGATCCGGGTTGGAAAGGTTCCCTGAGTTGTTGGTCGGGCTTTCCAGAAAGAGTAGCGGGGCCAGATCTGCGACCAGATTGGGAGCATCCCCCGGAGCGGGCTTGAAAAAAAGCGCGCATTTGAGGCGTCCTTTGCTCCGCGCACGGATCTCAGCCGTTGAGTCGTTCCCGGTTGTTGAGGGGGCGGCAGGGGCGAGCGGAACTCCGGTTTGTGAGGTCGGTGGGGTTTTCCGTCCAGTCTGGACGGCCTCGGAGTGGATCAATGATTTGCAACTCAACAGGGTCAGGCAGATGAGGATGATTCCCGTTGTCTTTACCCTCGTGCCTCGGGAAAAGGATCCGGGGGAGGGGCGACCTGCCTCACCGGAACGGTTTGGCTGGCGATCATTTGACATAACCGTTTGATCTGAACCATTCCACCGCCGAGCGTAGCGCTTCCTCTGGCGGCGTTTGGGGTATCCCAAGCTCCCTTATGGCCTTATCAGGGCTGAAATACATCATGTAGCGGGCCATCCGGACGCCCGCAAGGGGGGCTTTGGGGGGATTTCCGGTGATGGTCGACATCCACTCGTTCACATGGGCGGCTCCGAGGGCGATCCAGTAGGGGACCCGCATCTTTGGCGCCGGTGTGCCTGAGAGTTGCTCCAGCTTTTGAAGTGCCGTCTCCATCGTCCAATTGCCTTGGGCATTACCAAGGATGTATCTTTCACCAATACATCCCTTCTCAGCGGCAAGAATATGACCCATCGCGACATCCCTCACATGCACCCAATTCAGGCCTGTGTCGAGAAATGCGGGCATCCTGCGATTTAGGAAGTCCACGATCACTCCTCCGGTGGGGGTGGGCTTGACGTCGCGCGGGCCAACCGGGGCACTGGGGTTCACAATCACCACGGGTGCTCCCCGGGCCGCCAATCCGAGGGCGATCTGTTCAGCCTGCCACTTCGAGCGTTTATAGTGGTTGCTCATCTGGCTTTCGGAAACAGGGGTGCGCTCATCCGTGGGAACCACATCATCGCCAACCCTCTTGGGCAAGCCAATACACCCTACGGTGCTTGTGTAAACGATCCTGCTGCAACCCGCCTCCGTTGCTGCCCCGATCACATTCCGGGTGCCATCCACATTGGCGGCATACATGGGGGCGTAGTCTTTGAGCCAGAGATTGTAACTTGCGGCGGCATGAAAACACCAGTCACAGCCGGTCATCATCTTTTTGAGCGATTGGCGGTCGGAAATATCGCCGGTGACCGTCTGGTAAACAGCCCCGGAGAGGCCCCGGGTGTCGGCGTTCGGCCGGAGCAGGGCCCGAACCTCGTGGCCGCGCGCGGTCAACTCATGAACGAGATTGGCACCAATGAACCCCGAGGCACCTGTCACAAAGCACTTCATGGGGCATAATGATCCGCCAATCGGGGTTCTGCGCAACGCAAAAGGTGCGGAAAATCCGACCGCCTCACCAACGGCGGGCCATCGGCAGATGCAGGAAGGCTCCCAGCCATGGGAGGGTCACGAGCAGGACAAATCCAAGGCCGCAGGCAAGATTCGCCAGGGGGTTTTGACCCAGTGCAGGAAATCGTCCTGCCAGAATTCCCAGGACCAAGCCGGACACAAACCCTCCGAAGTGGGCCAGAACATCTGTTCCTGGGGAAAGTCCAAGCAGGATGAACAAAAAGCACCCGGCCGCAAATCCGGAAAGGAGGCTCTTGCGGGTGAAATGCCCCGGTTCCGTGTGTGTGGAAGTTGGGATGGGGGCGAACGAGTGGGCGGCAAGCAACCCGAGTGCTCCCATGACCAGACCCGAGGCTCCGAGGCTCAGGCGCAGGCCCGGCAGATGAAATAAGCCCAGCAGGTTCCCCGCAGCGCCAGCGAGCAGGGAGAGCAGCAGGCCGGGACCTGTTCCATAGAGCCCCATCGCCAGTCCCAGAAGGAGGGTGCCTGTGACAAGGTTCGCTCCGAGGTGGGCGAGATCCGCGTGCAGCCACTCAGCCGTAAAGGCGCGCCACCAGTCCCCGTGGATGAAGCCCTGATTGCTCATGATGCCTGCATCCTTCAGGGCCGGAACGTCGGAGGAAAGCCAGAAGAACAGGGCAGCGATGGCGGTCCATCCCAGCACTCCCCAGTCGAACAGAATCTGGTGTCCCGGCATGCGCTGCTGCCAGGGCCATGTGCGGTTTTCAATCTTATACTGGCGCAGAACCCTGAGCGCCCGTCCAAGGTCCTCCTGAGGCACTTCCAATCCCCAGGGACGGTCTTGTTGCGGGGGGGCGATCAAGGTCTCAATGCCCTGACTTACCAGCACCAAACTCCACTCCATGGCCTGTTGTTCGCCCTTCGTTGGGATGAGGCTGGAATTCATCAGGAGGGGGTCAGTCCAATTTTCCATCCAGTGGGGTGGGAATGATACGATAGTGAAGGCAGACTCCGGAAGGTGGCTGCGCCCTGGGAAATCGGGAGATGGAAGGAGAGTGACCAACCATCCGGCACGGCACAATCTTCAAGCATCATCATGGTGGCAGGCAATATCGTCTCAGCCGCCGCTTTTTTCCAATGGAAATGAAAGATTGTCTGAAGCTCAGCGGAGCAGTCCCATAGCCTGGACCTGCGCAAGTGTCTTTTCAGGCGTCTCCTGCAGGATGACCCGCCAACCCCGGGCGGCGCCTGCCTCGATGTTCTCGAGCCGATCGTCGATATAAAGAATCTCAGCAGATCTGCATCCGGTCATCTTTTCGACAACATCATAGATGCCAGAGTCGGGTTTCATGGACTTTTGTTCGTAGGAGAGCACATAACCATCAAAATTTGCAAAGAAGGGATACTTGGTTCTGATGTGCTGGACCGCGAGTTCGTTCGTATTGGAGAAGATCCAGGTCTGAAAACCGTGCTGCCTCAACTGCTCATGGAGATCAATCATGGAGTGGATCGGAGTGAAAATATCCCCAAAAGCGGCGGCGAATTCCTCTTTTGATCCGGCATAGCCGGTGATTTTTCGGGTCTCCTCAAAAAATTGGGCGGTGGTCATCAACCCTGTTTCGTAACGGGAGAGCAGCGGGGCCGATCCGAAGTGCCTCATGATTTCCTCCGGGGCAGGCCCCCGCTCAGTGGAGAGAGCGTGGGCCGCGATGCGATAGTCAAAATCCAGCAGGACTTTTCCAAGGTCGAAAACAATGGATCGTGGAGAAGGGTCAGTCATGTTGGTTGGGATCATTTCATCTCGCGACGACCCTCCAGCGCATGGCTGAGGGTGAGTTCATCCGCCCCTTCAAGGGCGGATCCGGCGGGGAGTCCGTGTGCGATTCTGCTGATACGAAGTCCGGTTTTTGCGAGGGTTTTTGCGATGTAAAAGGCTGTGGCATCCCCCTCAACATCAGTGCCCAGTGCGAGAATGATCTCCCGGATTGGTTCACTGCTGAGGCGTCGCTCGAGGTCCGCAATGCGGAGGTCCCCGGGTTGGACCCCGTTCAGCGGGGAGATTTTGCCCCCAAGGACGTGGTACTTGCCCCGAAATGTTCCCGACTTTTCGACGCTCAGGATGTCGACCGGTTTTTCGACAACACAGACGAGAGCTGACTCGCGCGTGGTATCGGAGCAAATACGGCAGGGGGAAGCATCTGTCAGGGCGCCGCACACAGAGCAGAGGTGAACAGACTCCCTGGCCCTCAGGAGGGCCTCTGCGAGGAATTTCACCGCCGAGGTATCGGCCTGAACGATGTGCAGGGAGATGCGCTCGGCAGACCGGGGCCCGATGCCAGGCAGGCGGGTCAACGCGGCTGCCAGAGCGGAGATGCTTTCGGGCAAGTGTGCCATAACGCTTCCAGAGGGTGTGGACAGGTCCACTCCAGCCCTGGGGAGGTTACATCAAGCCGGGGAGGTTGAATCCGGAGGTGACTTTACCCATCTCCTCCGTTGATATGGCTTTTGCCTGTGCGAGGGCCTGATTCGTGGCGGACAGAAGCATGTCCTCAAGGAGTTGGGCGTCGGAGGGATTCAAAGCCTGGGGATCAATTTTGATGGAACCAATGGATCCATCACATTTGGCGACCACCTTGACTGCACCGCCGCCGGTTGTGATCTCAACAGTGCGTCGGGCCAGTTCGTTTTGGATGGACTCCATCTGCTGCTGCATACGCGCAGCCTGCTTCATTAATTTTCCAATGCTGGACATGATAATTTTTGGTGGTTTAGGTTCAAGATGGTTTCTTGATATCAGGAGGGGGGTCAGGTTCTCGCCTGGACAAGCTGACCCTTGAACACCTCAAGAGCCTTTTGAATCAAAGGGTCGTTTTTAAAGTCTTCCGGGTCCATTTTCACCGGCAGGGGCTGGGATGGTTTCTGAGGCACTGCCGGACTCCTGGGGAGAGCCGCCGGGGCCTGACTCACAGGAGGCGGCGAACTTGGAACCGGGTTTGAGGCTGGCGGCATGTTGGCTGGCCGAGGCTCATTACCCGGAATGGCTGTTGCAGGAGCGTCATTTTTGACAAACCGGATCTGCGTCACAGGATGCCCCAGTGAGGCGAGGCTCTCCTGAATGAGTTTCTGATTCTTGGGGTTATCGACCAGGGGGATGTGCTCCGCCGTGCTCTGGCGGAAGCCGATCGTGAAGACGTTCCTCACCATCGAAACCGGATGAGCTTCGAGGAGGTAGCTTCGGGTGAAAGGACTTTCCCGTCCCACGGTTTCAACGAGAGCGCTCCAGATTTGTTGAAGATCGACGGTTTGATGGGCTGTTTGCTGCACTGGAGCCGAACCATCAGTCAATGCTGCCGGATGGGGGATTGTAGTCGGTGGAGCAGGGGGGGGCGGCGGTGTGCTGGCACGCGCGGGAGTTGGGGGGGCGATGGGGGCTGGTGCGGCAGATCTTAGAGGAGCGGACGGGGTTGTGGGGGCTGAGATGTTGCCGCCCTGCTTTAACGCTTGAAGCTGTTTGAGCAGGGAATCGATACTTTGTGCATTTCGCGCTTCGGAGGCCTTGAAAATCGCAATTTCCACCAGGATTTTTCGGGAAGCCGCATCTCGGAGCCTCATTTCTGTATCCCCAAGGACCTCCAGGATCCGTGTGAGACCTTCACTTGAAGCGAGGGTGGACTGTTCAGCGAGCGCCCCTGCTTCTGCCTCTGATATCTCCAGCATCCCCAGATCGCCCCGGCTGACTTTGTAGATCAGGAGGTTTCTAAAATGGTTTAGAAGGTCGGCGATCAGGCGACCCAGATCCTTGCCTGAACCCGTCAACTGGCCCAGTTGCCGCAGACCGGATTCCACATCCCCTGTCAGGATGGAGCCCGACAACTCCAGTAACTGGCGCTGGGCGGTCAAACCAAACATGGAAAGAACGTCCGCCTCCTCGATTTTGGATCCGCAGAAGCTGATGAGCTGGTCCAACGTGGATTCGGCATCGCGCATGCCCCCCTCAGCACCGCGGGCAATGGCATAGAGAGCTGTGGGCGATACCTCGACCTTCTCCTGGCCGGCAATATAGGAGAGGTGGTCGGAGATCAGTTTTGTGGGAATCTGTCGGAGATCAAATCGCTGGCAACGGGAAAGGATTGTGGGAAGCACCTTTTCCGGATCGGTTGTAGCGAACAGGAACTTCACATGCTCCGGGGGTTCCTCAAGTGTCTTGAGCAGGGCGTTGAACGCCGCTGCCGAGAGCATGTGGACCTCGTCGATGATGTAGATCTTGAATTTTGACCCAGCCGGAGCGTAGCGGCAGGTTTCACGCAACTCCCGGACCTGCTCAACGCCGTTGTTGCTGGCTCCATCGATCTCAAGGACGTCCAAGGACCGTCCTTCAGTGATCTCACGGCACCGTGGGTCATCATCCTGAAAGTCCACTTTTGGACCACCCGTGGCGTTGAGGCACTTAGCAAAAATCCGGGCGACGGTGGTTTTACCTGTGCCGCGGGGGCCGCAAAAGAGGTAGGCATGGGCTATGCGGCTTTGGGTGATCGCCTGGGAAAGGGTGCGGGTGACATGCTCCTGCCCCACCACGTCGCTGAAACGTTGGGGTCGGTATTTCCGGGCAATGACCTGATAGCTCATAAGGCGTCCGCGCGGCTTTCAAAGGCGGCCGCCACGTTGCGGCTCGTCAACAATCCACATCCACGGTGAAAACAAAGTGTCAGGGTTACCACGGCAGTTGCAGAGCAAACTACCGTTGCTGCCTTCCGACCCTGGCGGGGTTTGTAAGTCCACAATCCATGGGCCCTGACAACGCAGAATGTGCCCAAATCAATTCACCGCTTCAAGCACATTCACCACGCATGCGATACCTTTTACCGATGACTATCTGCCCTTTCCATGGGTGAGCCCGGGTTAGGGTATTTCAAGACCGGTTTGACTACTCCCCTGCGGGTGGATTGGAGGCAAAGGGTCGTCGCAGGCGGGTCAGACCATATAGAAGTAGATAGGTGGTAAAAATGAAGGCTGCGAACAGCAGCGGGACCACCATGCCTGTCGAGTGCGAGGGGGGTGATGTGGCCCAATTTCCGACCTCCCGCAGGATTGCGCGGGGCCTTAAAAGAATATCCCAACTGTTGAAGCGCATGAATCTGCCCAAATAGACACCAAAACCGGTGATTACCGCGACAACCGGTATGAGCAACCAGCTCGCTACCAATCCAAACCGTTCCCGGACAAGACCTTGAATCAGGTAGAGTGAGAGGAATCCCAATACAAATCCCGTCAGGGCGCAGGATAGGATTAACACCAGATCCACCCAGAAAAGGGACTGAACCCGGTTGGTGAGGTGGATCAGATCCGTGAAAATGTAGGGGGCATTCGGGAAAAAGAGTATCCACACGCCGACCCAGACTGCGACCCGCCAACCCTGCCCCGGCGTGCGCCGGTTCTGTTCTGAGGCGATCAGGGCAAAAACCAGTGGAAGCCAGGCCAGAAACAGGTTCCAGGCCAATCCAGTGTAACCGGGATCATGCGTCCAGTGAACCCTCCATCCCACCAGTGCCAGACTTGCCCCGGAGGCAAAAAGAAGCGCCAGTATGGGCATGGCGGTGCCCGACTCAAACGCCAGCTTCAACACCCTCATATGCTATTCATGTCTTCCTCCTGCCGACTATACATTGTTGAGGCTTGGGATGCGCCAAAAATCCTTCGGGTCATCAGGGTCGGAATCAGGGGGCTTGCGATTAGGAACAGGGCAGGGGTGAAGAGCCACCAGTTGAACCGGGTTGGCAGGAGTCGGCGCATGGACTCCACGGATTTGTCATTCAGATGGATCGCATCCGCCATGAAGACATAAAGGGCCAGTAGAATCCCGGCGGCAAACAGAGCCCAGTAATGCCAGACGGGAGGCCGGTAGATGGGGGCGGCTTGAGTGACGAGTGTGCCCCAAATGATCATCAGACTCGCAATGAGGACAGGGGCAAGCACCGGGCCCCACCAGGGAAGCGGAATCAGGAAGAGGATATCCCAATCCAGAATGGAGGTGGGCCATGAGCACATCACGACCAGAAAGACGTAATAAAGAATGTCCCAGAGCCCGAAAGCGAGCGCTGCATATCCCAAACGCTCCCGCCAGGTTCTGCCAGCCAGAATGCCAACCGTCAGGAGCATCAGGAGGGTGGCCGCCTCGCGTACGACCTCAGCCATTCCCAGCCCGCCCGCCTCCGGGAGCGGGAGTGGCTGGTAGGGGTTGATCCGGTTGATCATGGTCCGCAGATAGAAGACGACCGCCGATTCGACCCAGGCCATGCCGGCGGCGTAGGCGCAAACCACGTAAAATTTGTTTTTCTCCTTCAAGGGATTCCTTTCCGTTTCAGACAGCGACACACCGGGACTCTGTTGTTGGTTGGGGTTGTGCATGCTCATCGACCCAGGCAAGAACCCATTTCTCGATATCATCTATCGTCGATTGCGGAGTCGATGTTCCAGCGGTGATGCCGACGGATTTAATCCCCTCAAACCACTCGGATCGCAGGTCAATCGCGGTTTGAACATGATAAACCCGTGGGCAGTGTTTTCTGCAGCTGGCGCAGAGTTCGGCGGTGTTATTGCTTTGTGCTCCTCCAATCACGAGGACAAGTTCCACCTTTTTGGCCAGTTCGATGGCTGCCGCCTGTCGTTGCTTTGTCGGATGGCATACAGTGTCCACGAAGCGGATCTCGGCGTGCGGGTGGCGGGCGTGGATGGCCTCCACCAGATATCCGACCCTGTCCAGCGGTTGCGTGGTCTGCGCGATGACGCCGAATCGGGACCGTGGAGCCAGCCTGGCGACATCCCTTTCGTCCTGCACCACGTCAAATTCCTTGAGGTCTTCCGTCAATCCCCGAACTTCAACATGGCCGTGTCTTCCAATAATGACCGGATGGTAGCCTTCCTCCGCCAGTCTCATCACTGAGCGGTGTGCGGCACGAACCAGCGGACAGGTTGCTTCAAGAATCAGCAACCCCCGATCGCGGGCGGATTGCTTCATTTTTTCCGAGGCCCCGTGCGCGGTGATCATCGCGAGTTTCGTGCGCACGCTCTCCAGATCCCTTTCCACGCGGACACCTCGATTTTTCAATTCGGCGTTGACGGTGTCGTTGTGAACCAGTTCCCCAAGGATGGTGAGGGGTGTGTGTTCCCCGGTCTCCATTGCCAGATCAATGGCATCCTTGACCCCAAAACACATGCCCATATGCCGGGCTCGAATGATTTTCATAGGAGAATTTTGATGATGTTCGATCGTTGGCCGATGCATTAAAAAACTTTGCGTCACAAAGTGAATGACCGCTGCCATGGGAACGTGTTCAAAGTTTTCAGAAATTTTATTCGAGCTTCGACTGCCGGACAATCTGCTCAAGCAGATTGATATATTGGGCAAAGGCGGTGCGGCCGACGGGTGTCAGGGCGCATGTGGTGAGCGGTCGGTTCTTTTGGAAACTCTTTGTGACAGAAAGATAGCCCGCCTCCTGCAGGGTGCGGATGTGGGTGGTGATATTGCCATCCGTCATCCCCAGCGAATCCCGCATCTCCGTGAAGGAAAGCTCCGGATTCGCCGCCAGCATGGACATGATTCCAAGCCGTCCCTTTTCATGGATAATCCGATCCAGTTGTAGAAAGGGTTCCGGATTCACTGCTTGGCCTGATTTTTCTCGGTGAAAAACAGATAAATGCCTGATGCGAGATGAAGGCCGCCGAACGAGGCTGCCATCTCAATATGCGGCAAACCACTGATCCTGAAGGTTCCATGCACACATAAGACCGCACATCCACAGAGCAGAAACAGCCATCCGAGAATACGGACGCCACGACTGATGAAAAAGCCCGCCGAGCAAAGGGAGCAGCCGTAGAGCACCATCCAGAGGGAAGGCAGAATCTCTGAAGGAATCAAACCGGGGTTGAAAATCAGGCTTAAGGGACCCACGAGACTACCAGCCGCCAGGCCGGGAAGCATTGCCTGTGCAACCCTGCGGGTTGGGGGGGACCAGAATGGCTCCGAGTCCTTGAGTGCCTGACGGCGGACGAGCAGCAGTGATATGATCAACGCCACAAACGCAACACCCGACCACATCGTGACAAATCGCCAGTCAGGGCCGATGGCTGCGGCATACCCGATCCCGCCTCCAAGCAGGCCTGTTATTCCTGCGGCAGCCATGAGTGGGGCCATGGCGCGGCGATAAAGGGCGGCACGCTCCATGAGAGTTCGGATGATCTGGATTTGCTCGCTGGCGACGTTCGGATCCATGGTTTATACTTTGTCCTGCAAAGACAAGATTGTCAAGCACACCGAATGTTTCAAAACATTGACAGGTTCCGGCTGACTCAGCATGCTCCATTTCGTGCTCAGGACAATTGGGGTTCAAGACCCAGAGGTCATCACAAAGTCCCTAGTTTTCCCGGCGTTGTTCACGGCGGGACATACCTTTTTGGCTTTCACCCACAGGTTCCCAACACGCATCCATCCTGAATCATTACCCCGGGACGGTTTCGCTGGTCTCCTGAGAGTGACGTGCGAACTGGTATCGCGGATCATTTCTGTCAAAGTGCAAATGCTTATTCACGAGGGGATTGTGGAGTTTCAGGCAACAGGAGGGGGATCGACATGTTGAGCATGCTGCTCGGAGGTTTGGCGGTTCTGAGTGTCGGGATTATGATCTGGCAAGCGGTGGTTGCCTTTCGTTTTCCACTGCATCGGAGCAGTTCTGGGAGGGGCAGGGTGGCACCCGTCACGCTGCTGAAGCCGCTCAAAGGGTGCGATGAATTTACCGAAACCTGCCTCCGGAGCTGGTTCAAGCAGGAGTATCCGGAGCCAGTTCAGATCATTTTTGGAGTGGCTTCGGCTCAGGATCCGGTTTGCGGGATTGTTCATAGGTTGATGGAAGAGCATCCCAAGGTGGACGCCGTTCTCAAGGTGTTCAGTCCCCTTCATGGCACAAATCTGAAGGTAGCGAAGCTGGTGGAGATGGAGCGGATGGCCAGCCACCGCCTGCTTGTGGTGAGCGATGCTGACGTCTGCGCCCCGACCGATCTACTGTCGAATGTGGTAAGCCAGCTGCTGGTGGCCGATGCCGGGTTGGTTCATTGCTTTTACCGGCTCGAACCGCCGGGAACACTTGCCATGAGGTGTGAGGCGGTTGCTGTGAATGCCGATTTCTGGTCTCAGGCGCTGCAGAGTTCATCCTTCAGACCTGTGGATTTTGCGTTGGGAGCGGTGATGGCCTTTCGAAAGAAGGATCTTTCCAGCATTGGAGGGTTCGAGGCTCTCAAAAACTGTCTTGCGGATGACTACCAGATCGGACATCGGATCGCGGGGCTGGGAAGACACATCCTCTTTTCGTCGGTTGTGGTCGAGTGCTGGTCAGGGACGATGGGTTGGGGGGCAGTCTGGCGACACCAGGTTCGCTGGGCTCGAACGATCCGGGTCAGTCAACCCATGCCCTATTTCATGAGCATTCTGAGCAACGCAACTTTGTGGGGGTTCGCCTGCATGGGCCAGGGTAGCGGATGGGCAGTCCTCCTGGGCGGATTTGTGCTTGGTGTGAGGAGTGTTCTGGCGGTCAGCCTGCAGAATCGCCTGCGGCGCGGGGTTGTTGAATGGGCTTGGTTTTGGGTTCCCTGGCTCAAGGACATCATGCAAATTGGCATCTGGTCCATGGCGTTCATGGGGAACACAATCGAATGGCGTGGAGAGCGGATGCGGCTTGAGCGGGATGGGACACTTCATCCAATGAAGCCGGACACCCGGCAATAGGGCCGAAAAGTGTTACAGGCGGAGTTTTAAGCCATCCACTTTTCCTGCTTGAGCACCTATGTCATTTTTTATTGAACTTGTCAAATCTTTTTGATTGCGCAAGCCGCCGTTTCGGTTAGGCTTGTCGATGGTCAGCACCATAATATAGTTAATTAACAAAACTCACAGTTGAGTTCAGGCAACAACAATCAGGAGATACGCATGAAGAAAAACAGTATTCTTACAAAACTCGCGTTCGGCGCCTTGCCGGCCATTGCTTCGCTGCTTTTGGCCCAGTCGGCTTTCGCGACCCCATATGCAAGCTCATTAACAAACAATGGCGGAACCGTTTCGTTCCGTCTTAATGAGGCTGCCGACAATGTCCGCATCATTTGGAACGGTGGGGCGAATACCAACACTCTGGGGCCACGCAGCCGCGGACTGACCGTTACCAACATCGCAGGCTTGACCGGCGTTTTCTTCGTTCAGACATCCAAGATTGGTGATGGCGTTTTTACGACCAACAGTGCCCCGGTCACCTTCAATTCTCCTCGTGGTATTGCCGTCAACGCGAATCCTGCAACCCCCTACTTCGGGCGCGTTTATGTGGCGAACAGTGCCGCCGCAGCCAAGGGGGATGGAATTTATGCCCTCAACGCCGATTTGACTGATGTGTTTGGAACGAATCGGACGGGTGGTATCAACTTTGCCTTGGGCGGCAGCTCGGCTCCGTATCGCATTTCAGTTGGGTTTGATGACAGCCAGCTCTACATTTGCGACTGGTCAGATGCGGCGGGTAACCTGTGGGTGACCGACCCTGATGTCACAACGAACGCTTCCGTTTTCAAGCCGTTGACAGGATCAGCGGCGATTCCTGCCACCTTGAACAATAACCATGGAAGTTTGGAGGCCGTTGCTGTGAAGGGAAGTCTGGCGAATTCGAACCTGACTGTGTTCTTCATGGATGAGGACCTGCAATTGGATCGCGAGACGACCTCGGCGACCCAGATGAACAGCCTCTGGCGTTATGATGTGTTCAATGCGGCACCTTTTGTGGATTTCCAGACCAATCTGATTTTCACACCCGCGATCAATTTTGTCAGCCAGACGATGGATCTCTCGCGGGGGCCAAATGATTATCTCTATGTTTCCCACTACCGCTCCTCCGGAAATGAGGCTGGCGTCTATGTGGTGACCAATGGTCTCCAGGCGGATGCACTTCCGTGGAACAGCCCCTTCCTTTGGAACTCGAAAACGGCGAGTGCGGATCTTGGTTATCTTCAGGACGTGCTGAAGGCTGCCGGGGCGATTGCTGCTTCCCGCGATGGTCGCATGCTCGCGCATCTCAACTATGAAAACAACTCCGTGACGGCAGTCCGCCTGACCAACGGTATTCCCGACCTGACGCGCATTTGGAAATACACTGGATTTACTGCGACCGCGGCAGGGCGTGGTATCGCCTTCGACGCCGCCGACAACATCTACATTGTCAGTTCCGGCATCGCCCGCCTCCAGTCTTTGACCTTGGGCATCACCGCCACCGCCACCACCGGATCTGATGGCACGTTCGTTCTTGATATTCCGCAGATCGTGGGTGTGGTTGCAACAGATCCGATCGCCCATGAAGAAACACCTGCGAGCGACACTGCGACGTTCACCTTCAATCGTGAGGGGGATGTCAGCGCTCCTCTCACGGTGAACCTGACCATCTCAGGCACCGCAGTGAATGGCACAGATTATCAGGCCATACCGACCAGCGTGACCTTCCCGGCTGGCAGCGCCACGACCACAGTCACAATCACACCCATCGATGACAGCCTCATCGAGTCCCCCGAAACCGTCATCCTTAAGATCGCAAGCTCCGCCAGCTATTCTGTTTTGGACAATGCCTCTGCAACGGCTGTGATTGCTGATAATGAGACCCCTCTGATTGGGATTACCGGCATCAATACGAATATGTATGAGCCCTATCCGACAGACTTTGCCCGCCTTCGGATCACCCGCCTTGGGGAGACCAATATCGCCCTGAGCGTAAACATTGACTTCTCTGGTGGGCCTCAGGTTGGGGCGGACTTCATGATGGCCTCCAGCGCCACTCTGAATTCCGGGGATGTCACCGCAACCTTTGATTTGAATCCGATGGATAATTCGAACGTGACAGGGATCCGTTCATTCACGGTCACAGTCGCGAATGCTTTTGGCGGTGAATACACGCCGAATTCGACGAATAAGTCTGTGGTGGTCACCATCACTGATGACGATCTCCCCTCGGAAGCTGCAAACCTTCTCTGGAGTGAGACGTTCGACAATCCCCAGCCGGATAACACCCTGCCCGCCGACTGGACATTTACCTACGGCACCACGAACAACAGCCTCCCGCTCCTTCAGGATTACAAGTTCACCTTTGGTTATGACTATGGGGTGGATGGAATTCCTGCGGCACCTGGAGCTGTTGGTTCAACAGGCCTCAAGGTTACAGTCAACAAAAATGACACCACAGCCGCTGCTGCTGGCATCAACTTCTATCCGGCAGGCAAATCGTTTGCGAATGACTTTGCACTTCGTTTCAGCCTCCTGATTTATGCCAATACCACATCCAATACGACTGAGCATGCGATCTTTGGCATCAACCATTCCGGGACCAAGACCAACTGGTATCGATCCGGGAACGTGGGGCTGGCTGCGGCGAACATGGACGGATTGTTCTTCTCTGTGGATGCGGTTGACGGTGCGGCCACCGACTTCACGCTCTTCACGAAGCCTTCCTTCGCGACGAACACCAATCCTCTGATCCTTGTGGACCGGACCTATGCCAACTTCACCAACATCTTCAAGAACCCGCCGTTTGTTTCGTTCGGAACAGCGGGTTCCCGCACATCGCCAACCTGGGCTGATGTTGAGGTGAGCAAGACCACGAACATGGTTGCCCTGCGGATCAACAATACGATGATCCTCCAGAGCACCAACACGACCGGGTTTAATGCGGGCAACATCATGCTTGGCTACATGGACTGCTATGACTCCATCGGTGGCGCCAACGGTGCCGCTTATTTTGACAATGTGCGGGTGGTGAAGATTACCCCGCCGGTTGTCACAGCCAACCCTGTCGGTCGGGCAGGTCTCATCGGTGGGACGGCCACGCTCTCGGTGAGTGCGTCCAGCTCGACTGGAACGTTGAATTACCAATGGATGCTGAACGGAGCAGCCATCGCAGGTGCCACGGGATCGACCCTGACCCTCACGAACGTTCAGGCGGCCAATCTCGGGGCCTATTATGTAATTGTGAATGACGGTCGGTATCCTGTCAGCAGCGCTGTGGCGGTTCTCTCGCAGGCTACGGCACCCACGATCCTCGTGTCACGGGATCCGGCCAACGTTCTGCTTCGTTTCAACACCCAGGTGGGTCCGGCCTATGATGTCGAATACAAGCAGGCGGTGACGGATGCCTCCTGGACCCTGCTCCAATCGGTGACTGGAACCGGTTCACAGGCGACTGTCAGCGATCCGATCTCCGCCACGACCACCCGGTTGTATCGTGTGAAGGTCCGGTAAGCGTTCGACTTCAGTAGTCAGGGGGAGGCATTCGTTCAACGGATGCCTCCCCTTTTTTTCGCCCTTCCACTGGGCGGGACGTCTGTGCTAGATTCACGCATGCCTGCAGCACAAAACATCGGATTCATCGGAGCCGGCAAGATGGCCACCGCACTTGCAAAAGGCTTCTGCCGTGCCGGTTTGGTCAGGCCGGAGGATCTTCTGGCGAGTGATAGGATGGAGTCCTGCGCTTCGCAGTTTGCGAAGGATGTCGGGGTGAGGACCACCGCATTCAATCCTGACGTTGCACGATTTTCGAACACACTCATTCTGGCTGTGAAGCCGGACCAGGTGCCCGAGGTACTGGCCGAGATCAAGCCTGTCTTCACTGAGAACCATTTGTTGATTTCGATTGCAGCCGGAATACCCACCTCGCGGATTGAAAGTCTGCTGGGGGCGGGGAGCCGGGTCGTCAGAGTGATGCCAAACACTCCGGCACTCGTAGGGGCCTCCGCCTCAGCATATACACTTGGAAAACATGCCACACCCGCTGACGGGGAATGGGTTGGAGCGCTTTTCAGCGCGGTCGGATTGGCACTGCAGGTCAAGGAGGGATTGCTGGACGCGGTGACAGGACTTAGCGGTAGTGGTCCGGCCTACGTGTATGCGATGATCGAGGCTTTGAGCGATGGCGGAGTTGCTGAGGGTCTGCCCAGGGAAATCGCCACCCGCCTTGCGGCACAGACAGTGCTTGGAGGGGCCAAAATGGTTCTGGATACCGGCAGTCATCCCGGAGCCTTGAAGGATGCTGTAACCAGTCCCGGCGGAACAACCATCGAAGGTCTCCACCAATTGGAAAAAGGTGGATTACGCGGTGTGCTCATGAGTGCTGTTCGCGCTGCTGCGGACAAGAGCCGACGTCTGGGGCAGGGGTGAGCTTTCCGATCCATGACAGCCTCTGCCAGAGAAATCGTTGGAGCCTACCCGGTCAGGTTCGTTTTGGCCTTGGAATCTCGTGTGGAAACCGAAGTCAACGGGACCAAATTTGGAAGATTGTGATTTTATATGTCCTTTCCAGCCCCATCTGAGAGACAGGCGCGCATCATCTGGCTCGCCCTGACGGGGGTGGCAGTCGCCCTGCTAGTTGGTCTGGTTGTTTTGCTCTTCTGGGGTTTTGGAACTGTGCTTTCGATTCTTTCGCCGGTTTTATGGCCCATTGCCGTTGCGGGAGTTTTGGCCTACCTGCTGGATCCGGCTGTCGATTTTTTTGAGCGTCGTCGCATGGCCCGAAGCCGGGCGATCATTAGTGTTTTTCTGGTGGCGATGGTCATTATTCTTGGGATGTTCGGGAGCATCGTTCCACGGATCGTAAGCGAGTCAGGTCAACTGATTTCCCAACTCCCGAACTATTCAAACCGGCTGCAGGAAAAGATGGCGCATTGGGCGAACCACCCTCCAGCGGCATTCAAGGGGTTTCTGGGAGGTCGTGCAGGGGATGTGCCCAAAGACGAGCCCGCAACCAACGCTGCTCCTTTGACAGTCACACAGGCTACTTCCAATGGCCCGCTTATCGGGGGAGGGATCAACGATGAAACTCTCAAGCAGGCCAGTTCGTTCATTGCCAAGTGGCTTCCACAGGCCGGTTCCTGGCTTTTCGGTCAGATGAGCCGGGTAGCCTCCTGGTTCGGGATTCTTGCCGGGTTGGCCTTGATCCCGGTCTACACTTTTTATTTTCTTTTGGAGAAGAGGGGGATTTCCTCCAACTGGAGACACTATCTGCCCATCTCCGACTCGGATATGAAGGATGAGATGGTTTTCATCCTGAGCGCGGTGAACAACTACCTGATCGCGTTTTTCCGGGGCCAGCTACTGGTGGCAATCTGTGACGGCGTGCTTTACACGATAGGGTTTCTGATCATTGGCGTCCCCTATGCGATTCTGATCGGGGCCGTTGGTGTTTTGCTGACGATGATTCCGTTTCTTGGGGCGATCGTGATCTGTGTGGCGGCGCTGACTATTTCGCTTGTCCAGTTTGGTGACTGGCTCCACCCGTTGCTGGTGCTCGGGGTGTTTTGTGTAGTGCAGGCTCTGGAAGGCCTAGTCATCTCGCCCAAAATCATGGGAGATCGTGTTGGGTTGCACCCGGTGACGATCATCATCGCCGTGATGGCGGGAACAACCCTGCTGGGCGGACTGCTCGGGGGAATCCTGGCGATTCCACTCACCGCAGCCCTCCGCGTATTGATGTTCCGCTACGTCTGGAAACGGACAGACGGTGACGGCGCAGTCTGATCAAGCGGAACGGGACACAAACTCGCGGACGTCCACAGCATCCATCCGGGCTGACCGGATGGCCTGCATGCCCAGATCTGTATCCTCGTAGGCCCGGCACTCCCCAGGCGGAATTCCGATGCGTCTGGCGGCTTCGAGAAAAATATCGGGTGCCGGCTTCTGATGCGCCACATCCTCACTGGTGACAATCGCCTGAAACAGTTGGAGAATCCCCAAGTGCTCGAGAACCTGGGTGATGATTTGCCGGGTGCCTCCGGAAGCCACAGCCATGGGAAGGCGCCCCTGGTTTTGACGTGCAATCCCGACGACCTGATTGATGGGTTCGACCTGAGAGATCAGAGGCAGATATACCTCCTCCTTCTCCCGTGCGACAGTCAGCGGGTCCATCGTGATGCCCTGCTCGGCGCGGATGATTTTTAGAATGTCCCGGGAAGGAACTCCGCCAAGGGCGTAAAAGCGGTCCTCGGGGAAATGAAAGCTGTGCTTTGATGAAATGACCTGCCAGGCGCGCCAGTGGAGGGGCATGGTATCGGCGAGCGTGCCGTCACAATCGAAGATGAGCCCGCGAATGTGTGGCGGTATCTGAAGCAGTTTGGATTTCATTTGTCGAAAAAAAAGGGAACGGAGGGAGGGAACTTCCCGAATGGCCGGGAAGGTGGCGGCGGGTTATAACTTGAGTGCCGCAAGTCTCTGCTCAAGATCATCTGCGATCAGAGGTTCAATGACGTCATCAATGGCTCCCTCAAGAACCACGGGCAGGTTGTAAAGCGTGAGTTCTATCCGGTGATCGGTGACCCGGTTTTGGGGGAAATTATAGGTGCGGATCCGTTCGTTGCGCTCGCCGGTTCCCACTTGTGCCTTGCGCTGGGCTGCGTAGCGGGCGTTTTCCTCGGCGACTTTTCGCTCGAGCAGGCGCGAGCGAAGGACCGTCATGGCGCGTGCCTTGTTCTTTTGCTGGGATCGCTGGTCTGCACAGCGCACAATGAGTCCGCTGGGCTTATGGATGATCTGAACGGCGGAATCGGTGGTGTTCACACCCTGGCCACCAGGCCCGGAAGCCCGGCAGACGGTGATATCCAGATCTTCAGGACGGATGTCGATGTCCACTTCCTCAGCTTCAGGCAGCACGGCCACGGTGCAGGTGCTCGTATGAATGCGGCCCTGGGCTTCGGTAGCGGGAACACGCTGAACGCGATGGACCCCGCTTTCATACTTCAGCCTCTTATAGACATCGGTTCCCGTGATTTCAAAAACGATCTCCCGGTATCCCCCCAGATCAGAGGGGCTGGAATCAAGGTTTTCCACCTTCCACCCTCTGCCCTCCGCGTAGCGGGTGTACATGCGGTAGAGGTCGGCTGAGAAGAGAGCAGACTCCTGACCACCCGCGCCAGCCCGTATTTCCACGATTGTGTTGCGGGAGTCCGCAGGGTCTGCCGGGAGCAAACCTTTCTGCACTTCCAAGGCAAGGCGCTGCTCCTGCTGTTCCAGACGGCCAACCTCCTCCAATGCCATCAGTCCCAGCTCGGAACCAGCCGGCTCACTGCGGGCCAGTTCCTGATTCTCCCTGAGGTCATCAAGCGCCTTGAGGTAGGCTGTGCCCGTTGTGGTCAGAGTTTTGAGCGACGCGTATTCCCTCGAGAGCTCCTGGGCACGTTGCGGATTCTCAAAGGTATGAGGATCGCTTAGTGCAGCCTCGACCTCGGTGAAGCGGCGCTGAAACTTTTCTATGTGGGGACGCAGGTCCATTTGGAAAACCCGGCCTTGGTAAAAAAAGAATCCGCCCGAATGGTTCATGAACCATTCGGGCGGAAAGTGAGCGTGCGTGCTACTTCTTCTTCTTTCGGTTGGCGGCCTGGGCGGCTTGAGCCGCCTGAGTCTTTGCCATACGTTGCTGGAATTTATCCACGCGTCCGGCGGTGTCCACGAACTTTTGCTGCCCGGTGTAAAAAGGATGGCACGCATTGCAAATGCCGACGATGATCACCGGTTTGGTTGATTTCGTCTTGATCACGTTGCTACAGGCGCAACGGATCTCCGATTCCACATATTTCGGATGTAAGTCTGCTTTCATAAAAGGCTTTGCAAGGTATCATTTCAACGACCGTTGACAACTTCTTTTTAAAAATTTCGCACAGCGGCGTGACACGGGCGCTCCCGGGTGGTAGCGTTTGGGCCTCGCACCAGAGGGGTGCGGTTCGTTTTTTTGTCATTATGATATCAGATACCATCAAAAAAGGCTTTGAACGTGCGCCGCACCGATCCCTGCTTCGCGCAACAGGTTCCATCGAATCCGAGGCCGACTGGGACAAGCCATTTATTGCCATTTGCAATTCCTACACCGACTGCATCCCTGGCCATGCGCACCTGAACGAGATAGGCAATCTCGTCAAGCGTCTTGTTCGTGAGGCGGGGGGGGTTCCCTTTATTTTCAACACCATTGGAGTGGATGACGGCATCGCGATGGGGCATGGCGGGATGAAGTATTCCCTCCCCTCCAGGGAATTGATTGCCGATTGTGTCGAGACGATGCTCCGGGCCCACTGCTTCGACGGGATGGTCTGCATTCCCAACTGCGATAAGATCGTCCCCGGGATGCTCATGGCCTCGATGCGGGTGAACATTCCAACCGTTTTCGTCAGTGGGGGTCCCATGGCTGCCGGGGTCGCATCCCAGGAGCTTGAAGGGGATGTTCCGGCTCACCTGCGCCCGGCGACCCAGAAGTCGGATCTTATTTCGGTGTTCAAGGGAGTCGGGGAGCTGAAGACCGGCAAGATCAGCTCTCACGAGCTGCTGAAGCTTGAGCAGACAGCCTGTCCCACCTGCGGATCCTGTTCTGGCATGTTCACGGCGAATTCCATGAACTGCCTCTGCGAGGCTCTTGGGGTAGCGCTTCCTGGAAATGGAACGATTCTGGCCGTGTCCAAGGAGCGGGAAGCTCTCTATGAGCGTGCAGCCCGCTGCATCATCAAGCTCGTGGAAAAGGACATCAAACCGCGCGATATCGCCACTTTGGAGGCGTTTGACAACGCCATTGCTCTGGATGTCGCCATGGGTGGGTCCACCAACACGATTTTGCACACTCTCGCCATCGCTCGCGAGGCCGGGATCAGCTACGATATCAAACGGATTGATGAAATCTCCCGCAAGGTGCCATGTTTGTGCAAAGTTTCCCCATCGTCAGCATACCATGTGCAGGATGTTCATCGGGCCGGGGGAATCCACACCATCCTTGGTGAGTTGAAACGCATGGGCGTGCTGAACACCTCCTGCAAAACTGTGACCGGCAAGACCCTTGGCGAAAACATCGATGCCTGGGATCTGCGTTCGCCCTCCTGTACGGATTGGGCCAGATCCACGCGGATTTCCGGTTGCTCCGCTCTTGTGCTGGATCCAGCTGATAAGATGGGGCCGGCGGCCCGGACAGCCAGTGGCAATCTTGTTCCCAAGCCGCTGCTGTTCATGCCTGCGGATCCACGTGCAATCACCTTGTGGCGGTTCGCATCCGCATTCAATGCCGGGGATGCGAAGGCGGTGGCGGTGCTTTTTGCAGCCGATGGCCAACTCGAGGCCGGGGAGGGTGTTGTCTGGAAAGGACCTTCGGAGATTGAGGAGGCACTGAAAGGAAAGTTCGCAGAGTTTCGTGGCATGGTGCGCGCTGAACTTGGTCAGATCAAGGGATCGCCGCTGCTCATTATATGGAAATACACGAAAGATGAGGGAAAGAAGGTGGTATGCCTGCTTCGGACAGGGCGTCTGCGGAACTGGCAGATCACAAAGGCCTACCATGAGTATGATGAAACCATCCTGAAACAGGCCCAACCCAGTGGCTTGATGCCCTACGATTCGGCCTTCATGTTCAACGCGCAGGATTGTATCCGGACTGCGAATTCGGCCTACACGCAGGATGGTGGCCTGGCCATTCTCTACGGCCAGCTCGCTCCCGAGGGGTCCGTTGTCAAGACTGCTGGAATCAGTGACGCCTTCAAGGCCAACTGCGGGCCCGGGTTCATCTTTGAGGGGCCGTGTGTGATCTTCGAGAGTCAGGACGATGCCTGTGCAGGAATTCTTGCTGGCAAAGTGAAGGCTGGTGATGTGGCTGTGATTCGCAATGAGGGGCCGCGGGGGGGGCCGGGAATGCAGGAAATGCTATCCCCGACCAGTTACATCGCTGGAATGGGTTTGGGGGACAAGGTGGCACTGGTCACGGACGGCCGCTTCAGCGGGGGCACAGCGGGTGCCTGCATTGGTCACGTCTCTCCGGAAGCTGCGGAGGGCGGCCCAATCGGCGTGCTTCAGGAGGGAGATCGACTGCGAATTGATTTTCCAAACCGTCGTATTGACATTCTCGTTCCAGAATCGGAATTGGCGCTTCGAAAGAGCCAGTGGAAGCCCTTGAAACTTGAATTGAGTGGATGGCTTGCGCGTTACCAGAAGCTTGTAAGCAACGCCAGCCAGGGCGGAATATTGACTGTTTAGGATCAGGGTGTTGAGACTCCCGGGTTGGGTCGGGGGCACCGGAGCAAACAGCCAATTGAAGTTGAATTAGAGGGTGACGGGAGGCGGCATGAGCCGTTTTCCGTCACCCTTACTTTGTCTGCGTGCAGGACCGTTCCGCCGTTCCATCCGTGAATCAGTGGACGGTGTGCAGCGACTCTTTATTTAAATGCTGGGTGGCCGTGGAGCAGGGGAAGTCTGCTTTTCTTGCCGATGCCATGCTTTTCGAATCGGAAATCAGCCGGTTCGTATCTGGAAGATTCAATCCCCTGAAGGGGTCGATCGCAACAGGCAGGTAGATATCGAAGGTGGTTCCACATCCCACCCTGCTTGCGACTTCAATCCACCCTCCGTGTTGAAGGACGATCCCATGCACGGTGGACAACCCCAATCCGGGTCCGTTACCCACATCTTTGGTTGTGAAGAACGGCTCGAAGATCCTTTTCAAAACGGGATCGCTCATCCCACATCCGGTGTCACTCACGGAAAGCTTCAGCGAGGTTCCCTTGGATCTCTTGCTTTGCGCAGTGGTCATCTCGGTGGTGATATTGACCAAGCCTGTTGAGATCGAGAGTTTCCCCCCCTCGGGCATGGCGTCCTTTGCATTCACTGTGAGGTTCAGGAGGATCTGCTCCATCATGCTCCCGTCGGCGTTCAGGATGGGCAGCCGGAATCCCGGTTGAAAAGTGACGTCAACTTTTTCACCCGCCAGGCGGCGCAGCATCCCCATCAGGTTCTCAACCAGCGCGTTCAGGTTGAGAGGTTTTCTGTGGAGGACAGCGCGACGGCTGAAAATGAGGAGTTGATGGGTCAGGTTTGCGGCCCGGTGTGCGTTGGAGGTAAGTTCCTTTAGCCCGGTGCGTACATCCTCAGCAAGGTCAGGTTGCTGCTGGAGCATGTCCAGATGCAGCATCGTGGAAGCGAGAATATTGTTGAAATCATGCGCCACCCCGCCTGCAAGATCCCCGATCATCTCCATTTTTTGGGACTGGATAACCTGGCGCTGGAGTTGTGCCCGGTCCTCCTCGGCCTGCTTCTGCAGGGTGATATCGCTCGCGGAGCAAAGTATTCCGGTGCAGGTGCCGGACAAGTCCCGAACGGGGGACTTGGTCATCCTCAACCACCGTTTTCCTGAGCAACCGGTGACCAGCAGGTCTTCTGAACAGGATGTCCCCGTCAGCATGACTTCACGATCGATGACCGAGGAGTCCTCCGCCTCCTGGGGAGGAAAAAGGTCATGATCTTTGCGACCAATGATTTCCCTGCCGGTTCTTCCCACGAAGCGGCAGAAAGCGAGGTTCGCTTCACAATAGACCCCCTCCCGATCTTTGAGGATCAGGAATTCCGGGGTGGTATTTAAAATGGTCTCCACCAGCCGATGCTGCTGCCCGAGGGCGTCCTCGATCTGTCTGCGCCCTGCATCAGCCTCGTATTTGTTAAGGGCGAAGGAGATGTCAGTTGCAACCTCTTTCAGCAGTTCAGTCTCCCGCTCTCGAAAATACGTTGGGTCCGCAATTCGGACGCTCAGGGCACCTGAGATGCGCCCTTGAAACAGGAGTGGGAAGGATGCACAGGAACATCCGGGGCAGCGTTCGGCGCATCTGTCCGCATGTTGCCGGCCGCCCGGAGGGACGCTTGCTGCACGCATGACCATCTGTCCGTGTAAAACGGGTTGAAGCCAGCTGGATTTCTTGTCTCGTTGGGAACTCCTGCAGGGGAGGGTGGCGTCCGGCTGCAGGTCTGGAGAACTGCAATGGGCAACCGTTGTTATCAGTCCGGTTTCCGGATCCAGCCAGTCGATCCAAGCCATATCGGCTTTGCCCCGCTCAACCAACAACCGGCAGACAGCGGGCAGCAGTTCATCACGGGACTCGATATGAACAATAGCCTGGTTGACCTGGCTCAGAACTTCATAAAGACGGTTTGTCCGCAAGATCTCCTTCTCAGCGGCATGTTTGTAGAGGGCGATTTCGATGACGGACTGGAGTTCGCGATCTTCAAATGGCTTGATGATGAAACCAAACGGCTCCGCCAGCTTTGCTTTGTCGATGGTCTCGTTTCCCGAGAAGGCAGTCAGAAAAACCACTGGAACCTGGAACCTCTGTCGGATGATATCCGCTGTTGCTATCCCGTCCAGGTTCCCATTCAGTTGGATATCCATGAGGATCAGGTCCGGGCAGCGTTGCTCCATCAGGAGAAGAGCATCCTCCCCTGAATCGGCCTGACCGGCCACCTCGTAACCAAGGGCAGTGAGCCTGTCCCCGATGTCCATGGCCACGATGGCTTCATTCTCCACGATCAAGATGCTGCGAGAACTCATGTGTGTTGGATAGTTGTCGGAGGTTTTGACTGAAAAGGGGAATTGGAAAGCGTTCTGCGGAAGGAAAGGATGGAGCTGCTATCTGATACTCGCAGGAAAATAGCGGATGGCTTGAAGGCATGACCCCTCTCGAAAATGAACCTCCTATCACCTCTCCTTTTCACTAAAAGGAATTTACCCGCAGTCTACTTCTTCAGTCAACAAGAATTCATCAACTGTTTACGGGTCGGACAGGGCCGATTCATCTGGAATTGGGCATGGTGGCTGAGAACCTGCCTTTGAGGCGGTTTTTGCCCAGCCCTGCAAGGAAGGCGGCGTGCCGAGGGTTTGGTGGTCCACTCGGCGCCGAGACGGTCCTTCAAGGC
>CAIWMU010000080.1 GCA_903913865.1 uncultured Verrucomicrobia subdivision 3 bacterium
GCGTATCGCGTATCCATAAGCTGTATGACAGAGTCGAGGGGGCCTGCCGGTATCGATGTCCATGATTTTGACGAAATGACCCCCCCCCGGCGAGCCCAATGGGCTGGAAATCGTGCACGACCCTGACATCTCCCACGAAAACACGAAGATCGTTGGGGTGGGCTCATCCGCTCTTCTTCCCCTTCGTGGCTTCGTGACTTCGTGTGATAGAGTCGGGGGGGGGCCTGCGGATGAGGAAGGGGGCGATTGGGATTTTGGGGAGAGGCAGGACGTTGTCGGGCGTGAGGCGGGGGGATTATGTGGACCTGTCCTGCCCTTACAGGGCAATCGGAACTTGTTTTGGGGTGGTCTCATACCCGGGCCTCTAGCCCGGGCTTTCACATTTTGCCCCTACAGGGCAGCCGGAGGGTGGTCAAACACGCAGCCTTTATTACAGGCTCCTACCTTCAGACGGGCTGTAAGCCCGGCATGTTTTAGCCCGGGCTGTCAGCCCGGCATGTTTTACCCCGGGCTGGAGGCCCGGGTGAAAGGTCCCCAACACCGATCCCAAAGCCCTGAATGGGCGCCACATCGTGAGCATGAATCGGGGTTCCCTCCAGAATACCAGGGACCGCGTGTCGGGTTTGTTTGCGGTCCGCCAGCCCTGGGCAACCTCGAACCCTGCCCCGCCGGATACCTCCCCCAAGCGGGGACTACCATCCCAAATTCCTGCCTATGGATTGAAATCCCTCTTTTTTTGCCCACCACCCCGAAACGTGGTGTAAAGGGCCGGCAGCACAAGGAGCGTGAGCAGGGTATTGGTGACGATGCCGCCGATCACAACGGTGGCCAGCGGGCGCTGGACCTCCCCGCCCACACCGACATTCACCGCCATCGGGATGAAACCGACCGCCGCCACAAGGGCGGTCATCAGCACCGGTCGCAAGCGAACCATGCACCCCTCCCGCACCGCTTTCTCCAGTGGCTCACCCTCCTCCAGCTTCTGCCGGATGAAGGTGACGAGCACGAGTCCGTTCAGGATGGCCACTCCGCTCAGGGCAATAAAACCGACCCCCGCGCTCACCGTGAACGGCATCCCCCGAAGCCATAAGGCCAGCACCCCCCCGAAGGCCCCCAGTGGTATCCCCGTCGCCACGATGAACACGTCCCGCAGGGACTTGAGGCTGAAATAGAGCATCATGAAGATCAGCGCCAGGGCCAGGGGCACCACAAACCGCAACCTGGAGTTGGCCCGCTCCATGTTCTCAAACTGGCCGCCCCACTCAATGCTGCACCCGGCGGGCAGCACCACCTGGGTGGCGATCTTCCGCTGGGCTTCGGCCACAAAGCTGGCCACATCCCGGCCACGCACGTTGCACTGGACGGTGATGCGCCGCCTTCCCCACTCCCTGTTGATCGTCGCCGGCCCCTCCGTCTCCAGGACGCGTGCCACCTGGTTGAGCGGCAGTATGGATCCCGTCGCGGTCGTGATGAGGGTCCCGGCCAATGCATCAGGATCCGTGCGCTGCCGATCCGGCAGCCGCACCACGAGTGGAAAGCGCCTTTCCCCCTCGCGGATTTCCCCCACCTTCCGGCCGCCGACCGATTCCACCACATTCATCACATTGCGCGTTGGCACCCCGTGCCGTGCGATCGCCTCCGGATCCATCCGCACCTGCAGGATGAGCTGCCCGGTGAGCTGTTCCCCGGTCACCTCGCCGACCCCCTGGATGCTCCCCAGCACTTTTTGAACATCATCGGAGACCGTCCGCAACTGCTCCAGATCCTCCCCATAAATTTTGATGCCGATGTCGGAGCGGATGCCCGCGATGAGTTCATTCAGGCGCATCTCGATGGGCTGGCTGAAAGCAACCGTCATTCCGGGAAGCTTGCCGAACAGCACGCGCATCGCGTCCACCAGTTCCGTCTGGGTGCGGGCCTTCTTCCATTGCGCACGCGGCTTGAGGGCCAGGAAAAAGTCGGACAGCTCGATGCCCATTGGATCCGTCGCGATCTCGGCACTGCCGAGCCGGGTCCAGATGTTGGCGATCTCATCAGGAAATTCCGCCAGCAGAAGTTTCTCGATCCGGTCGTTGTAGGCCACAGCCTCCTCCACCGACACACCGGCGAGGCGCACGGTGGTGCCCACAATCGCCCCCTCACCCAGCTTGGGCAGGAACTCGCCCCCCATGCGGGAGGCGATGAACGCCGTGCCCGCAAGGAGCACCAGTGCCCCCAGAAGTGTCGCCTTGCGAAATCGCAGGGCGAGGCGCAACGCAGGAAGGTAGATGGCGTGGGAGACCCGCACGAGCCACGGCTCCTCCTCCTTCACGCGGGCCGGAAGGAAGAGCCCCGCCAGCACAGGTGTAAGGGTCAAAGCCAGGATCAGGGATCCAGCCAGCGCAAACACCATGGTGAGGGCCATCGGCTTGAACAACTTTCCCTCCACCCCTTCGAGTGCCAGCACCGGCAGGAAGACGATCAGGATGATCCCCACACCAAACGCCACCGGCCGCGCCACCTCCAGCGGGGCGCTCGCGAGGGTCTGTTCCCGCTCCTCGCGCGTCAGGGTGCGCCCCAGCTCCCGCTGGCGCATCGCAAGGCGGCGCATCGCGTTCTCGACCATCACCACCGAGCCATCCACGATCAACCCGAAATCCACCGCGCCGAGACTCAGGAGGCTGGCCGAGATGCCCGCCTGCAACATCAGGTTCCCCGCAAACAGCATGGAGAGGGGTATGGCAGCCGCAACCACCAGGCCCGCCCGCAGATTGCCCAGAAACGCGAACAGAATGGCAATGACCAGCAGCGCTCCGGCCTCAAGATTGTGGCGCACGGTCGCAATCACATTGTCCACCAGTTCCGTGCGATCGTAGAGCACCTCCAGGATCACATCCTTGGGCAATACTTTCTGAACCTCCGCCAGTTTCGCCTTCAGCCCGCGCGTCACAACGGCACTATTCTCCCCCATCAGCATGAAGCCCAGACCCAGCACAATCTCCCCTTTGCCCGCACCGGTAACGGCGCCGCGCCGGATCTCATGATCCACTTGGACGGTGGCCACATCCCTGACCCGCACGGGAATGCCATCGTGGGCGGTGATGACGATGCCCGCGATCTGCTCGATGTTCGTGGTGAGCCCCAGCCCATGCACCAGCAACGATTCTCCGCCGCGCACCACCTGACCGCCGCCCACGTTCTGGTTGTTCGCCTCAAGGGCCTCGAACAGTTGTTCAAGCGTGAGACCGTATTTGACAAGCCGCTGGGGCTCGGTGATGACATGATACTGCTTCTCGAATCCCCCCCACGTGTTGACCTCCGCCACCCCGCGCACCTTCCGCAGTTGCGGCTTGACCACCCAGTCCTGCATTTCACGCAATTCGGAGAGGGTCCGGTTGGTGTTAATGGAGCGGACCACATAGTGGAACACCTCCCCCAGCCCGGTGGATATGGGGCCGAGCTGGGGCCGGGGAATCCCGGCGGGCAGTTCCACGGTTTGCAGGCGCTCGGTGATGAGTTGCCGCGCCCGGAAGATGCTTGTGGCATCGTCATAAGTGGCCACCACCTGCGAGAGGCCAAACTTGGATACAGACCGGATATTCACAAGGCCCGGCAGCCCGCCAATGGCCAGTTCCACCGGGATGGTGACCTGCGACTCGGCCTCCTCCGCGTTCAGGGCGGGCACGGTGGTATTGATCTGCACCTGGACCGGCGTCGTGTCCGGAAAGGCGTCCACCGGCAGATTTGTGAGGGAACGTCCGCCCACCAGCACCAGCAGCACCGCCACAATGGCGACGGCCATCCGGTTCTTGAGCGAAGTTGTTATGATCCAGTTCAACATGGTTTACTTTGGGAAAAGTGGGTCGGTCCGGGTTTCATGGCTTCCTGTTTCGGGCGATTCAAAAATGGGTTTGGTTTCTTTGAATCAGTCATCCGCGCAACCCGCCCCAAGCCGTGAAATCAGGAGGGCCGATTTGAGCGGAAAAACATGGTTCACGGCCACCACCTCGTTCGGTTTCAGGCCCTCCAGAATCTCCACCAGCCCATCCTGCCTGGCCCCGCAGCGGACCACACGCGCATCGAACAAATCCTCCGACAGCTTCACAAACACAAAACTTTTTCCCTCAATCCGCTGGAGGGCGTTGGAGGGGAGCAGGGTTGCCCCTTCCGCGACCCGCGTGAGAATGCGGGCCTGGGCAAACATTTTGGATTTGAGCAACCCGTCAGGATTGGGCACTTCAGCCCGGGCGCGGGCCATCCGGCTCCGGCCATCCACCTCTGCGGCAATCCAGGTGAGCTTCCCGGTGAACACCTGGTCCGGTAGCGACTCCATGCGCAATTCCACCGTCTGCCCGATTTTGACACGCCCCAGTGCAGACTCGGGAATGTTGAGCATGGCCCACATCACCGAACGGTCTGCCAGGGTGAACAAAGGCCTGCCCGCCTCCACCAGCGCCCCATGCACGGCGGTGCGCTCGACGATCTCCCCCGCAAACGGGGCCCGCACCTCCATAAGCACCTGCTCGTGCGGCCTCGCCACCAGGCCATCAATCTGCTCCTCGGTGAATCCCAGCGTCCGCAACTGCTGGCAGGCTCCGCGATGTTCCGCCTCCGCCTGCTGCAGGTCCTTTTCGGAGGAGACGCGGTCCACCCGCAGTTTGCGCTCCCGATCCAGGGTCTGATGGCTCAGCACCGCCTTCGCCACGGCTTCCGCGATGGAGGCCGACCACACCCTGGCCACCGTCTGCTTTTCATCCACCTTGCTGCCGAGATCCACCGGCACCTCCTGGATGATGCCCCCCACCGGCGCGGCGATCTGGGCCAGCCTGTTCTGGTTGAACGCCAGCTCCGCGTAACATTCCACCGCCTCGGCTATCCTCCCCACCGTGGGTGCCGCAGTTGCCACCCCGGCGATGCCCGCCGAATCGCCGGAGGCCAGCCGGACCTTCGCCGACTCCCCCGGCTTCAAGGTTGCCGGCAGTTCCGGTTTGCAGATGCCGCACTCTGCGGAGGGAACATTGTGCTCCGGGCACATCTTTGCGTGGGATGCCTCCCCCGCCTCGCCCGCGGCCGCGCCGTGGTTGTGGCCATCCCCTGCACCGTGCCCGGCAGGCTCCGTTTGTTTTGTGCAGGAGGTCGAGAGGACCCCTGCAAGGAGCAGGGACAGCAGGTGGCTTCTTGTCATGGGTGAACAGTTCATAAAAGGGAATATCACGGTTTGGCGGTGGGTTGGGAGGGGTCCCCGGTCCGACCGGGAAGCGTAAGATGGAAGGTGAGGGCCTCAAGTTCGGCCCGGGCGACATTCAGCTCAAGCAACCTGTGCTGGTATGCCAGCCGCACCTCTGCGGTCGTCCGCTGTGTGTCCAGCAGATCAATGAAGCCAAACTTCCCCTGCTCAAATCCGGTTCGAACAAGCCTCAGGGCTTCAGTGGCTTTCGGCAGAATCCGCTCCCGGTAGCTGGCCACCTGCTCCGCAGCAGTCCTATACCGCCGGCTGCCGGTGCCCCAGTCGCGCAGCAGCCGCTGCTCAACTGCCGCCCGCTCAGCCTCCGCAATGCGCACATTGGCCCTGGCCTCCTGCTTTTTCCCCTTCGCCCGGTCAATGATCGGCAACGGCACAGACAGCCCCAGCTGGACGATCGATTCCCCACTCTCCCCGATCCGCCCGCCCGCCACATCCACCCGGACATCCGGGTAGGGCTCCAACTGCGCGCGGCGCAGTTCCAATTCCGCCCGGCTCCTGCCGGTCTCCACTTCCACCAGGGCAGGGTGCGTGGGCAGCCACTCCGCCGGATCCCTGGCCAGCAGCGCCAGATCGGCCGTTTCCAGCAGTGCACCTGACACAGGCACTTCACTCAGGTCCGGCCTGCCCAGCAGCAGTGCCAGCGTTTGCCGGGCCGCCGCCGCCTCCCGCTCAAAGCTGGACAGCTCCGTCCTCGCCTGTTCCAGTGGGATTTCCGCCCGCAGTTGCTCCTGATCAGCGGCCGCACCCGCTGCAACCCTCTTGCTGGCCGTCGCAGCCGAGGATTCCGATACCTTGACCAGCTCCCCAGCCACCCCCAGCAATCTCTCCGCCGCCAGCACCTGACAAAATGCCACCTTAACATCCCGGATAAGTTCCACCCGCCGCAGGCTCAGGGCCGCCTCCGAAAGTCTCACGCCCGAGGCACCAATCTGCCGGTCCAGCCTCTTTTTGCCGGGAAAGGGAATGGCCTGACCCAGCCCCGCCATCTGTTTGGAATCAGAAAAGCCATCCCCACGCTTCACAACCCAATCCTCGGCGCTCAAGGTCAGTTCAGGGTTGCTCCACAACTTCGACTGGTGGGCCCGCCCCGCAGCGGCATCCACCCGGGCCGCCGCCCCGCGCAACTCCGGATTTCCCTCAAGCGCAAGCTGGATGGCCGACTCCAGGGTCAGGCTCTGCGGACGCGTGGAGGAATCGGCTGCGCCGGAGGAAAATCCGGCAAGGCAGCCACAGCCTAACAACACAGCCCAAATCCCACAGGTCCTCGACAAAAATCTTTGCTTCATAACACTTTCTCGAACGGCAGGTCCGGATCACGGACACCAGAAATCACAACGGATGGAAACGCGTGGCATGAGACCACACGAGGATGGGAAGAACGTCCCGAATGGGACTACTCAGGAAGCACACGAGGGGGCGCGCACGGGAAGGGCCGCACGCTGGGAAAACCGCCAGAGCTCCGGCAGTTCCGGTGGGGCACGGGTGGCGGTGAAAGAATGGGACTGTCTCTCGGGAATCGGTGCCTCAATAACCGGGGAAGCCAGCACAACGACAAGCGGGGGGGCGGGAACCAGCACCGTCGGCTCCTCGGCACGATAGCCGCCATCCTCCACGGCACCGCACTCGTCCCCATCACAATCCTTTGGGGATGCCGATGCTGAATCGGCAAAGCAGCAACTCTTGAGGAACTCGAACCCCGGCAAGCCCTCCAATTTACAGTGCATCGTTGCCAGGCTCCAAAGGCCCAGGATTAACAAAGCAACTATTCTGGTGAGCTTGCTCACGCCCTTTAGAATACAGAACCCCTGATTCTGTTCAAACTAATGTTTCCACTCATCCCCCGTTGCAGGAGGCATTCATGAGATTTATGTAGAAGTTTGGGGGGCTGCGCGTGGAGACCGCACCCGGCCAAGATACTTCGCACGAGGAACTTTCGATCTTCGCCTGATCAACTTCCCTTCGTGGCTTCGTGCCTTCGTGTGATCAAAAAACACACTGAACTTGATTGCCCCGAATCCCAGCGGGTAACCTGCGCCCATGAATTTTGGACTCTTCAGCTTGGTGGCGGGAGTGATGCTGGCGGGGCTCGTGGCTGTTCCGGCGGGCCAGCCGGTCCCGGTCATTTATTCGACCGACCTCATGCACCCCCATGATGATCCGGATGACCATTTTGACCTGGCCTGCCTTTATTCGATACCCGAGGCTGATGTGCGGGCCATCATTCTCGATCAGGGCCAGCCACAATCCCAACGGCCCGGCTATGTGCCGGTCTGGCAGTTGAACCACCTGTCAAAGCGCCACATCCCCGCCGCGATCGGCCTGCCGGAAAAACTCCGCGCACCCCACGACCCGGCACTCAACCAGGCTGCCGCACACCAGAACGGTGTGAATTTGATCCTTCAGGCGTTGGAAAACTCGCGTGAAAAAGTCGCCATCCTGTTTGTGGGCAGCGCCCGGGATATTGCAGCCGCCTTCAACCGCGAGCCGGCCCTGTTCCAGAAAAAGGTTCGCTCCATTACCGGATTCATCGGGGAGGCGAGCGACCCAAACACCGTGGAATACAACGTCCAGCTCGACCCTCAGGCTTATATCTGCCTCCTGCGCTCCGGTCTGCCATTCAACTGGGTGCCCTGCTTCGACGGGGGGCTCTGGAAGAACAACGGCCACGCCTCCTTTTGGAAAATCCGCCAGCGGCAGGTGCTCGAAGGCACCTCCGAGCCGTTGCAACGCTACTTCTCATACATGCTCCAAAGCTCCACCAACGACCCCATCCAAAGCCTCGCAATCCCCCTCGATCCCACCGACCGCGCCTCCATGATGGATGGCGAGCGCAACCTCTGGGCCAGCGCCGTGCTCGGTATTCCGCTCGGCAGGCCGCTGAGGTTCGACGGCAGAACGGTGGCACACTTCGCCCCCGTCGAACTTTGGGTGGATGACCAGGCCGTCATCCACTACGGAAAGGGGCCGGGCTCCCGCCGCATCATGCGGTTCGAGATCACCGATCCTGTAAAATTCCCGCAGGTCGCCACAAAACTGACTGCGGATTTGCTCCGGGCATTCCCCCTGCGCCAATAGCGGCAACCCACGAATGGAAACAATTTGATCGGGGCTGGCCACAGGACAGGCCTGCTTGCAAAGCCAAATCTCCCGCTGAGCCCCGGAGCCGCAGAGAAAAAAGCCAGGTCTTCAACCTCATCCATTTTCCCTCTCCGCGCCTCCGCCACTCTGCGCGAGAAATTCCGTGGGAGCCCACCGAGAACCGCCCACAGGTCCCGGCAAAAACACCCTTTTTGAGGGTTTTCAGCTCTTTTGCCTTGCCCGGAGTGGCCATTCCAAAGTCAGATAATGGGAATGAATCTAAATACACCCTTATTGCCCCGATTTTGTATCTGGGGCATCCTGCTCCTGACGGCCTTCTTCGGCCCTCCGGCGCAGGGGATGGACTCCGGCCAGGTGGATTTGAAGAATGCTGTGATCGTCGTCCGCCCCGGCCCTGTGCCTCCCGCAGAGGAGATGGCCGCCAGGGCGCTCTCGGAGGAGGTCAAATCCAGAACCGGATTGAACTGGCCGATCACCAAAAAGTGGCCGGGACACGGTGTCGCCATCGTCGTTTTTTCGGGACCGGAGCCCGGGGATTGGGCGCATTTGCTGAAGCCACGGGCGGGTGACAATCTCCCCGAGACCCGCGCTGAAGGGTTCCGCCTTTCCATCGAGGGAACCCGCATTGTTTGGATTCACGGGGCCGATTCCCGAGGGGCACTGTTTGGCGTGGGCCAATTGCTGCGGTCTTTGAACTGGGGCAAAGGCTCGGCATCCCTGCCCAAAGGGCTGGAAATCGCCACCGCCCCGGCCCTGCCCATCCGCGGTCACCAGCTCGGTTACAGGGACACCGCCAATTCCTGGGACGCCTGGAACGACGTTCAATTCGAGCAATACATCCGTGAGCTGGCCCTGTTTGGCGCGAACAGCATCGAAGGCATCCCCTTTCAGGACGAGCGGAAGAGCCCGGTCATGACAATGTCCCGCGATGTCATGAACCGCCGGATCAGTGAGATTTGCGCCCGCTACGAGCTCGACTACTGGATCTGGGCCCCGGCCACCTTCGATCTGAAGGACACGGAAAAGCGGGAGGCGCTGCTCAAACAGCACGAGGAGCTCTATCGCCGCTGCCCCCGGATGGATGGCGTCTTCTTCCCGGGTGGCGATCCGGGGAATAACTCGCCGGAAAATGTGTTCCCATTCCTGGAGGATGTCTCAAAGATCCTGACGAAATATCATCCCAAAGCCAAAGTGTGGCTTTCCATGCAGGGGTTTGAGAAGCCGCAGGTGGACTATGTCCATGCCTGGATCAACGAGAAACTGCCCTCCTGGCTCGGCGGCCTCGTGGGAGGCCCCAGCAGTCCGCCAATCCCCGAAACCCGCGCCCGCCTGCCCGAGCGCTACGGCCTGCGCGATTATCCCGACATCACCCACACCGTCCGCTGCCAATACCCCACCGCCTGGTGGGATCCTGCATTTGCCCTGACCCTCGGCCGGGAATGCGCCAACCCGAGACCGGTTTTCTACAAGGCGGTTCAAGACCTTCTGGGACCCCACACCTGCGGCTTCATTGCCTATTCGGATGGCGTGCATGATGATGTGAACAAGGCGGTGTGGAGCCGCCTCGCCTGGGAGCCGGACGCCCAGCCACGTGCGATGATGCTGGAATATGCCCGCTGTTTCTTCGGTGCGGAAGTCGCCGAAGCGGCGGCGGATGGCATTCTCGCGCTCGAGAAAAACTGGGAGGGCCCGCTGGCCGACAACGGTTCCGTGGATGCCGTGCTCTCCCTCTGGCAGGCGCTGGAGCGCAAAGCCCCGGGTCTCAGGGGAAACTGGCGCTGGCAACTCTGCCTCCTGCGCGCCCATTATGACACCTTCACCCGCCACCGCCAGATCCGCGAGCTGGAGCTGGAGCAGGCCGCCAACCAGGCCCTGGCCACAGCCCCCGCTGCGGGTGCGGACGCCGCCATGGCAGCCGCCTCCAACGTGCTGGAGCAGGCCATCTCCCAACCGGTGCGCCCGGAATTGAGGGCAAGAATCGTTGAACTGTGCGCCGACCTCTGGCGCTCCATCAGTCTCCAAACCAGTGTGAAGATTTACCACGCCAGCGGTCCGGAGAGGGGTGCCCTGCTCGATTTTATCGATTACCCGCTGAACAACCGCTGGTGGCTCCAGGATGAATTTGCCCGCATCCGCAAAATGCCCACGGAAGCGGAGAAACTCACCGCAATCGACCGTCTCGCCCGCTGGGAATCCCCCGGCCCGGGCAGCTTCTACGACGAGGTCGGCAACATCGCCAGGTCCCCCCATGTCGTCCGGGGCGAGGGAGTCAACACCGACCCGATCATGGAGCGGAATCCGAATCCGACCTACTGGTGGTGGGATAACGGCTCCAGCCGCAGGCGCCTCTCCTGGCAGACCAGCATGGATTGGCCATTGGCTCTGGCCTACGGCCACCTCGACTCCAGGGCATCCTACCGCATCCGCCTCACCGGGTTTGGTCAGGCCCTGATCCGCGCCAACGGCCAGCTCCTGACCGCCACCGTCAGCGGCAGGGAGGTGGGCGAGTTCAAGGAGTTTGAGGTTCCCCCGGCGCTGGTCAAGGATGGCAAACTGCGGCTCACCTTCGATCCCCCCACCGGTGAAGCAGGCCTCAACTGGCGGGATCAATCCCGCCTGAGCGAGGTGTGGCTCCTGAAGCAGTAAGGCCATGGGCCGGGCACCCCGGAGGGCGTGCCAGCCATTGGCGCGGGGTTGGGCGAAGCGACCCCCCGGGACATGTCGAAAGAGGCCGTTTTTAGTTCCAACCGGCCCGTGCCGGTTCTAGACTCCGGCAAAGAACAGGAACAAATCGACATGCAAGCCAACCAACAATCCCAATATCGCCGGCACCCCGGAATTCATCTTCTCGTTGCAGCCTGCGCCACACTCCTCGGCTGCTGGGCCACCCAGGGGGCCCCGGAGTATCGGGATTTGTATCCCGACACCTGGGTGGCACAGGATGCCCTGGGCCGGAACATGCCGCTTCAGAATGTCGTCGGACCTGTGAAAAAGGACCAAAGGCGTGTGGTGGGCATCTTCTACATCACCTGGCACAGTGATCCGCTCAAAACCTTGAAAAGCCCCTACGGGGCCGATGTCACCCGGGTGCTTGCCGCAGACCCCACCGCCCGATTGAATGCCAACCACCCGCTCTGGAAAGAAGGTTCCTACCACTGGGGCGAGCCGGAAGCAGGCTACTTTCTGAGCAGGGATGAGTATGTCATCCGCAAGGACATGTCGATGCTCGCGGATGCCGGAGTGGACGTGCTTGTGATGGATGTCACAAATGCCGTCCGCTACTGGGACGAGTGGGATGTCGTGTTTTCCGTGATGGAACGGATGATCGCCGAAGGGAACAAGGTGCCCCAATTCTGCTTCTGGGCCTTCAACGGTCCCGTGATCACGGTCGTGCAGGATCTCTATGACAGGATTTACAAATCCGGGAAGCACAGGAATCTCTGGTTCGGCTGGGATGGAAAGCCGCTTCTGCTTTACAACGGCAACCCCCAGGTCGATGCCAACGGCAAGGGTGTGCAGAACCCGAACCCCCACTTTGAGGCCGCCGCACAAACGGACACGAACAACCCCCACCACGGCAACCCGGATTACACCGAACCGTTCTACAAGGATTACACACGCGAAGTGAAGGAATTCTTCACCCTGCGCACCATGTGGTGGGGCTACCGGGAATGGGCCGGAAAACGGTTTGTCGGCACGGAGGACAATTGGAGCTTCGGCCTGGATCTCGGGGACAAGCGGGTCGCAGCCATGACCCCCAATGAACTGGTTTCGACCCACAAGGGACGAAAAGAGGAGGCGGCCGTCACCCCCGGTCAGCATCCATCCAGCCTCGTTGGCAAATCCTGGACCCGGGAGCACGGCGAACCGCCTTTGAACCAGTTTGACCTGCCGGAACCCACCTTCGTGCCATGGCTGGGACGCATTGTGGATCACCCGGAAGGCTACGGCATCTACTTCCAGCAGCGGTTCGATGAGGCCCTCCAGACCAATCCGGAATTCCTCTACATCAACGACTGGAATGAATGGACTGCGGGCAAATATCCCCCCACGGGAAGCCCCACCACCAAGTTCATGCGCCGGGACAGCACCTACTTTTTCGTGGATCAGTACAACTCCGAATTCAACCGCTGCGTGCAGCCGATGAAAGGGGGTTACACCGACAACTACTACATGCAGATGGCCCAAAACATCCGCCGCTACAAGGGTGTCCGGCCCATCCCCGAACTTTCCGGCCAGAACCGGATCAAGATCGACGGGAACTTCACCGACTGGGCGGCGGTCCCCACCGAATACAGGGATACCGCCGGGGACACCTTCCACAGAAACTACGACGGCTACGGCGGCACCCACTACACCAATGACACGGGCCGTAACGACATCCTGACCAGCAAGGTTTCCGTGGACCGTAACATGGTCTTCTTCTATGCGGCGACCAGCGAGGCGCTCACCCCGCCCAGCGGATCCAACTGGATGCTCCTGTTCATCGATGCCGACAACAATCCCAAAACCGGCTGGAATGGCTACGACTACCTCATCAACCGCCGCCCGAACGATTCCAACAAAACAACCCTCCACAGATATGGCGGCGGTTCCGATCCCTGGGTGGAGATCGCCCGGCTGGACTATCGCCTCACCGGCAAGGAACTCGAACTGGCGGTCCCACGCAAATTGCTGGGGTTGAAAGGGGACGCCTTCACGTTCGATTTTCACTGGTCCGACAACCCCACCGACCTGAACGACATCATCAGCCTTTGCACCAGCGGCGACAGCGCACCCAACCGGCGATTCAACTACCGCTGCATCTGGAAACAGAAATAAGGGTCCCGACGCGGGAAACCGGTCAAGGCATATCCGATCCCCCGACACCAAGGGCGTTGTGCCCCCGTCCATCGCGCGGCCCCTGAGCGAATGGGGTCATCGCCGGAAATCGGTCAACACCCCCACTCCAAGGCAATTCCCCTCCCCTACGCCAACGGCGTTATGCCATAAAGCCCGGGGTTACGCCGTCCCCGGCGTTACCCCGGGTTCAGGCCCAATCACGTTCCCTACCCCGAAC
>CAIWMU010000081.1 GCA_903913865.1 uncultured Verrucomicrobia subdivision 3 bacterium
ATCCCCCCTCCGGGAATCCCCAAGGTCGTGCCTTGCCCCATCCCCCCTCCGGGAATCCCAACGGGATTCTGCCATGAAGCCCGGGGTTGCGCCGCCGAGGCGCTACCCCGGGTAAATGCACAACATATCAACAACCCCGAAGGGGTTGTGCCGATGGTTCGAATGGGTGGCATGTGAGGTGTGTGTATTTCGTAGATCTTGGACATACATTCCGGGCGGACTCCTCTTCCGCACCCGCGAACACGATCCCATTCCGCCCTCGTTTGATCCACCCCCCCCGATGGGCATGAACGCCACAACGCCCTTGGCGTTGGGGGCGGGGAACATTGGACCATCAGCTATAAACGGCGCGGTCGCGTTCTGCACATCGAAACCACGGGAGACCCACGCAAGCGGCATGTCTGGAACTTGCCATGCGCAACTGTTAATGACGCGGTGTGTATCCCATAAACCACCAGCCACCTGAAGATCTTTGTTGCGCCGTGGGGATCGTTTCTCAGTTCCCGGTTTTCAACTCAACCACATCATGGGCCCCGGCCTCCCTTTGCCCGGCGGCGCTCACCCGGATGAACCGTGCCTTCTCGCGCAGCTGGGCGAGGTTCGCCGCCCCAAGATAGCCCATCCCTGATTGAATACCCCCTATCAACTGGGCAAGCACCTTGTCAATGCTTCCTGAAACCTCCTTCAGCGCCTCAACCCCCTCTGCCGCTACCTTGCGGGTGACATCCGCCGTGTGGCCGTAGCGCGCCGCCGAGCCCCGCTTCATCGCGGCCAGGCTTCCCATGCCCCGGTATTGCTTGTAAAGCTTGCCACCGATCTCCATCACCTCGCCCGGCGCCTCGGCGCATCCCGCAAACAACCCGCCGCACATGACCGCCTGGGCAAGGGTCAGCGCCTTCACGATGTCCCCGGACTTCGTCACACCTCCATCCGCCAGCAGTGAAACACGCTTCTTCTGCGCTCCGCGTGAGGCCACATACAGCGCCGTCATTTGGGGAATCCCGACTCCAGCAACAATCCGCGTGGTGCAGATGGATCCCGGGCCCTGCCCGACCTTGATGATGCTCGCACCGGCATCCGCCAGAAATTCAACCCCGGCGGAACTGGTCACATTCCCCGCGATGATCGGCAGTTTCGGAAATTCTGATCGCAACAGCCGCACGGTATCGCCTACCCCACGGCTGTGCCCGTGCGCGGTGGAGACCGCCACAACATCCACCCCACGTTCCACCAGGCCTCCGACATGTTCCAGAATCCGATCCCTGTCCAGATCCCCGAATGAATTGCGGGTGGCCGAGACGGCAGCGCCGCAAACCAGACGGAACTGGGAATCCCGCGCGGGCTTGAACTGGGCATTCCGCTCGAATGTGATCCGCTCGACATCACTCATGGTGAACAACCCATGCAGGCGGTCCTGATCATCCACCACCAGCAACTTGTGGATGCCGGGGTTTTCGTTGAAGAACCGGTCCGCCCGGGCGATGGGATCGCGGCCCAATTCACGCTTCAGAATCGTATGCACCTGCGGGCGGGGGGTCAGCGCTTCCGAAACTTTGCGCTTCGCGTAACGCGGCTTCACGACATGGCTGGGCAGCAGCCCGACCAGGCGCCCCGAGCCATCCACCACGGGAAACGTGCTGAACGCGTAGCGCTTCTTCTCCATCAGCGCGAGCACATCCCCGATCAGCTGGTCTGGAGTCGCCTTGATGGGTTCCTGGATCAGCCCGTGCACATGGTTCTTCACCCGGCCAACCTCCGAAAGTTGCTCCTTCTCCGGCATGTTGTAGTGGATCAGGCCCAGCCCCCCGTTCAGCGCCATCGCAATCGCCATCCGCGATTCCGTGACAGTGTCCATGTCCGCCGAAACCACCGGAATGCTGAGTTGCAGCCCCTCCGCGAGGGTTGTCTCCAGCTGGGTATCCCGTGGCAGAACCTCCGAGTAGAGGGTTGCAAGGGTCAGATCGTCGAACGTCAGCCCCGTGGAGGTGTCGGCGGTAAAAAATTCATCTGCCGACTTGTAAAATCGGTTGTCCAAACTGTCAGAATCTTTGGTCTGTGCCATGTCGGAAAATGCCCGAATGGGAAGCCCGCTGGCAAGGGAAAAGAGGGAATCGCGGGCAGGGCGCAGCACCTATCCATCAGATGTATGGAGGAGTCTGGGGGGCCTCCAGATGACGAAGTTCACGATTTTCGCGAGGTGGACCCATCACCAACGAATGAATCCCACGAAGGCCTTTAGACTCCGGGCCAGTCTACTTTTCCTCCCTTCTTCGTGCCTTCGTGGCTTCGTGTGAGCCCATCAGGCAATTAAACCCAGATTCCGTCAAAAGGATCCCCCTCCCATCTGCGAATCACTCCCATCCGCACACAAGTTCACTTCTTCTCGAAAACCCGGTTGTGCCCCACCTGCAACACCTCAACGAATTTCTTCCGGTCAATCTCTGTGGCCAGTTTGGAGGGGCCAGGATGCCCCCTGGAGGCAAACCGGGGCGGCTGGTAGCTGGTGGAGAGCCCGGAATCATCCAGCACAATCAGACCGCCCGGACGCACGGCACGGGAGCAAACCTCCCAGTCCTGGCGCGCCACGTCATAGTCGTGGTTGCCGTCAATGTAGATCAAATCCCAGGTTTGCGAGGCGATCCGGGCCTTGGCGCCGGGGTCTGTTGAATAAGCCTTCACCAGTTCGGGAACAGGAAGTTGGAAATGGGCAAAATTCTTGAGGGTATCCTCATGGTAATCCAAGCCGCCCTGATATTTGGATACGGCATCCCCGGCCTCCGAGAAAGGGGAGATTCCACACACCTGAAGAGCCTGCCCGTTGATCTTCGCCCACAGGGCAACAAGGCTGATGACCTGCCCCCGAAACACCCCGATCTCAAGAAAGCTCTTCGGCTTGATGTCGTTCAACAAGCCATTCCACAGGGTGTGGAACGCGTGCTCACCAAACCCCCGGCGCTTGCCCGGGGTGCCGTAAAAATAGACGCGGTGATCCCTCAGAGGCTGCGGTAGGGTGTGATAGAAATGACGGACAGCATCCTCGTAGGCTCCGGTGGGATCGGTGAGGCTCCGACCCCAATTCTCACGGTTGAAGGGATGCTGTGGCTGTTGCGAGGCCAAGCGCTTGATCGCCCGCTCCTTGAGGGGGCCTTCCACCAAACTCAGCAGGTATCGCGCGATGGACATAAACAGGGATCAGATCGATCGGGGAAGTTGGGGCATGGGAATCCGGGGCCGGGCCACTGCGGCCTGCCGGACAACCACCGGCTCGTAAACCGGCGTCCGAATGCCCCCGTTCAGACTCACACTGAAACCGATCAGTCCAACAAAGTTGGCGATGTCACCGTAGAACCCGCCGAAAATGACGAAAAAGAGAACTCCACGGGCAAAAAACAGGGCTAGAAGAAGCGAGTTCACGTGAACGAGATCCACATCACCATAACGCCAGTTGAAGTAGAGCCCCCGGAACGCGGCAAGAAAGAACCAGAGGAAAGCAGCGCTACCAAACATGCCGAATGGAATCTGGACCGAGAGAGGGCCGTTGTGATAGTCCCCAGCCATGCTTGCCAGCTCAGCGCTCTTATCAGTGCTATTCTCCGCAAGTTTTGCCAGCAGGTCCAACTCACTGCCGTTCATCGTATAGCCCTTGCCAATGATCATGTATTCGTCAACCTCTGGGCTAAGCGATTTCCACATTCTTTCCCTCCATTCTGTTGAGGCAAGTGCATCCATACGCGCCGCTGGACTCACATCGATAGGTAAAAAACTGATGGCACGCTGCACGCTCATGGGGAGCTGTTGGGGAAAGACCGCTCCGAACGTTGCTGCAAGGATTGCAAAACCGATCAGGAAGGGTGTGTATCTGGACCGCAGCATGCCTTCAAAGTAAAAGTGAAACAGGAAGGTGAACGTGGCGAGAATGAAAAACGATCGAAACCCACCGAACAAACTCACCGCTCCAACAAGCATCAGCAGGCCAAAGCGCCATATCTTCCTTCCTTCCAGCATCCCCCGAATGCCATAACGGGCCATCAGGTAATAACAGAAGCAAAGACAACCAACCGTCAACCCGTAATAGCGACCAATGCCTTCGGTCATCGCTTCTGGTGCGCCAAAGGGGTTTTTGTCCACGGGGAACATCCAGAAAATGAACCACATCGACTGAGGAATGAAGGGCAGGGCGTCGGCCATCAGGTTGGTGAGTCCCCCGAGGAAGAAGAGTCCCACATATAGCCAAACCTTGTCCTTCGGAATCTGGCGGCCGGACATCGCGATGTAGCCGGCAATTGCACCCAGAATCATCAAATAGCGGCGGCCACCCACTGCGTCCGAACCCATGGACCTCAGGCCGAACCCACCGCGGTAAATGGCGGTCAGAACCACTATGATACCCAACACCATCAAGGGCCAGATTATCGAGGGGGAGTTGGTCAGTTTTTTGTTCGGATCGATTGCACGCTGAAGAATGACGAACCCGAGGCTCACAAAGGCCATCACAAGCCATAGATTGGGCCTCCCTGGAAGGATGAAAACCAACGTGGTCATGTTCCAACTGAAGATGAGCCAGAGATGGTGGTTCTTGAGGAGGTAGGGTATCATGAGAACAAACACCACGAGAACCAATGTCAGGACTGTGACGTAGTCGGGATTGGACGCACCGGTCGCCAGCATGTAGCCGATCACGATCGCCATCGGCAGGGCGACCGCCAGAGTCATAAAACTCCTCAGCATTGAGCGAAAGTCATTCATTTTTCATTCTCTCTTTCAAGTGCGCCTGGGCGCCATGGCCCAGACATCCGGTTCCTCAACCACTTCAGCCTCCCGTTCCCGCGTCAAGGGGCCGTTCAAACTGACACTCAGACCTGCTATTCCTGCAAAAACATAGATGTCTGAATAAAATCCTCCGAAAACAAAAAGAAAGAACAGAACCTTCACAATAAACAGGACCAGAAGGAAGGTGTTGATCCTGGCAAGGTCCGGATGCCCCTGCCGGTAATTCCAGAGCAGGTAGCGAAACAGGGCTGTCCAGAACCAGAGAACCGCCAGCACCCCCCATATTCCAAAGGGGATGATCAGGGAAAGCGGACCGCTATGATAATCCCCGCCCTGTATCGCCGTGTCGAGGGTGTTATTGATCCCCCGCTGGGAGTTGATCGCGATGTCGGTGGCATCTACCCCGTAACCCTTGCCCAAAAGCAGGTATCTCGGAATCTCCGGCATCATGATGTTCCACATCTCAAGACGCCATTCGAGGGAGGAATCGGCACTCTCACGGGCAAGGGGACTCACCTTGATGGGCAAGAAGCTCAGGGTCCGCTGAACCACCAGCGGCATCTGGTCCGACTGATGAATCACCAGCGCGCCGGTGACCAGTCCCAATCCCAACAGCACGGGAAGAATCCGGGTCCGAAAGAGCCCTTCCATCCAGAATTGCACAGTAAACAGCAGAAAGAACTGAATGAGGATGGAGCGGAACCCGCAAAAGGCGCAACCGATCCAGGCTAGAAGGAAGATTCCCAAGCGCCAGGGACGATGGATCGTGAGAACATTTCCCAGGCCATAATTCGCCACCACCCAGCAGTAAAGGGCCGTGGAGGCCACGCTCAGACCAAAAATACGGAAGATGTTACTCACAAGGGAGTAATCGGCCGACGCCTGTTCCATGGCATATTCGGGCGGGAAAAGGTAAAAAAGGAAGCTCGTGCCGGAACCTATCGCATAAGTGATGTTCGGTATGAGGGCGGTTACCCCTGAAAGGAAGAACAGACCGGTCAAGATCCCCGCCCTCTCGACGGGAATCCGCTGGGTGGAGAGGGCAAAGTAACCGGCCACGGCCGCAACAATGTAATAGTAACCCTTGCCACCATAGGTTTGGGAGCCGAGTGCCTGCGACCCAAATCCCCCACGCATCAGTCCCGTTGCCAGGACGACAACCAGTAGAAACAGGAGCGGCTTCGTGAGGGAGGGAACCTGGCTCAGTTTCCTGTCAGGATCCACTGTGCGGTCCACGATGGCGAAAAACAGGCTGCAACCGGACATCAACATCCAGAGATAGGGCCGACCGGGCAGGAAGAAGGGGTTGATGGCGGCATTCCAGGATAGGATCAGGATGGGATGGTGCCAGCGCATCAAGATCGGCACCGCCAGCACACCGCCAATGATCAGGAAAATGGCAATACTCCCGTAAGCCGTGGGGTCAGCCAAAAAAAAGCCGACCAGCACAGCGACGGGCAGAACCAGCGCATAGACCACTGCCGCGCGCGATGCCGCGAACGAATTTACCATTCAGATCATTTATTAGACGGGATTGTGTTCCGGTTAGCAATCCCATTTTGGCCATCCACGACCCGCGAAACTGGAATTTTGGTTCCCCCACTCGGTGGCTTGGGAAGTGTTGGCACTTCTCGATCCGGGAGTCTTTCAAGGTTCCCGCAAACCGGGATGCGATCGCGGGATTCAGAGTGCCAGTCTGGAAGCCCCGATCAGACGTATTTCGGCTCGAAAACCGGCCGGCTGCCATGCTTGCGCAGCAGTTCAATGAACTTGCGGATTCCACGCTTTTCATCGGCCCCAAGGTGGTAATGGATGTGCCAACCCAGGTAGTCCTGACGAAAATCGTAATCGTATTCCGTCCGGGTGCGGATGATGTGGTCGAGGGTTTCCTGACCAAAGGCATGGGCCTCATGCAGTTGCCGACGCAGGGATGCGTTTTCGATCCCCGAACGCAGGGCCCAGACGGCATAAACGAACGGGAGCCCGGTCATCTCAAACCAGGCAGCGCCAAGGTCCCAGATCTGGTGCGAAGCCGCGGCGGGACAGCAGGCTTCATTCCCGGGAGCTGCGGATGGCAGACCCAGTGCGAAATCCAGCGCCCGGTCGCCGATCAGGAGGGTGTAATCGGGAAGGGCTGAGAAATCGTAACTCTGCAGGCGCTTGAACTCCGGCTTGAGACCCTGCTCCGCCAGAAGGACCCGAAGCAGTTCCACGCTCGTCAGGGACGCGGTGTCGCAGTAAACCTCGCGGATCTCAGAAAGCGGCTTTCTGTGGGCGAGCAGCACGCTCCGGACCTCCCCCAGTGAGGCAATGGCCACACCATCAAGGACTTCGTAACGGTTGCTGAACAGCACCTCGACGATGCTGACAAGCGCGGCATCCAGCTGATCCTCCCGCAACAACTCGGCAAGCCGGGAGGGAACGTCGAACAGCACCTCATCCTCAATTCCCCGGGTCAGGGGAACGGCATTCAGGTAGCCGACCGACCCGACCCGAAAGGGTGCGAGGGAGTTCTGAAGTTCGCTCTCCCGCTGACGCTGCCCGGCCCGCTGCTCCCGCTGGACGCGTTGAGCGACATCCTCGGCAGTCTCCCGCGAGGCCATGCGCAGCTTCGGTTGGTCGTCAGGCCCGGTCATGCGGTTTGGGGGTGATCGCCCGCCGCCCATGCCTTGAGCGGTTCGTAAAAGGTGTTGCGCTGGACAGGCTCAAACCCGGCATCCCGGATGGCCCGGACCATGTCCGCCTCGGTCTGGAGTTGCGGCGTGGTGGCACCGGCCATGTGGAAGATGTGCTCCTCAATGATCGTCCCGTGCAGGTCATCGGCCCCGTGGCTCAAGGCGACCTGCGCCAGCTTCATGCCGAGGCCCACCCAATAGGCGGTGATGTGGGAAATGTTATCCAGATAAATCCGGCTGACCGCAATGGTCCGGAGGGAATCAAACCCCGTGGGCGGCCGGTGAACCGGGATGTCGTTATTCTCCGGTTGATACGGCAGGGGAACGAAACCGACAAAACCACCCGTTTCATCCTGCAATCCGCGCAACTGCCGGAGGTGGTCCACGCGGTCCTCCAGCGATTCCACATGGCCGTAGAGCATGGTGCAAGTGCTTCGCCCGCCAAGCTGGTGCCAGGCACGGTGAACCGCCAGATATTCCTCCGCAGATTCCTTTCCCCGCGCGATCTGCTCCCGGACCTCTTTGCGAAAGATCTCCGCCCCGCCGCCCGTGAGGGCGTCGAGTCCGGCCGCCTTGAGTTCAGTCAGAGTTTCGACGGTCGTTTTCCGGGCGAGCCAGGCCAGATGAAGGATCTCAATCGCCGTGAAGCACTTCAACTGGAGCCGGGAATCGACCGCCCTGAGGGCCTTCAGCATGTCTATGTAATAGCTGAATGGCAGGCTCGGATGCAGTCCGCCGACGATGTGAAGTTCGGTGACCCCGACACCCAGTGCCTCCCTCGCCTTGGCCACGATCTCCTCAATGCTGAGTTGAAACCCATCCGCATCCCGCTTTTTGCGGGCAAAAGAGCAGAATTGGCAGCTAAGGATGCAATAATTGGAGTAGTTGATGTAGCGGTTAACGATAAAGCTGGCCCGCATGCCGTTCCTGCGGCGGCAGGCCAGATCGGCAATCGCCCCCAGGACATTCAGATCCCTGCTCTTGAACAACCGCAGGGCGTCGGCCTCGCTGATGCGTTCGCCGGCGGAAACTTTCTCGTAGAGATCGCGCAACTCGCTGCGCTGGACAAAATACTGCACCAGCTACGATTAGCAGAACACCGGGCTTTGGCAACCCAATGCAGAGTTCAGGCCTACCACCGGGTGGCGGTCCGTGTGCCATCATGCCCCTGGCCCCCCCCGGCTCTTTTACTGTGCGAACGATAACCGGGTGGAGTGTGTAGTGCTGCGGTATCTCAGGGCCACCGGCCCGGCCCCATCCCAGCCTGGTGTACCGCCCCAGGTTTTGGCCCGCGAATGATAAATTCGAGGGCTGAAGGCCCGGCATCATTCTGCGAATCCCGAATGCCTGGGTCATATCGGGCCTTCAGCCCTCCGGTTCCATTATTATGGCCGATACCCAGTCCGCTGGCCTGGGCTTTCTCATTCTGCGCCGTTGGCGCGGCAAACATGCCAGCCCCCTGAGTTGTGAAGTCGTAAACACCCGAGCGCCATGGGGTCAGTTCTCACTTTTTTTGTCGTGTAAAAAAAGTGACGGCACTGACCCCTGGCGCGGGAAATCGGTCATCGCCCATCCGCAAGGGGTTTCCCCCGCCCCGCACAATCGGGCAACGCCCATCCGTCCACGCCTCCCCCCATTCGCGTCCATTCGCGGCTCTCCCCCCTCCCCAGCGCCAACGGCGCGGCTTGATACCAGCCTGGGGTACCGCGCCAGGTTTTGGCCCGCAAATGTTAAATTCGAGGGCTGAAGGCCCGATCCATCGGTTCCGGCCACGAACTCCGGACATGAAACCGGGCTTTCAGCCCTCCATTCATGTCGATGCCCTATTCCTATGGCGATGCCATGGGCTGGAATGAAGCCGCACGGTTGGTGCTGGAGCAACCTCCAACTTGCGGGACTCCGGAGAGTTGCCTCCAGAGGTGAGCAGTTGCCGTCGAACCGCAATTCCACCACCCCCCCATGGATCCCCTCCTCAAATCAACCGCACCCGTGAAACCACACCCGCCCCCCAACCACCCGGGGTGTGGGGGTTGCCAAGGGGTTTTGTTCCTGTAACCTGCGGTTGTAGTGAACCTCGAAGTGAACAAACCATCGGTGCCCGGATGGGGATCTGAACACCCTCCGGAGAGCTTTTCCGGGAATGCCCGCCGGACTTCCACCACCGGACGGCACTTTGGGGAAGGTCGAACCGCGCCCCTTTTCCAGCCATGAATCGTGTCAAACTCCTGTCCGAACAGGTTGCCAACCAGATTGCCGCTGGCGAAGTGGTTGAACGGCCCGCAAGCGTGGTCAAGGAACTGGTCGAAAACTCCATGGATGCGGGGGCGACCCGGATCACAGTCGAGATTCAGGCCGGTGGACGCAGCCTTGTGCGGGTGACGGATGACGGCATGGGAATGAGCCGGGATGACGCCCTGCTTTCGCTGGAACGGCATGCGACCAGCAAAATCCGCCGCGCCGAGGATCTTTCAAGCATCGCCACCATGGGTTTCCGGGGAGAAGCCCTGCCCAGCATCGCGAGCGTGAGCCGGTTCACCCTCACCACCCGCGAGCGGGATGATGCATCGCCCGAAGGGACCCAGATCCAGATCGCCGGGGGAAAAATCCTGGAGGTGAAAGCCGCCGGAACGGCACCGGGAACCATTCTTGAGGTGCGCCAGTTGTTCTACAACCTGCCCGCACGGCGCAAGTTCCTCCGCAGCGAGGAGACCGAGGCGGCCCACATCCAGCATTATCTTGCCCTGGCAGCGCTGGCCAGCCCGGAGACCGGATTCACGTTTTTGAAGGATGGCCGGGTGGTCTGGCAGTTGCCCGGGATCACCATCAGTCCGCAGCCTGCATCCAGGCTCGCGGCGCTCCGTGAGCGTTTGCGGTCTCTCTACGGGGATGAACAGAAGCTGCTTCCTGTGGATTTTTCCACCCAACTCCCCGTCTGGGAGGATGCCGAGGTGGTGCCTGATGGGGAGAAAGAATCCCCCTCCTTCCGGCTGTGGGGATTCATCGGTGCCCCGGGTGTCTCACGTTCAACGCGGGAAAATCAGCACCTGTTCGTCAACCGCCGCCCGGTGGAGAATCGTGGATTGAACTTTGCCCTCATGGAGGGATACCACACCGCCCTGATGAAGGGGCGCTACCCCGTCTGCTGCCTGTTTCTGGAAATCGACCCCTCCGCCGTGGATGTGAACATCCACCCGGCCAAACGGGAGGTGAAGTTCCACCGCGAACGTGACGTCCGCCAGATGGTCGCGGAAGGGGTCCGCCGTGCGTTGGTCGCCTTCCACAAAGGGACCGGGGATGCCCCAAACCCCGGCCCGCCCGCCGCCCAGCCGCCCTCATTCGATGCGCGACAAGCGGCCGCACCAGCCGGCACGTTCGAAACTCCGGCAACCCAGCCCTCCCTGCCAAACCTCCCGCCGGAGTTGCGTCCCCCGCCCGCACCACCTTCTTCCACTGCGGCCGGAAACCAGCCGGTTCTTCCGATGGGTTTCCGCCCCGAGTCCCACGCCCGGCAGACCCCCGTGACCATCCCGCCTGCAACCGATGCTGGCGTCGGGATCGAAACGGATGAAGCGCAACCGGGCGGGCTGAACCCTTCCCCACAGAGACAGGTTTCAGACCAGACCGGAAGCACCCCCCCGCCGGCATCCCGGCAACCTGGGCCCCCTCCCGCAGTGGTGATCAAACCGGGTGAACCGGTGCCGCTCCTGAACGTGCCACTCAGAATGCTGGGAGTGGTGGGGAAGCTCTACGTCGTTTTTGAATCGGATCGCGGCATGGTTCTGCTGGATCAGCACGCCGCGCATGAGCGAATCCTGTTTGAACAGATGCTGGGTCGCCTGGAGCAAAACACCAACGCCCCCTCTCAAAGGCTGCTGCTGCCGGAGACCGTCGAACTCCCGGCACGTGACGCCCAGTTCCTCAGGGAACAACTTCCCACCCTCGTGCGCCTCGGCGTGGGCTTGAGCGAGTTTGGTGAGCGCACCTTCCTGCTGGACGCCCTGCCCCCATTCGCGAAAGTCTCCAATGCCCGGGCCTACGTGCTGGAAATGATCGACGAGCTGAAGGCTGCGGGACAGCAGGTCAACTCCCTGCGCCTCGGGGAGCATGTGATCGCCAAAACCGTCTGCCGCCATGCCGTCAAGGCGAACGATCCCCTGGCAGGGCGTGAATTGGAAAACCTCGTCGAAGACCTGCGCCGCTGCAACATGCCCTACACCTGCCCCCACGGCCGCCCCACGCTCCTCGAGATGAACTACCGCGAATTGGAAAAGAAATTCGGCAGGACGCAATAGGGGCCGCATCGGCCCGGGAGTGCCAGACATCGAAGGGAACTGATCGCGCAGAGACGCCGAGGTGCAGAGAACCCAATTCTCTCTTCTCAGCGCCTCAGCCCCTCTGCACGAGATTTTCCCACACAAACGGGAAACCGGTCAACGCCCACACACACCATTCCTTACGCCAAAGGCGTTATGCCACACAGCCCGGGGTTGCGCGGGTCGCCGCGCTACCCCGGGTCCAGGACACAGCGCGTTCCCTACCCCGAACGGGGTTGTGCCGTTCGTTCCCGCCAGGACTACGACAAGCAAAGCCGGGAT
>CAIWMU010000082.1 GCA_903913865.1 uncultured Verrucomicrobia subdivision 3 bacterium
CCAATACAATTTGGGCACGATGTATCAGAACGGGGAGGGTGTGAGGCGGAGCGACGCAACCGCCCTCAATTGGTACCGTCAGGCTGCCGAGAGGGGGGACGCCGATGCCCAATACACGCTTGGAACGATTTATTTGAGCGGTGAAGGCGTTGAAGCGGATGAAACAACGGCGGTCTCGTGGTTTCTGAAAGCCGCCCGGCAGGGGTATTCCGATGCGCAGGATGAACTCAAACGGCTTCACGACGAGGGCTCCACGCTGGATGTGGACGAGGATGTTCTCGGCTGGCTGCAGATGTAAGGTGTTGGACCGGTGAACCGGCCGCTGCCTGTCATCAGGTGGCGGCCGACGGTTCGCTGTGCAGGGACACCACCTCCTCGTTCAGACACTGGGGACCGGTGTGGATGCGGGGATTGTTGCGAAGCGCCACGGCACTGACGTTCCGGAGGGTGATGGGGAACAGGACCGGATGAGGTGTTGGTCAGCGTTCGGTCGGGATGTGGAGGTTGGGGACCACACCGCGCCGGGTCCAGTGTTCCTCGATCTGTTGTTTGAATCCGGCACTCACCACTTTTGCCCGCGCCTCCAGCAGGTCGTCCCGTTCCCGGCGGAAATACAAGCCCTCCATCGGGACCCGGCCCACGGCTGACTGGACCAGAAGGGGGGGAATCTGCTTCAAGGTGATCCTTCCCCTTCGCACCTCGGGGATGTGAACCAGGCCGCATTCCGCCAGCAGGGCATTCCGGCGGTCCACGGACCAGAACCGGTTCGTGGCCGGTTCGAAGATGTCGAAGCCCAGGAACCAGTCGGGGAGGGCATCATAGGGAACAGTGTGCCGCGCATGGCACCATTCCCCAAACAGCATCAAGCCCCCCTGGAGCGCCCCCTCCAGCTGCCCGCGGCGTTCGGCCAGCCATGGCCAGAGGGGATTCCATTGGGCGTGGCAACGGCCCGGGGCCAGGTAGTTGCCCCGGCTTTGGGCGCGCACCCGGCCATCGGGTCCGAGGGAAAGCCCCATGTTTGCACCATCCACCTTTTCCTCGATGATCAGCTCACCGGCCAGGAACGCGGCCGCCTCCCCCGGGGTCAGCACCTTGTCCTCGCGCGGTGCGCCATCCCCCAGCCAGAGCAGGTGGGGTGTGTGCGGGAATTTGTGGAATGGCTCGGCCATGGTGTTCGGTTCAGGGATGCGGTTCAGAGCAGCGGAGGAGTGTGCGCAGCTCCCGCTCTCCTCGATCACTTTCGACGGCGCGGTTTGGGTGGGGAGGTGGCCAGGTGGTGTTCCTTCAGCCCTCCATCCCCGGTGTAGATCTCCACCTTGTAACCCATTTTGGCGTAGTAATCGGCCACTTGCGAAATGGTGGCATCCCCAATGGAGAGCCTTGTTGCCGCGAGATTGGGCCATTGTGCGGCCAGGCTCCTGAGTCCTTCGGCAGACCAGAGAGTTTGCTGGTCACTGAAGGCGGCCCAGGGGGTTGCCTCACCGGCGACCAGCTGCATCAAGGCCGCCAGGTCCGTGGCCCGCTCGTGCCGCCGCTCCGGTGCCTGGGCGATGTGATTACCGGTCTCGATGATGGATGCCAGGGGCAGCACCAGGGTGTATTGGGTATGGATTGCTGCCTTGATCTCGTGATCCACTTTTATGAAATCGAGGCAGGAATTGCCGGAACCACAGGTTTCCTTGCCAGGCACCTTGAGCCAGACGCAGAGGACGGAGGTGTCCAGGATCATCACGTTTCTACCGGGCATTGGTCCCTCCTTTTGCCTTGAGCGAACGTTCGAGTGCCCCACTGGCTGTAAGTTCGCCCAGCGGACCTGATGCCATCAATTTTGGCAGGTTGCCGACATCCTCCAGCAGGGTCAGGTCGCTGAAGCCGGTTTGCGGATCCCTGTGGGCCACCACCACGAAGGGAACCATGTCCGGGCCGAGCCGGTTCAGAAGGGCCGGGTTGTGTGTGGATGCGAGCACATCAATGTGCCGCTCCGCACCCACCGCAAGGAGCATCCGGATCAACATGTCAGAGCGGGATGGGTGCAGGCCGTTGTCCACCTCCTCAATCAGAAGCTGGGACCTCTCGGGAAGCGTCAGCAGGGCTGTCAGAATGGCCAGGAACCGCAGGGTTCCATCGGACATCGCCCGGGCATCCACCTTTGTGGGATGTTGATTGTTTTTCCAGGCCTCCTCACACAGCAAAACCGCGTCGTTCTCGAAGGGGCCGACCTTTTCGGTCCAAACCCGCTGGATGTCCTTTTCCGGAAGGCTTTGCACGTAGCGTTGCAGGGTGGACTCAATGGAGGCCCGCTCCTTGTCCGGCAGGGCGGCCAGAACACCGGCAATGTTGGATGCGTCGTTCGCCAGCTTCTCAGCCAGGGGGCTGAAGTAGCGCATGTGGGAGGGGATCGGGTTCAATATGAAGATATTGTTCAAAGCCCGCAGCACGCACTGGATGCCATCGCCAATTTCCTTGCGCAGGGAGGAGGTGGACAGCTTGAGCTGGCTTAGAACAGAGGAACTTCGCTGCACCTCACGGGGGGTTCCCTTGGTCAGGTTGTAGAGCCGGGCACTGATCGCGGGAGCATCGCTCCCGCACTCCTCAGTCCAGAACAGCCTGAGCGTCTTCAGTTTGGCCTTGGCGCGTGTGGGGTATTTTACCTGCAGGAGGGACTCGGCCAGCAGCTTCGGCTTGGGCGATGTCTGGACGGTGATGCTGTAGAGGTAATCCATCTTCTCCCCATCCCCCTCCACCAGCGCCGAGAGGGTGAAAGACTTTTCCGGCTTCAGCGCCGCCCATTCCGCCCCGCCACGGAACGTGAGGGCCTTGGGATCGCTCTGCAGGATTGATGCGATCTCCCTGCCCTGGGCGATCTGCGCCAGGAAGTCCAGCGCATCGAGCACGTTGGACTTGCCAGCGGCGTTGGTGCCGATCAGGATCGTCAGCGGGTCCAAAAACAGGGTCGCTTTTGGGAAGCTTTTCCAATTCTCCAGCCGAATCTCTTTTATCATATGTTTTGATGGCCATCCCGGCCTCCATCCATGCCGTTGTGCACCACAGCTTTGCCGCAGCTCATCCGCAACTGCTGCCGCCCATTTAACATGATTTCATGGGGCATGTCAGCAACAACGGGGCGCGCCGACTCCACCACCAACCGAACCTGCTGTTTCGTTTATCCAGCATGGCAGGTGTTCACCGGTAACCGTCGAGGCCCCAGGCCGCGAGGGCTGGTTCTTGATTGGACACTAATTACCCGTGCAGTAATTTGCTTAACGGGGCAACCAGGTTGTCCGCTTTTGGCTCCTTTAGCGTCGGACAGGATGTCGCGGGAGATTCCATTGGATCGGAGGCTCACTTCATTTTCATTCGAGGCTCTGGGCTATGTTGCCGTGAGGATCATAAACTTCCAGACAACCACCGGAGGCGTTGGAAATGCGGTCTGGAACAATCACGAAGTTCATGCCATTCGGGTGTTTGGCAGGGGCATGCTTGATTCCGGGAATAGCGCAGGAATCGCAGACTCCTGTCCCGTATCTGTCCCGTAGGGACGGGAGGAGCCGGGACAGGGCCGTGGAAATTGGTGGAGGCGGCGGGAGTTGAACCTAGACGCGGACTATAGTCAATATGCGTGATCGTGCGCGAATGTGCGTTGTGGTGCGGCTGGCATTGTACAAAATTGATGGTCTTCCAGGGGGCGGAAACGGGCAGGCTCGCACGATGATGCACCAATGGGAACGATGCGTGTCCCGTTTTGTCCCGTAGAAGGGGGGCGGGGGGGGCGCGGTCGCGGCGGTCGGGCCCTGGACGACACTCATTGGTCGGGGGGAGTTTTCAAAAACAGTACCGGTTCATCCGGTCGTTGCCCAGGTTCGAGTCAGGGGAATGAATCCCGGATCCGGGGAGCATGGTCCACGGGGCGATGGGTGAAACCGAGCGTCCGGTAGCAAACCTCCCGAAACCGGGCAGATGTAGATCATTATGGCGTCGGGGGCAGTGGAAACTGAGACCCGTCCAAAAATCCGGACCTCATATCGATGGCAAGGATTCTCCTGACCGATGGTCGGACATGGGATCGAACCGGTTGGATGGTCCCGTTGAGGTGGCGAGTCCCGGGACGCATTCCCCCAAGGTGGGGGGACTCTGCCTCAGACCGCTTTCGGGTGGGCCTTGTGGTCCGGTGCTCGAGGCTAAAGGCCAAGGGGCGATCCCCACCAGCCCGGAAGGTCGCGAATTTTCCAGATCCAGTCGGTCCGCGTGGTTGGGCGGCCGGGTTGAACGAGCCGGGCCGGGGAATGGCGGCGGAGGCCCGGGAAGGGGCATGCCGCTCTGAGTGAAAATTTACCGCGCAATGCGGTAATCTGGTAAATATCTGTGCAATATGTATTTTGTTGACCTGAAGCCGGGCATCGTGGAAGGTGGTCGCATCATCGGAACAGTCGGGACCTTGAGGTTCGCACCAGCGGAATGTGCGGGAGCCCGGGCTGGTCCGAAGTTCGCATGAACTGCAATAAACATGTTTCTGGCGAGACTGCCCCAACGCGGGACTTCAGAGTTCCCGCCCCCACCTTATGGGGGCAGCGGCACTTGCGGCGTCGTCGAGAACATGAAACCCCCACAAACGAATCGAACGACAGCAACCCCACATCACTAATATGAGACTTTGCAACGAGGATGGATGTCCGGCGAAAGGCCGGGAAATGGCTGGAAAATATTGCTCTGAATGCGGCACCCGGCTGGTGTTGCGGCATGAGGAGCATGCGGGGCCCCAGTGCACGAACCGTGACTGCCCCAACGCGCATCCGGTGCAAACCCTTACCGGGAAGTTCTGCTCGGAGTGTGGCAGTTCCCTGATGGTTGTGGTTCCGAAGACCGAGCCGTTTGCCGACGCATCACTTGGGGAG
>CAIWMU010000083.1 GCA_903913865.1 uncultured Verrucomicrobia subdivision 3 bacterium
CCAATACAATTTGGGCACGATGTATCAGAACGGGGAGGGTGTGAGGCGGAGCGACGCAACCGCCCTCAATTGGTACCGTCAGGCTGCCGAGAGGGGGGACGCCGATGCCCAATACACGCTTGGAACGATTTATTTGAGCGGGGAAGGCGTTGAGGCGGATCAAACAGCGGCTGTCTCGTGGTTTCTGAAGGCAGCCCGGCAGGGGTATTCCGATGCGCAGGATGAACTCAAACGGCTTCACGACGAGGGCTCCACGCTGGATGTGGACGAGGATGTTCTCGCCTGGCTGCAGATGTAAGGTGTTGGACCGGTGAACCGGCCGCTGCCTGTCATCAGGTGGCGGCCGACGGTCCGCTGTGCAGGGACACCACCTCCTCGTTCAGACTCTGACGACCGATGTGGATGCGGGGATTAGTGCGAAGCGCCGCGGCACTGACGTTCTGGAGGGTGATGGGGAACAGGACCGGATGATTTGTCAGGTGCGAGAGTGCCATCTGGTTCTCCCGCCTGGAAATGAGGACAGCCTCCGCCAGCCAGGCAATTTGCCCCGGATTCTTCAGGGAGATAGTGGTTCCGGCAGTGTAGATGGCGGATCTGGTCCGTGCCTCGAGTATCACCCCCCAGTCCAGGAAGCTGCTCACATCGTAACGCGTGATGCGGCTGACGAAATCACGGTCGCCGTGCTGCTCCCGCAGCCGACGTTGGATGTCGGCGCGGTGTGCCTGCTGCTGGAGTTTGAGGAGTCTGCCGAGCGCTTCGGCCACACTGCCGACAAAGGGATAGGCGGCCACAGTCATTCCCCAGTTCAGGAGAAACCGCACTTCCGCAGAATTTCTGGAGCGGTAAAGCTCGAGGGCATCCGCATGGAGTCTCTCGCATCCTGTGGGAGGCTCAAACCAGATTCTACGGACATGCTCCAGGACCTTGCGGATGGTTTCAGCCCCGGGATTCTCCTCTGCGATCGCCCCTGCCAGGGCTGGCTTGGCATCCTGCCAGGGAAGATTGCCGGCCGCCAGAGCCATCCCCTGGTCGAGCCAAACAGCCCGGACCTTCCTGCGAAAGGCGATTTCGATTTTCGAGGGCATGATGTGTTGGTCAGCGTTGGGCTGGAATGTGTATGAAGGGAACGCAAACCTCCTCAAGCGTGGCGCCGCCATGGCAAAGGATGGTCGTTCCCTTCTGGGTAAAGGCCTGTGCGTCAGGGGCCAGAAGGGTGGATGTATTTGCGGGCAGCCCCTCGTGATCCCACGCCTGGGTGCCGCTGTAAGCGGCCAGGCAAGCCGCCCGAAGGGTGGGATCGGGGTAAATTCGGCAGCGCTCGCCACGCTTGTCGCTCAGGACTCCCTCCTGCGGGCTTCCGATGCCCACCGCCTCCGTGTTGCCATGGTCTGCGGAGATCACAACATCAAATCCCTGCCCGCGCAGGCGGGTTAGGAGCTTCAGGGGAAATCCTTCCTCCGCCCAGGTGCGGACCTGTCCGGACATCCCCACGGAGCCAAGCTGCATGCCGTGCATGATCTTGTCCACCTTGTAGAGAGTGATTGCCAGAACCCGCGGCTGGGTGGAGATGGCATCCTCCACCGCCGGTAGGTCGGCATTGTCCCCTGGAATGGACACAAACCCAATCTGGTTGGGCGTGAGACCCCGGTCGGCCCAGAATTGTCTCCAGTGGGCTTCGTCACGGTCCGTGCGCAGGAGGGTGTCGGCGAAATAGCGGGGGATCCTGCCCGCAAACGCCGCCTGGCGTGAGATTGGAGTCACGGTTGGAATCCACGCGAACAGGGCATTTTCCTCGATCACGCCTGGCAGCCCGCCCTTCTGGAGGGATTCCTTGAGGACGAGCCATTGGTCGATGGCCAGTCCGTCCACGAGGATGAAGGCGACCCGCCTTGAGGGGGCGTTGAGGAGTTGGTGGGCAATAAAGCCGGGGATGTGGTGGACCATCAGCGGGCTGCTGGCCGGGTAGTTGTAGAGGCCTGAGTACTGGTTCAGGATCCAGCTGTAAAACTGCTGGTTTACGTGGCTGCGGAGCGCGGGGAACTGATTTTGGAAGTGGCTGCGGGCTGCGGGAGAGATCTGGGTCCACAGCACATTCGCCCGGCCATAACGGTAGGCGTAGGCCAGCCAGTTCTGCGGAGTGGAATCCTTGCCGGGGCACTCTTTCCGGAGGTGCTTCAGCAGTTCATCAAACCGGAGGTCTGTGTTTTCTTCCCGGCTTCCGAACAGGCCCACCCGTTTCCAGTTCCTCTCGATTTCCGGGGTCGATCCCCATTCCACGGGGGTGAGAAGACCGTCCTCGAACAGGCTGCCGATGTAAACGCGGACATCGTCATGCTCAAAGGGGAGGAGTGCCGGGCCCCGGTGCTTGAGTTCGGTCCGGTGCTCGCGGAAGGCGGACTCTCCGGCTGTCATGCTGCTGACGAAGATGGGCCACCGTTCGTTCAGGAATTCCCAGAACGATGCCCGGCTTGGAACAATGCTTCCGAGGGGCCAGTCGTCGAAGTTGGATTTGCCGTGCAGGGCGGAGACCAGATGCGCTTCCAGCATCGGCGGGAGCGATGTCTTGCTGTAGTGGAGCTGGCAGAGCATCCGGAGCAGGTCCGGGATGGATTTGATAACCGTGGGCTCGATTCCGAAGACGTGGCGCAGGACGAAGCTGCGGGTCTGCGCGTCGTCGTGCGGCAGCGGGGCATGCTGCTTCTGCGCGTCGTGGAGCGCGTCGAAATGGAGGGTCTCCAACTGGCAGAGGACGTCATAGGAAAGCTTGGGGAAGATATCCTTGAGGGAGAATGCCAGCTGCCGGGCATTGGCCAGCACATCCGCAGGCAGGGTTGTGAACTCGTGCTCACCGGGCTTGAAAACCACCACCAGCTCCGCCTCCCCACCCGTGTCCCAGATCCTGCGAAAGCGGCTTTCGTAATCGTAGCGGAAGAGCACCGAATCCTCGAACTGGACAATCGAAAATCCCCGGGCCTCGATGGCTGCGAAGATTGCCGGATCACGAAGCAGCCCATCGGGATCGGAGACGGCTGTGATTCGCGCCACCCGGGGCACGAAGCGCCTCACAATTTCATCGCGCCATTCAGACATAAGACAGGCGTGCCATCGGGCGGCACGGGCAGAGTGGTTTTCCAACCGGTGTCGCGCAGCCCCGGGAACATCGCGGCGGATGTGTGCCGTCCCGCAGGGATGGAAGTGGATGCGTGGTCATGGGATCCGGAGAAACAGGAGTGGGGTGAGTTGTGGCTGGACCTGGCCTTGCCTGCGGAAGTCCTCGGCCCACCGGGCCTCCTCGGCGGCGAGCATCCGGAGCCGGTAATCGCGGACCTCCGGCAGGCCCACACTCTGAAGCATTTTGCGGCGGGAGCGGAAGCTGAAATCGGCGTTCTGCTTTTCAATTTGGAGCATGGCCAGGTGTTTCTGGCGCATATCAAGGTAGATGTCGCGGCAATGCTCCCGGGCAAGAGCCTCGGTGGCGTGGCAGACTTCCTCACTCAGCGGCTCGGGCGGGGCGCTGTCAGCCCGCCACGGCTCAATACAAAGCTGGTCCCAGAGGAACCTGGCGGTCGGGGCGAGCATCCGCCCGTCATCGTGTATGAACAGGGGCATCATCCGGCGCTTTTGTCGGTCCCGGGTCACCATGGTTACCTCCCAGAGGGACCACATCCCGGAGATGGTGGTGGGCAGGGATGGAAGCCGGATCCGTGGCACGGGCATCCCGGGCACATGCCGCGTCAGGCGGGAGAGGATTCCCCGCACCTTGGGGTGGTCGATGCGGAGCAACTCGGATCCCGGTGGCGCTGCTGCCGTGCGTGTGGGCAGTGCGTAGGGTCGCATGGCTTTTTCCCCGGGCCACTGGATGCGGATGGTGTCGAGTTCGGCCTCGTATTTGCCGCCGAAGGTGTCGAGGTAGTTTTCGGTCATCCGCTCGACCCAGTTGGAGAGCGGGTGGTTGATGGCCCCTGCGGCATCCGCCGGGGAGACGGTGCCGGAGCTGGAGATCAGGGAGTTTTTGCCGTGGGCCTCGGCAGCGCGGGCCTTGATGGTTTGCGCCAGCTGGTCGGCAGCCTGCGGGAGTCGGTCCGGGTGGGTGAGCGCCTCCACGTAAAGCGTGTCGAACATGTCGGCGGCCTCGGCGGAGTCGAGCACATCGCTCGTCTTGTCCACGCCGAACTCCTCGAGGATGACAGAGAGCTTCTGTTCCAGCACCTCGCGGACCCGGAATTCGACACTGTCATCAAACAGGAAGTTGATGGCGCGCACGACCGATTTCTGGCCGATCCGGTCCACCCGGCCAATGCGCTGCTCCAGGCGCATCGGGTTCCAGGGGATGTCGAAATTGAGGATGATATGGCAGAACTGGAGATTCAGGCCCTCCCCACCGGCATCGGTGGAGATCAGAATGCGGACATCCCCCGCGAAGGCCTGCTGCACCTTCTGCCGTTCCTGCATGCTCATGGTGCCGTTCAGGCAGGCCACGGAGATCCCGCGCGCCCGCAGGAATTCGGCCAGCATCTCCTGGGTCGGGACAAACTCCGTGAACACCAGCAGTTTGACGTCCGGATTTCCCTCCTCCTGCTGGAATTTGTAAACCCACTCCAGGAGTGCTTCAGCCTTGGCATCGGGGCCACGGGCTTCCACCTTGCGGGCCGCTGCGAGCAGCAACTGCACCTCCGCCCGCTCATTGTTCATCGCGGAGAGGCGGGCCTTCAGGAATGCTTCCAGCTGGTCCTGCCCATCCAGTTCATTCCATTCCATCTCCGCCGCAGACGGCATTGGGGAGGTCTGGCCCCCCGACTCCTGAAGGGCTGCCAGGCGCTTTTCGAGGGTGGTGATGATGGCGCGGGTGGAGCTTGTGACCAGCCGCTGCATGAGAATCATCAGGAAACCCACATAGGTCTTCTTCTCCAGCATGGCCTGGTTGTAGCCCTCCCGGGCATATTCGGTCACGGCATCGTAAAGGGCCTTCTGGTCCTCGTGACCCACCCAGCCCACCGCGGCGAGCTTCGTGATGCGGGGCTTGAACAGTGGATTCCCTTCGGCATCGATCGCCTGGCGCTTCTCCGTCCGGATCACGTAGGGCAGGATGCGGTCACGGGTCACACTTCCCGGCTCGGGAAAGGCGGTCCGGTCCAGAAGAGAGACGAGCCGGTGGAATGCGTCCGTCTTGCCCTGGTGCGGCGTGGCGGAGAGCAGCAGCAGATAAGGGCTCGCCTCGGAAAGGCCCCGCCCCAGCTGGTGGCGGGCCACCTGCTCGGAACTCCCGCCGATCCGGTGGGACTCGTCCACAATGATCAGGTCCCACCCGGCAGTGATGAGATCCTCGAAGCGCTCCTTGTTGAACTCGTTGATCTCCGCCTGGGACCAGCCCTGGCGGGTTTCGAGCGGCTTCACCGAGTCCAGCGAGCAGACCACCTGGTCGAACGAGCGCCAGACATTTTCACTCGAGGAGATCCGGCGGTAGGCGGTGAAGTCGGGCGGGGAGAAGAACCGGAACTCCTCACCGAAATGGGTCTGCATCTCCGCCAGCCACTGGGTCACGAGCCCTTTTGGGGCCAGAATCAGCACGCGCCGCACAAACCCGCGCAGCTTCAATTCCCGCATAATGAGACCCGCCTCGATGGTCTTCCCGAGCCCAACCTCATCCGCCAGAAGGAAACGGACACGGTCCTGGGAAACCGCCCTCCGCAACGCCTTCAACTGGTGTGGCAGGGGGATGACCGATGCGGTCGCCGGTGCCAGCAGCACATCCTCGCTCAGCAGGTTTGTGATGTGTGCCGCATACAGGACGTAGCGGATCCTCGCCGGGAGGTCCGCTTCCGCGGCTTCAATGGTCCCGAGCCGGTCGTGAGTGGCCCGCAACACGGTGTCAGCACCCGGCAGCCAGACGTGGTAGGTGGCTTCATCCCAGAGGTGGGAGACTTCGACCACCTTGCAGGCCTGCCGGTGTTCGATGCTCCAGAGCCACTGGCCGATGTTGTATAGGGGGTCGGACACGATATGAATGCGCGGGGTTGCCCACTCCGGATCCCGGTCAGGCGGCAACCTCCAGCCGTTGGTTGGGGGTCACACCGCGCCGGGTCCAGTGTTCCTCAATCTGTTGTTTGAATCCGGCACTCGCCACTTTTGCCCGCGCCTCCAGCTGCCCGCGGCGTTCGGCCAGCCATGGCCAGAGGGGATTCCATTGGGCGTGGCAACGGCCCGGGGCCAGGTAATTGCCCCGGCTTTGGGCGCGCACCCGGCCATCGGGTCCCAGGGAAAGCCCCATGTTTGCACCATCCACCTTCTCCTCGATGATCAGCTCACCGGTCAGGAACGCGGCCACCTCCCCCGGGGTCAGCACCTTGTCCTCGCGCGGCGCGCCATCCCCCAGCCAGAGCAGGTGGGGGGTGTGCGGGAATTTGTGGAATGGCTCGGTCATGGTGTTCGGGCAGGCACCGGGCCGGTGTCCCGCCAGGATTTGAAGTTTTTTAAATGGAGATGAGTTAGCATAAATCTTGTCCCGTCTCATGCACCCCAGCCATTCCGGTCGGGGTCGCAATCAAAATTCATCCGCAACTGCTTACGCCCATTGAACATCATTTGCGGGGTCCTGTCAGCAACAACGGGGGGCGGCTGGCCCGGGGGCGGCGCACACCCGGGCGCCGGATGCCGGGATGTGTTGGTGTTCATGGCTGCCCCGGTGCCACGTCCTTGCGGTTCGCGGCAAGTTCCACGAGGTCCGGTCGCAGGGTGTATTTTTTGTCCACCAGGCAAACCAGGCCCTGGACTTTTAGATACTGGAGTGCGGCCCGGGCGTCCTTGAGGTAAACGTCCACCGCCGAGGCGATCTCCTGCACGGAAAACCCGCCCGGTGTGCGGAGCACCGAGAGGATGGCAGCCTGCTCAGGAGTCAGTTTGACCCCCAGCTTTTGCTTCCAAAAGTCGTCGATTCGCTCCTCCAGCGGCCTCCAGTCCAGCGTAAGGGTGAAGGTGTTCGCCTTCGCACTGGACTCGACGAGCGGCGGGCGGCGTTTTGCGTTGCGCCAGGCGGTGCTGAGTGTCACCAGCCCCGACCCCGCCAGTTCCGCAAACCCGATCAGCCGCAGGGCCCTGCTGATGATGGCATTGCGGCAGGTGCTTCGGCCTCCATCCATCAACCCCTCATCGCTCACGAGGGAATCGCCGGGGTTGTGGAAGACAGCCCGGTCCGGCCGGATCTCGATCGAGCCTGCAGACCTTTTATCGGTGTAGTCCTGGTGGATGAACAGGTTGATCATCGCCTCCCGCATCGCGATGTAGTCGGCGGTGCCGGTGGTGGTGGTCAGACCGTCGGCGGTGGTGTCCGGGAGGCCCATGTTGGCTGCGAAGAACTCCACCGCCTTGCGCAGGGCCTGCAGGAGGTTGCCGGTTGATTCCATGCGGGCGTCCCAGCGTTGGGTGGCTTCCTTGCGGCGGCTGCGGCAGTCCACAATTGGTCGGCCGATTGTCCGTGCCACGGCTGCATCCTTGCCGAAAAGGATGGTAAGCTGGTCCAGTTCCCCGGCGGGGAGGGTGTCGCGGCCATCCAGCAGCCGGTCCTGGATCAGGGCCAGGGGTTTTGCTCCCGCACGGGATGCCGGCCGGGCCGAGAGAAGGGTGCCATACCACGCGAGTGTCTCGGGGCAGAACGCGGACCAGTCCACGGCGATGTTGGGGGAGTGTGCGCCCCCTTCACGGATCCGCTTGATCGCTAGCCATTCGGTCAGGAGGTCGCCGCCCCCCTTGAGGCGGACCGTTTCCAGGGGGCACGGCACATCCCCTGTCATGGTGTGCAGTTCGGATGCATCGGGAACATGGGCCAGCGCGTCATCGTGGATGGTGCGATACTCCAGCTTTTTCGGATCAACCCGGTGGAGGAGGTAGAGGCCGTAGCTGCGGTTTCTATCCACAATATCCCAGAGCAGGAATGGCGGCAGGAGCAGCGCACCCTCACCGAGGCCCAGGTAAAGGGCCGAGTCTTCCTCGAAGGATTCCATGATCTGAATGTGATCCGGTGTTGGCTCCGATTCACCCATCAGCAGCAGGCGCCGCGCGCGGATCTGTTTTTTAACAACGGTCTGCACCTCGACCAGAAACAGGGGAAGTTCCAGCAACGGGTCGCAGGCCTTCAGCACCCGGGCAAGGTGTTGAAGGGGCCCGTGGGTCTTGAGGATGTGCTGTGCCCCGGCTTTTGTGATTGTTGCAAGCCTGTGGCTGTTGTCATTCCGGAGAGACACCAAAGCTTCAAACGCATCCCAGCCTCCCCCTTTCCTGCCCAATGCTGAGGAGAGCCTTGCCTTCAGGGGGTGGTCCTCCCTGATTGCTGAAATCTCCCTCACCACACTCAGGAAGTGGCCGAAGGAGAGCTTGCCGTGAAAGGCTGCCAGGGGGGAGGCCGCTTTGGTGCCAGACTCCACGCGGGCGCAATAGGAACTGATCGCCAGCCCGGCGAGGTAGCGGGCCACCACTTCACCCGCCTTCAAGGTGGCTTCAACCAGGGATTTCTCATCGTGCTGGTTGCGGCACACCCGCCCCAGGGCTAGAGCCACCGGCTGCGGGGCCGTGGCGAGCCGCCTGCGAAAATCATCCAGAATGGTTTCCATGGTTCACGCCCCTCCTATCCGGGTGACGGCGTTGTCGTAGGTCATCTGCAACTGTTCATCCTCCTGCAGCATGGATTCCGGGATCAACTCCGCCACCAGCAGGATGGTTTGGTAGTCCTTCAGCTGGTAGCAGTGCTTAAAGCCAGCCCGGATGGCCTCGGAGCGCAGCTCCTTGAGCTTCTTGCCCTTGGGAATTTTTGGGCGCGGGGTGGTCAGCCCGGGCAGGGCCTGGCCCTTGGAGGGGGACAGGGATGCGGGCCTGTATCCTTCCGGAAGGTAGGTCCAGAATTCCTCCAGGAGTCGCTTGTTGCGAAGGGTCTCCACATCCACGTTTTTCTTTGGGTCGGGGACATACCAACGGCTTTTCGCCTTGGCCAGCAATTGCGGGTGGTCCTTGGCAAGACTGCGGAGGTCCTTGTACTGGGTGGAGAGATAGCTGTGGATCTGGCTGGGCACTTCCCCAACGCCATTGAAGCAGAGGAAATTTTGGTCGAGAAGCGCACTCAGCTCAGGCCGGGCCTCCCATTTCTTCCAGCTGGCACCCAATTGCTGCATAAACTCCGGGTGAATCTCCTGGGATGTGGACGGCCGACTCTTGAGAAAATTACGAAGCCAATCGATCGCGCTTCGCTCGTCCTCCACAAAAATGGACATCTGTCCGATATTTTCCACCTGCGCCCGCTTTTTGTCGTATTCGTTGACCTGTTCCGGTAGAAAATACATGCCGTCGCGTTCGGGGAATTTCTCTGCCAGTCCGGCCTGAAATTCGGCGGAACTGAGCGGGACAGGCGTGGAGTGTCCGACGTAAAAGGCGACCATGCGGTCGTAAAGAATGCGCGGGTCGCGTTCGACGATTAGCTCCATTTGACCGCCCTTGGCCTTAACAATAGGCAAGTTTTTCAAGTGTGTTCGGATGAAATCCCACGAGCCTTCCTCGGTCTCGCCGCGCTTAGCAAAGCGCTCTTCTAGGTCGGTGTGTGGCTTATACGCTGATATGACGAGGTCCTGTTTAACTGCGGTCGATGTTGTAACGGCGTTGAAACTTCCCAAGCGCTTATCCAGTGCTGAGATGTTTGCCACTACAAATCCAACCGCTTGCAAGGCACTTTGGATTCCGTTCCACACAGCAGCGCTGGTGTTTGAGAAGACGACTGTCATCCACCGGCCCGGTTTGAGAACCCGATAGTATTCACGAAAACAGGCGTGCATAAGCATGTGGTAGGTGAGCAACGGCTTCCTTTGGGCTTCGCTGATTATAGCTTCTGGAGCTTGGTTGGTAAAGACACGGTGGAACGCCTCAAGGACGAAATTTAGCTCAGAGTATGCAAGGTTGTCACCAAATGGAGGATCTGTGAAAATATAATCAATGCAGCTTTGAGGTAAACCAACTGTTGTAGCACTGCTGGTAGAAATAACAGCGTTACCTTGGGATACACCATAGTCGCTGAACGAGCGAGCTAGACGTTTGCTGCGTGCTTCGATTGCATACCAAGGAGACACCTCGCAGCTCACTGACGGCACGTAGTACACACCAGGAAGATATTTGTTCACCTGCTTGAATCCTTGGGGTTGGTAGCGGTTCAGAATAGATGATGTCCAAACAGCTTGCTCTACCAAGAAAAGCAGTATGTTTCTGACCCTTCGGTCTTTTGCGTTCCTCGCCAACCTCCATAGTGCAGCAAGAACGTGGGCAGTTCTTGGTAGAAATAAATGGTGCACATGGGTAAAGGAAGCCGTTCCTGCGCGCCATTTATCCCCCCACGACGCTTGACCGTCCGGGGTGTGCATCATTCGGTCGTGTGGCAGGTCGACGGGAGGGGGTAATTTTTCAATCCTTTCAAGGATGTCTAGATCGTGCTGGTCGGGTTTTTTGTCGTATGTTGTGCCACCTACTTTGTAGAAAATGCGAGTCGGAACTCGCTTGGTAGTATTGACGGTGCGTTTGAGGAATGGATCGTGACGAGCGGCTGTGAGGCGATCCATAGTGCGTTTTGAAAGTTGAGTGCCACATTTAGGGCAAAAAGTTTGTGGCGCTTCTTCGTCCTTGGATTCTTCGGTCCGGAACTCTGTGAACGGTGTCGCCTGTGCACACGAAGGGCATGAGAAGATTTCACTCCAAATCGTGAATTCTATTACTCCTTTTGTCTGTCCTTTGTGGTTGGTCTCGAACATCCAACCTAGGTCTTGATAGAGCAACTTGAGAATTGCATCCGCGCAGGCGGTGAACTGCCCTGCATCAAATCCCGTGTTATAGTTGTAGCTAATAAAGGCAGCGATGGGAGAAAGATCGCTTAAAATGACCCGTCGAGCGCCCCATGACACTTGCTGACCGGTTGCAGTGTTTAGTCGTATGGCGATCGACTCTTTTTCTGCGTCAACCTTACCCCCGCAGAAATTGGCTGCTACACCAGTCATACCGGAGCCGGAAAACGCATCTAATACGACTGCTCCGGGCAGAGCATAGTGAAGAATTGCTGGCACTATCGCCAAATGTGGGACTTTAGTATGGTAACCGTGAGCTTGGTAGAGTTGGTCCGATTTGCCCACACTCACATCCGCGGCGAAGGGCTCACGATGGTAGGGTTCCTTGGGGTTATAGGGCTTGCCGTAGTGCTTGATGAAATCACCGAGCCACGGATTCGGGCAGGCGGTGTAGAAGGGGGGATCGGACAGCGCGAGAATGTCCTCGTCCTTGCCGATGGGGAACCCCTCGATCTTCCGAAACTCCGGGTCTTTGAGCTTTTGCGCCAGCAGTTTCAGGTAATGCTCGCGGCGGGCCTCCTCGCTGGGAAAGCTCTGGCCGAGGCACTCCACCGGGCCGGTGGGATGGGTGGTGATATTGAGAGTGGATTGTTTCATGTGGATATCAGGAGAGGTGGAGTTCAAGAAAATACCATGGGCCGATCTGTTCCCAATGGAAGGAGTGGGCGACTTTCAAAGCTAGGCGGACATCCTGGCGTCCCACCGATTGAGGCCAGTGGAACGTGCCACCCGCGGGGGATGTGTGGCCATCGTGGGTTGCAAAGACGGTGCCGACGCCGCGCGGCATCTCTGCCGAAGGCCTGACGAGGTAACTCCGCCGGCTCGAGCGGGAGCGGGAGAATCCAACAGCGGTGCCTGGAGCGGGCTCCGGTATCTATGTCAATGGTGGTCCGTATCATTTATCAGGGATTCGCTGGGCGAGGTGGTCATGCGGGTCATAAACTTCGAGATGGTTGCCGGAAGCGACTGTGAGGCGGTCGGGAAAGGCCACGATGTTGATGCCTCCGGGATGTTTGGCGGAGGCGTATTTGATGCCAGCGATGCGGCCTGAACCGTAGGCGAGCTGCCCGAGCAATTGGGTGGGCGGTTGCGGCAGGTTCGCCCATGTGCCGCTGACTTCCTGAGCGGTGGTGCTGAGGGCGGTCAACGTGGACGGATCGGTCAGGTCCAGCAGGTGGTTGAGGATGCCATCCACGCTGATGACAACCCACGGCACGGAGCGAACGGGCACAGGCCCGCCGGGCAGCAGGATCAAGGCGGAGACCTCGATGAATGCCGTGATGGGATCATGGGCGAGGTAGATGGAATCAAAGGCGCCGGCAGGTGTGAAGCGGGCGCCGACAGTTTTGGCCGCGCCGCCCCAAAGCGGCTGGGGCGGGCCGGTCTGGCCGGGCGGTGGGCCGAGCAAATGGCGGTAGCCAATGGCGCGCGACCACGGCCCGCGAGCCGAAACCAAAGCGACGCTTTGGAGCGCGGCGGCCAGTTGGGGCAGGGGTAGCATCAGACCGGAACGCCCGCGGCGGCATTTTCGAGAATCCGCAGGACAGCGTCGGGATTATTGGCCAGAATCATTTCCAACGCGGTATGCCCGCCGAGGTCCGGATGGCAGGTGTTGATCCAGACGCGGGCCGTTTCCGGCTTGTGGAAAAAGTCGTGGAGGATTTCCGCGCATCGTTTCACGGGTTGCAAGGCCGTTTGGAATGCCTCGGCGGAGGGGTTGCGATGGATGGCCTTGTAGCTGAGATGCAACCCCTCGGCGAGCCGTTTGAGCGGCACGCCCAGGTAAACGGCGAGCTTCCGCGCATCTATGCGGCCGCTCGTTTCGTCGTGCAATTCGGGGAGAACCACTTGCAGCCCGCCGGCGCCGCGCAGGAGCGATTGCAACTTCTCCTGCATGGCGGTGACCTGGCTTTGGAGTTCGGCTGCGCGCTCGAGGATTTCCGGTCTGGCTTCCAATAATGTCGTTGGCATAGGTAAAATCTACACAAAATCCACAGATAATCCACAACTAATCCCGCACCTCTGCGCCACGCGGTTGTCGGGCATGGTTTTTCCCGTCAGCATCATCAGCTTTCCCCTCCGAGTTGGATAAGGTTGGCAGCCTCCAGCCCCTGGTAACGTTCGGGGTGGCAGGTGAGGATGACTATTTGGAGGGAGTCGGCGGCCTCCTCGAGGAGGTTCAGCATGCGGGCGAAGTAATGTTGAAAGGGGGCTTCGAGGGGGATGTCATGCCGCCCCTGGAGGTAGCGGCTCTTGAGGATGAGCCACGACGGGTCCATCACATGGGTGAGCCGCTCGACATGATTCGCGGGGAGTTGTCGTGGAGGTTTCATGGGGTGGCAACCGGCCAATATGGGGTGGGTTCCTTCTCCTCCCCCCTTCTGGCAAACAGGGATGCGACTTGTTCGGGAGACATGCCATCTTCGAGGCACTGCTGGGGGATAGGCAGCCAAGGGTGGTCAGGCCATTGTTCCCTCGGGATCGCCCCCACCAAGGTCAGGACGGCGCATGCGCGCCACAGAGGTAAATCCTCCAGGGGAATGGCTGGTGTGGCAGGGGGGATGGTGGTGATGGCATCCTGAACCTTCCCGGCCTTGGATGCATTAGGCCGGATGATGGCAGATATGATGTGGCCACCGCCGGGACAATTATGTCTGATCAGCATGAGCGTTTTCCAGGATGATGGGAAGTCGCCCTTGGAAATGTGGTCCCTGAGTTGGGTGCCGAGACCGGCGAGGACTGCCCTTCTCTGTTGAGCCCGATCGGCAATCAATGCGTGTCCGGCGGCTGTGAGAGTGTAGTGGGTGGGGATGCTGAGGCGGGCGGTGAGTTGATCCGGGCCGATTTTGGAGATCAGGGCATGGACCAATTCCTGCTTGGTCCATGATGCGCCTTTGATTCCCTCGGCTGCGGCCAATTCCTTGAGCTGGCGGCTGGAGGTTGCGGGGATGGCCGCAACTGCCGGTTTGCAAACTTCGAAGAGCCCGAGGCTCACGAACCGGTCGGCGGCGGATTGGTAGGATTCGCCGAGGACGGCAGGGCCGTCATCCATTTCCTTTCCAGCTGGTTTGTTGAAGCAGCAGCGGGCGCAATAAGCGAGGCGGATGATGGCAAGCGGGTTCTTTGGGGCTGCGAGCATCCGCCAATGAGATTCGGATCCGAGCCAGCCGAAGGAGGATTCCAGAAGCCAGCGGGGAGCGGCATCCGCATCCAGATCCGGAGGGGGCGGCTCGTCCGACTCATCAATGTAGATACAGTCGGGAACCTCCTCCCCCTCGCAGACTTCAAATTCGGTGGTGCGGCCATCGGCAGAACGGAACAGGTGGCTTTTTGTGGGAGGGGGTATTGGGGTTTCCGGCTCGGGGGCGCCAGCCTTGCGAAGAAGGGTCACCGCATCATCCAGGCCCCGACGAGCGGCATGCGCAATCGCCCCCAATTTCCACATTGGTTCCGTGCCGGTCAGGTCCACGTTCGCCGTCAACAGGGCGGAGAGCAAGGCGGGGTTGATCCTGGAGGCATCGATTGCATGGAACAAAACTGACATCCCCCGCCGGTCGATTGCGTTCGGGTTCGCGGAGGCCTGAAGGAGGAGTCGGACCACATCAGGATGTCCGGAGTTCGAGTTCACCGCGTGGAGCAGTGGAGTTGATCCATCGTGATCGAGCGTGTCCACGATGGCACCGTGGGAGAGGAGGAGCTGGACCATGGTGACGGAACCAGCCCATGCGGCTGCGTGCATTGGAAACCGGCGGGCTGATGTGGCTGCATTCGGATCGGCATTGGCCAGCAGGAGATGCTCCATGATCCGGATGGAATCCTCCCTTCTGCTGTGGCGGGCGGTGCTGCAGAGGGCAGTTTCGCTGTAATTCGAGAGTTCCGGCGGCGGCATGTGGTTCACATCCGCACCCTCCCTGATGAGCACCCGGACACAATCAAGCCAGCCTTTGCGTACTGCCATTTGGAGCGGGCGTTCCCCGGTGTTGTCGCCCAGGTGGATATCCCCGCCGTTCCTGATAAGGAGACTCAATTCGTCAGCGTTGCCCCGGCGTGCGGCGAGGTGGACCGGGGTGCGTCCCTTTTCGTCGGGATCGTTGGCGTGAGCAGCACGCCTGAGAATCGCTCCAAGACTTCGTGTTGCCATGACCATCCTATGGTGTGTGAAGGCATTGTTGCAGATCAATGAAAGTTGCCTTGTCGAGCCCCTGGTAACGTTCGGGGTGGCAGGTGAGGATGACTATTTGGAGGGAGTCGGCAGCCTCCTCGAGGAGGTTCAGCATGCGGGCGAAGCGGCCGGTATCCGTGGCGTTGAGGACATCGTCGAGGACGACCAGTTGGCGTTCATTTTTTGCGAGGACCTGGCCCAGCGCGAGGCGGGTGATGAGGAAGAGCTGTTCCTGCTCGCCGCCGGAGAGGTTTTTCAGGTCCACGGGTTCGGCCATTGTGGCGGGCTGAATGTGGGTGGGAACAAACTGGTCTGTGAGGCGGACGGTTCCGAGCCGGGGACCGGCGATGCGGTTGAGCATGCGGGTGGTGGCCTGTTCGACGGGGGCGGCGACTGCGGCGACCGCGGCGGACTTGCAGGCGGACACGGTCTCATGAAGGAGTTTGATGGCATTCATGCGCAGCTGCTCGCGACTGATGCGTTCCTTCATGTCAGCGAGTTGTTCCTCGCAGGAGGTGAGGCTGGAGTAGGTGCCCTTGTCCGTGGATGTCTGGAGAAGGGCTATCGCGATGTTTTCGTCGTTCTGTGCCTTGGATTGGGCATCCTCGTATGCCTTGAACTGACGTTCGAGGGTCTCCATGTCCTTCTGCGGGTCTCCCTCGATTTTTGCCAGTTCCATGTTGCAGGTCTCGACCTCGCCCTGGGCGGATAGCCATTCGATGGAGGCCTTCTGGCGGGCGGCTTGCCGGTCAGCATCGGAGATGCCGTCGCGGATCAGGTTATCGAGCCGGGTCTGGGCGGCGGACAGGCTGTTTTTGGAGGCCTTATGGCTGGCATCCAGAGTGGACATGCGGTTTTCGACCGCGCGAAGTGCGGCCTGGGCCAGATCGTGCTCGGACTCTGCCTGTGTAATGGCGGATTCGATGGCACTGCTCTGTGCATTGAGGTCGGCCTGGAGAGTGGAAATGACGGGCGGTTCATCCTTCCAGGCGGGGTGGCGCCCTGTTTGGATGAGCAGGGTGGCATCGAATTGAGCCAATAAGCCGCCCCATTTGTCCCGGGTGTCCCCATTGAGGAGTTCACTGATGCGGGACTCGATGGAATTGATTTTTTGGTCGAGGGCATCGGCGTTGTTGCGGCGATTCTGGAGTTCATCCGGGTCCTCGGTGCCATAGGGACGGGTGAGGTCTTGGAGTTGCCGGGTGGCATCGGCCAGTTCGTTGCGCAGGGCCTCGACATTTTTGGAGGGGCCGGTGGCGTGGATGGTGCCGAAGCCCTGAATTTCGACGCTGACATGGGGGGAGCCACTGACGGAGGTCTCCTGCCCTGCGGGGAGGGGGAGGGTTTTCCCATCCGGGTTTGTGGTGGCGGTGGTGTCCCGCAGCGGGCGGATGGTGAGGCGGATGAGGGATGCTTGGAGGGTGGCATCTGTCGTCGCGCGGGTGGTGAGCAGGGCGCGGACTTTCTGGATGCACTTTTTGTCGGGAGCGAGGACCTTGTTGCGTGCCTGTTGTTCGGCCTCGAGAGATTTCTCAAGCGCATTGAGTTTTTCGATCCGGCTGGCGATATCGCGGCGGGATTGGGTGGAGGCGAGGAAGGCGCGTGCCTCCTCAACCCCGGTCCTGAGAAGCTCGATGGATGAGCGCTTTTGGCGCGCATCCTCCCGGGTGCGGAGGCGGCTGGCAGACAGACCAGTGGCGGTCTGGAGTTCCGTTGCGAGATTCTGCAGGTCGCTCTCCTCCTTTTGGATGGTGGTGGAGAAATCCGAGATCTCCCTGCGGGCATTGGTGACGAGGCGAATGGTGTTGTCGATCGAGTCGAACCTGTCTTTGGCGGCCTGGGATGCGGCGGTTTTTTGTTGGAGTTTTTGTGTGAGGGTGGTGAAGGTCGCCGCCGTGGCGCGGGCCTTGTTCAACGGATCGGCGAGTGCATCCGCATTCCGGCGGGCCTGAAGTCGCTTTTGGCGGGCATCCTCGACGGTGCGGGCGCATTCCTCGAATCGCTGGTGCTCGACGACGAGTTTTTTGTGCTGATCGACCAGAGCTGTGTGTTGCAACTCGAGCTCCAGGATGGGGGCTGCATTGGCACCCCTGCCTGATTTAATCTTGCCGCCCGAGGTGAAGAGCTTGAGGTATTGCTCCTCGATCCGTCCCTCAAGCTGAGTTCCGGCCTTGGTGGTCAGCTGGACACCGAGAGCGGCGCGCACGTTGTCCGAGAGGTCTGCTGATGTTGAACTGAACGTGAGTGCCCCCTGGGGTGCCCAGAGGATCTCGGACAGGCCCCAGTGCTCCTGCTTTGAGAGGCCGCGGCCGGGTGGGACGGCGGCGAGGATTTCGCGCAGTTTCTCACCTGCATTGCGGCTGTCGGCAATGGGGGAGAACCGCTTGTTATCGAAGCGGAGCAGGCAGGCCTTGGGCTCGTCGAGGAAGGTCTTTTCGATCCTGTAACGGACGCCTCCGTGGGTGAACTCCACCGTGACCTGGGGTGCCAGCGAACGGCCCCAGGGGCGGATGGATTCGATCTCGCTTCCTGTGACGGCGTGGGCATCGAACAGGGCTCGGCGGAGGGCCTCGAAGAGGGAGGATTTGCCTGTGCCATTCGGGGCGTAGATGACATTGAGCCGGTCCGAGAAGGGGCCGACCTTGGTAGTGTCAAGGAGGCTGCGCCAATGGGTGACGTGGAGGGAATGCAGGATCATGGATTGTTCCTTTCGTGGAGGTCGAACAGTTGAAGGAGTGCCTGAGAGGCGGCGGACTGCTGGTCCGTGCCGCCTGGATGGGATGCGATGGCCTGGAGTTTTTCCGCCGCATCCCGGATGGGCCCTGCGGGCAGGGAACTGATCCACCCCACGCCATCGGGGGCGGGTCTCAGGCTGTTGGAATCGAGGGTGCCGAAGAGGAACCCGGAGCCGAGGATTTCCTCGATTTGCCGGAGATCGGAGCGATCTTCCGGGAAGAGGATTCCGGTGAGCCTGACGCGGACCAGGGTTGATGCGGGCTTTGGGAACTGGGTCAACCGCTGGATGAGATGTTTCAGGGAACCGGGTTGGCTGATGGGTTGGTCGATGGCCAGCCAGTCCAGCCCGCCGGTTGGGATGGGGGTCAAGGTGGGGGTGGCGCCCCGGGCGGAGATTTCGACCAGGATTGCCTTTCCGCTGTCCCGCTCGCCGAACTTGGTGGTCTCGTGGGTGCCGGAATAGGCCATGCGGCAGATGCCGGCCGGGTCATCGTAACGGGAGAAGGAGTGCCAGTGGCCGATGGCGAGATAATCGAGGCCGAGGGCGGTTGCGGCATTCCGGGGTATGGGGTAATCGTTTTCGGCACCCTGGATGCCGAGGACGGTTCCATGGGCCATGCCGATCGCGATTTTGGTTTCGGCCTTGGCGCTGATCCAGGAGGTTGGGTTTTTCGTGGAGTATTTCTCGTGGAGCGGGCAAGGAAAGAGGGTGCAGGAATCGAGCTGGACGGGCTCGGACTTGGAGAGGATGGTGATATTGGTGGCACTCTTCCAGACGATGTGGTCCCAGACGGAACCGGGGAGGAGTGGATCGTGGTTTCCCGGGATGATGTAGGTGTGGCCGGTGAATCTGCCGAGCATGTCCCCGACTCTGCGCACCAGGAGCCGGTCAACGGCGTTATCCTCAAAGACATCGCCGGTGAGGAGGATGAATTCGGCGGAGTGTTCGATGGCGGCCTGGACGACCCGCCCGGCTGCGTTCAAGCGTTCCTCGCGGACCTGGTCTCCCTTGGAGCCCACGGATTCTGCTTTCATGCCGATCTGCCAGTCGGAGGTGTGAAGGAATTTCATGAGTGGTGGGTGGTTGAGCGTGTGAGGTATTGTAAATGATTGTTCATGGCCCAGGAGATGCCAAAGAGTGGCATCCACCGGAGCAGCCCGCCTATTTCGCGGCTGATGTCGGGATCGCGATTGGCCTTCTGCTCGGCGAGGATCCAGCGCTGATGCGCACCAAACAGGAAATCGGCCACCTCCATGGAGTCCTCTACGATCTGGTGGAACTGTTTCGGGACTTCGGTCTCGAACTTCCGGGTGACGTGCCTTGGGTCAAAATAGACGGAGATGTTGCCATCGGATGTGGCACCCCAAAGGATGACACCCTCGACCCCCTTTGCGAAGAGGTAGCGTGAGAACTGGAACGCGGCAGACTGCCTCGCTTCAGGTTCTATATCTGTAATGAGTTTGAAGAGGTTGATTGCGGCTGATTGATACATGCCGTGGAGCTCTGGAATGGCTGCCAATGAACCACCCTCCAGGCAGCCGCGGATCTCCGCCTCCTGCAGCATGGCGGGGAAGGCTCCGGGGTCCATCGGCAAGGCTTCATCCGGCCCGGGAATGTCGGTCCTGACGCCGGATCGGGCATTGGAGGCTGTCGTGGGTTTGGGCCCTGCGGGGTAATGCTGGCGGATTCGGAGTCCGGCGGGTTCGTAGCCGTTGGCCTCGGAGCGCTGGTACCACTCATACGCCTTGAGATGATTCACCGGGGTGGATTTGCCGGTTCTGTAGAACTCGCCCAGAACGAACTGGGCTTCGGGGATGTCGTTTTCCGCGGCCTTGTGGTACCAGTAGGATGCCTTTTCGAGGTCCTGAGGGATGGCGATGCCGCACACATAGAGATCAGCGGTGCAGCGCTGGGCGTCGGGAACGCCTGCCTCAGCGGCCCTTTCATACCACAGGAGGGCGGTTGCGCGTTCTTGTTTCGCGTGTTCAAAGAAGGAACCCAGAAGATACATTCCGATGGGGTTCCCCCTGTCTGCCGAGGCCCTGAAGTAGCGTTCAGCAAGAACGGGATCGGCCGGAACTCCCCTGCCCTGGTAGTAGATGGTGCCAAGTTGTGCCATCGCCTCGCCACTGCCCGCCGCGGCTTTGATCTTTAGCAGGTGCAGATGGAGGGTGGTTTTCATGCAGATAGCAGGTGGGGGGCGGTCAGCGGGTGGCGTGCTGTGGGGATGCAGCCCGGTTCTTGATCCGGTTGTGTGAGTGTTGGCTGTTCATTCTATAACAAGGCGGACTTTTGAGGGGTCGCGTCCTTTGAGAAGTTGTTCCAGGTATTCACCGAACCGTTCCTTGAACTCGGCGGGGGCGGCGGGGGTGCCATCCGGGAAGAGAGCCTTTTTGAAATCATCCAGGCGGATGGGGAGCCTGGTCAAACCTGAGAGGGCTTGCTGGACGGCGGCGAGAAAGTCCTGGGAAAGGTCATCCGGTAGTTCCTTCGCGGCCATGAATGATTTGAGCATGGCTTTCTGCGCCGGTTTGAGGAGGTCGAAGTGGCCCTGGATGACGGGGTCTGAGAGGTCGTTCAGGAGGCTTTTGGTCCAGCTTTTGTGGACGCGATCGACATCGGCCTTGAGGTTGGCGAGGCGGGACTCGGCGGAGATGGCGGTATCCTCCATGCCGGGCCAGAAACCATCCGGCGCCTTGGGATCGTTCTCCAGGTCCTTCTCGGAAAGGGGGGAGCCTGTTTTGAGCCTGGCGAGCTTGTTCTCGAGTTCGGTGAGTTGGACGGCGTTGATGGAATTGATGGTGGTGAGGCGCCGGAGGTGCTTGAGGCGGTAATCCTGGAGGAGTTCGGCCTTTTCCTTGTCCTGGGCGAGGCTGAGGCGGGCCTTGCGGTAGAGATCGAGGTAGTAACGGATGTAGGTGGTCTTGAGCTTTTTGAGCTGCTTGATGGCCTCGGACTTGAAGGATTCCGACTCCCGATTCTCGGGGACGGGAATTTCGCCAAGCAGGTTGGCGCGTGTTTGCTTGCTTTCGGCGACCCATGCGTGGGTTTCAGGCAGGACGGCCTCCGCGGCGGAGAGGTATTGGGTGAGTTGGGCCAATTCGCTGCAAAAGGACTGGAGATCCTCGACCTCCTTGAGCCGTGTGAAGGTGGGCTGGTAGCCTTTGATTTCGATGGTGTCGTATTTGAAGTTTTTGAGTTTGCCCGGGGTGTTGTAGGCCTGGAGGCCCTCGAGGAACTCCTTGGCTTTGGTGAGGAGGGTGGCGAGGGTGCCGGTTTCGGATTCGGACAGGAGGTTTGCGCCCCAGAAGGGGATGCCGCTGCCGAGCTGCTGGCTGGCCCGGACGAGTTTTTCGACCCGTTCGTTGATGACCTTGTGGAGTTGCTGCACAGGGACAGCATCCCCCTGGGTGACCTGAATGGCCATGCCGGGGGGGAGATCCATCAACTCGAACAGGGCCTTGAGGCTGGGGATGTTCCAATCCTTGGGACGTTCCAGGTGTTTGAAGTTCAGGAGTTCAGCCACCGGGGTGGTGGCCATGGCGGGGAGGTTTGTGGCATCAAACTTGGTGCCAGGGATTGCCAGAACACCATCCCCCCCATGCACGAGCGCCGCGATGGCGATGGTGGCCCAGACGGGCTCGAGCCGGAATTTGTCGGGTGCCATGAACTCGATGCCCGGATCGAGCGCGGTGATGATTTCCTGCCGGTTTACGACCTGACCCTGACCTTTGGCATTGAGGAGATCGAGGATGTGGTTTGCATAACGGGACCGGGCGGGGTCGAGTTTATCGCCATCGAGCAGTTCCAGGGCGTCCAGAACGGCTGCCGCCTGCTTGGACCGGCCAGGCTGGGCGATACCGCGCAGGGCCTCCTGGGCCGCCTGCTGCCAATTGCCATCCCGGCCATAGGTGATGAGGGTTGAGAAGTGGGGATATTCGGGGGCGCGATTGACGAAGTGCTGGTCAAGGCACTTGGAAGCGACGGCATTGACGGCATCCCGGATGTTGAGTGCGCCGGTGCCACCGGTGCCCTTGAGCCACTCGACAAACTTCTTGCGGGAGCCCTGGTAGGTGAGCTCAACAGCCTGGAAAATGTGTTCGCGCAACCATTTGGTCAGAACGGTGAGATGCTCCAGCGCCTTCTTCTCGTAGGTCTGCTTTTTGATGCCTGAGGAGGTGGAGCCCAGATCCAGGGCGGCAGCGTAAAGCTTGAGGCTCTGGGTGAATGCATCATCCTTGCCGGTGAGGCGGAAGAAGACTTCATCCGGGCGCTTCTCATCGGTGTAGCGGGGGGGATCGAAAGGCTGAATGAAATAGAGGTAGAACTCCCGCTGGGGCACGGCGGTGGAGCGGTCGTTGGGGGCGCCGAAGAAGAGGTAACCGAGTCTGCCGGCCTTGCGCTCCTGCCACTCGATCTCGTGCTGCCATATTTGGAAGCCTGTGACATGGGTGGGAATGTCTGTGCATTCGAGCACCTGGCGCAGGGCATCGTAGTAGTAGCGGTCGAGAGTGTTGGCATCCAGGCTATCTCCCCGCTTCTCGACCAGGGCGTCGTAATCATCGGTCTTTTTGAGGTCGAGATAGTATTGGCGGTTGTCCTTGTTGGAGGAGATGAACTGGCCACTGACGGTTTTATGGGTTTCCCGGAGGGTGGTCTCGATGATGGAAAGGAGGTCATCGGCAGGATCGCCGCCCATGTCGGCTGCGCCAGGGTGGAAGAGGCAGAGGCCGTCGCGAAGCTCTTCGGGGGTCAGGCCGATGGGGGAATAGAGATCGCCGGTGGTGAGGCGGTGGACGGAGAGGGCTTCGATGATGCGGATGGCCAGGGGCTTGTAAACCTTCTTTGGGAAGGCGCTTTGGACCTTGGCTTCCAGGGTGGTGCTGCAATCAATGATGGCCTTCACCTCCGGGAGTGCGCGGTGGGCGGCGTTTTCCTTGAGGGCTTTCCAATAGCTGTCAAAGGCGATGACTCCCGGCCAGGTCAGGGGGACTTCCTGCTGGACGAGGTCCTTGATGGCGAAGGAGATGATCTGGAGGACACCGCGTTTCTCGATGATGGGGATGGTCTCGAAGGTCTTGATGTAATCCGGGTGGATGGGAAAGAGGGCGGCAAAGTCATCCAGCTGCTCGTTCATGCTGCCGTAAAACCTGGCGAAGGGAGTGAGGTATTCCCGGATGCGTGCGAGTTGCTCCGGGGACTTTTGGAGGAGGCGGTTTGCGACAACGAATTTGACATCCGTGGTGGCAATCTTGACCTGCTGGAAGCGGTCCTTGACCCGGCCGAGGCTGTCGGCGACATGGGCAAAGCGGCCACTATCAAAAATGGCTTCCTGGACGCCTGCCATGAAACGGAACCGGAGTTCCTTGCAGACCTCGCCAATCTCCCGAAGGAATCCAAGGTCCAGAATGAGGGGTTGGTCTCGACGGCTCCGGAGGTAGTCGAGTAATTCATCGACTACGAGCAGAAGTCCGAGGTTGGGAAACTTCTTGTGGAAGGCTTCCATCATCCGCTCAAAGCCGGTCTTGTTCTCCCGGATCTTGTCCGCGGGCGGAAATTGGTAGCTGATGCCCCAGGCGTTGAGGCATTCCTCAAGGTGGCCGGTGACGATTTCCCGGAGGGACATCTCTGTGGAGCCGATTTCCAGGCGGATGACTTTGAATTTGCCTGCGATGGAGGATGCCGCACTGCGGACTCTCTCGTTGGTGAGAAGGGGGACGATCTGAGCATCCTCGGCCAGAACGGAGATGACGGACATGAGGTGGGACTTGCCGGTGCCGTAATTGCCGACGATGAGGATGCCGCGGTTGTCCTGAGGCTTGGCGAATTGGAGTTGTGGGAAGACCAGTTCGCAGAGGCGTTCGGCCATGGGGTCGGAGATGGCATAGCTGCTGACGAGTTCCCTGGCCTTGGCAGTTCTGTTCGCCTGCCGGAGTTCAATGACGGACTCAATCGGTTGGAACTGGATCAATTCGCTATATTTCATGAGGCGAGGTGGAGTTGGAGCTTGTCGCGGGAGACGGTGATAACCGGCACGCCGGCGACAGCGTGGCTGAAGAAGTCCGGGTGGCCTTCCGCACCAAAGCGCAGATCACCCTCAAACAGGGTGCCATTCCAGGAGGCGACCAGGAGACGATTCCGGGAGGTATCCTGTAGGAACGAGAGCGGATTCAAACGAAGGGCCGGATCGAAAAGGAGTTCGGTGTTATCGAGGCAAAGGCCGGATTGCAGGTGTTCATCAATGATGTCCATCGCGGTCTGCTCGGCCTTGAGGGCACGCTGCCGTCGGGTCAGGGGGAGCAGCCGCTGGCTCAAATGCAGGCTGAGGTTGATGATGGGCAAATCCAGCTGGGTGGCAATCTGCGTCAGGAGTCTGGTCTTGCCTGAACCGGAGGTCCCGGCGAGCAGGGTGAGCTTGTGGTAGCCACCCCGGCTGGCGCGGATCGCATCGAGAACTTGTTGTGGGTCGAGGGTGGTCATGGCCGATTGGCATGAGGTGCTCGTTGAAAAATGGAAAAGGCGGTAACCGACCCAGAAAGCAGTTTCGACTGCTGAGCAGGCTTCCTCAATTGCGCCGCCGTTGCCACACAAGCCATAACAACGAAATCTTACAAACCGTGCGCGGGGATTGCACGAAAATTCAACAGGTTCGCAAGGATCATTCCGGGTGTCCTGTCTGCTCGTGGGGCACACCATCGCTTTCATGTATGCGTTGTCACTGCATTATAGAGATGCTGCACACAAGAAATTGAAACATCGTTGTGTAAGTGTGCAGGGAGCCGGTCGTTTGATCACGGGGTCACCGAACTCGACGCGGGCAGGAGAGAGGATGGTGGATCGCAGAGATGATGAACGGGACGAGGCAGTGGTATCGACATTGTGGGGGGGATATTGCATAATACGTTCTACATACTGCCAAGTCCGTAGGATAGGCTACATTTTGCTGGACTATATCCTGCTCTCGCGGTAGTTTTGTTTGCATGGCAACAATTGATGGGCGGACACTTGATCACAAGACCCTTGAGCACTTGAGAATCCTGGCTGTCAA
>CAIWMU010000084.1 GCA_903913865.1 uncultured Verrucomicrobia subdivision 3 bacterium
AAGCATCTGCCACCCCGTCCTCAGGCAGGCCTCCGCCAGCGTCCTGAGAAAATCGTGCCGATCGAAAACGTTTGCGAAGATGGCTTCGCGCCGATCTCCCCGGCTGACCACATGGTAAATCGCTCCAGGATATTGCACTCGAGGTTTGCGCGGCATGGTCCAAACCTGCCACCATTCCCCAGCTTGAGTCAACCATAAAATGCCTAATGCTATGGTTTGACCCTTTTATGGGTGACGGCGTCGTCAAAACTCATACCACCCGTTGGTCAGATGGTAATCATAGGCGCGCAATCCCGGAAGCGAGTAATAGTTCGTATTATCAGGTTTGGGAACCATCGGACCATCATGGTAATAGTATCCCACTCGCGGGTGGTCCAACCAACCCCCATCACCCCGACCGTGGAAACGAATGTCGAATGACCCATCTTCATTGGTGCGGGCCATCACGTTGCGACGACCAACCAAATAGCCGATATCCGTGTAAGAGCGTGACAATAGGCGCTGATTTCTCTTAACGCTAGCAACCATTCCCTCGTAATCGTACACTCGTTTTTGAAGAAATGCCCGACGGAGCCCAAGGAAGTGCCGCTCAACGGATTTTGGAATCACCCAGGATACAATTATGAAAAGAAGAGCTGCAAGCCCGACGTGCAATAGTCGGTGACGTGCTTGCGCGAGGCGCGTGAAGCTGAGCAGAAGATGGCACACAATAGAGAGGAATCCGAGCACAGCACCTAAGAGCAGGGCATAAAACACCACAGTATAGTTCGTCTCGGTCGTGGCGTGGAAGACACATAGAAGCACTAAGAGCACACAAGCGTATAGTGTTAGGCTGACGACATTGAAAAAGTTCTTCATGCAGTCCAAGGAGCAATCGTTAGCTAGTCATCCAGAGCATCCATTATGCCGTTCAATAAACCGTTCCATCGCATCGAGACTCCGTCGGAAACATCCCGATAGCTGCTTATGCTGTCGTAAAGTTCTCCGGCTCCCATAACAGCGGCGGCATAAAACATGGTGCCGCCCTTGAAGGATGCATAGCCGCCTGCGTAACCAGCGAGGAAATTCGAAAATTGGTCGGCACGAAGGGTAACCATTTGAGGCACGTTGAATTCTTCCCCGAACCACTCGTTCCCTGCTGAACCAAAATCGTAACGCCCATTCGTCCCAAACCAAAAAACCATCAGGCCACAAATCGCAGGATTAGCATTTAGCAGCGGCGGCCCAACTCCGGGAGCCATTAGAGCGAGATCGATGCCCAGTTGTACGGTCATTTGGAATTCCTGGCCGCTCTGAACGGAATCCCCCAATCCATCAAAGAAAGTGACTGGGCAGTTGAGAGCGAATGCGAAAAGATTTCTCCCGCCCACCTCTTGAGCTACATCTCTTGTTGTCCACTTGCCGAGAGCAGCGTTGTAGTATCTGTACGCGTAATAAACAAGCCCGCTCTCGTCATCGGTATGTTTTGTTGAGAACCTGAACGGATTGACCTTGGCCATCGATCCCGTAGCGCGCAACGTTTCGCCAAAGGCCGAATACTCATACTTGGCGCTAAGCGACGCACCGACTGCATTCACTAGCGCAGTGACGTTCCCATTGCCGTCATAAGCCGGAAAGTGGCCTGAAGTGACCACGGAGTTTGAGACGACGAGCACACCCAGGAGACCCCCGACGCCTCCAGCCTTTGTCATGCTTCCGCTTAAATCTTGCCCCCATACGTATAGGGTCTGAGGGCGGAGATCGGATGACAGACTTGCAATCAGGTTCCAACCACCGACGTCATAGACAAAGAACTCCTTTGATTTGTTGGTGAAGGTGGAGCCGCTGCTCCAGGCAGACACCGTCTTGCTCACCCGTCGTCCCATGAAGTCATAAGCAAAGTCCAGGCGCAGCCGGTTGGAATACCCCACATTTCCAATGTTGGTCATGGACATGCCCCGCAGACGGTTCTCCGCATCCCACTCGTACGTCCAGATGCCATCATAGGAGAGGTTACCGTCCAGATCATATTTCAGCGGTTGGTCGTATTTCGGGAAGGCGAAGCCACCGTTGCTGGTGACGGTGCCGGAGGTCACGCCCACCGTTTGCCAGAGCGGTCCGTTGGTGTTGTTGACGCTGATCTCCCGGCGGAACCATTCGTCCTTCCGCTCCGCCACCCCGCCGAGGCTCGTGAGGGTGTTGGTCACGCCCACGGCGTTGGCGAGCAGCGCCGCTCCCGTGATGTCTTTGTAACCAACCGTCTGCACATTGGCATATTGGTTCAAATCATTGGCGCTGTAAACCGCTTCCCGCAGGCTGCCGCCCTGGTTGTCGCCGCCGTTCCACGACTTCTGGCGGTTCCCGATGTTGTCGTATAAGTAACCAAATTGTTGGCCCGAGCATGGCATCCAATCGGGCCAGTAGTGCTTCGCCGAGGTCAACTCGTCACGGTCGTTGTATTCGTATTTCCAGATGGAGCCGTCCTCCAAGGTGGCCTGCCGCCTCCGGTTCAAGGAGTCATAAAAGTAGGTGTGCGAGGAGATGTCCACGGCGCCCGCCAAGTTCCTGATTTGATTCAAACGCAGCGCGGTGTCCCAGTTCCGGGTGGTGGTGAGCACAGAGGTCGTGTTGCTCCAGAAAGTCGCCGTCTTGAGCAGGTCGGAGTTGGGCACATAAGCGTAGCCGGCCCAGTAAGCTCCCGCAGACACCGTGGCCATGCGTCCGTAGGTGGTTTCAAAACCGTAGGTGGTGGAAAGCTGGTTCGTGCCGCTCCAGACCCGCAGCAGATCGCGTCCGTAGGGCGCGTTGAAATGGTTGCTCACCGCCACGCCCGACAGAACACCCAGGCTGTTGGTCATGAGCCGGAGCCTGCCAGCCGAATCGTAAACCAGACCATTGGTGCCGGTGCCATCCACGATCGTCAGGGGCTGGCCGACGCGGTTAAAATCGAGAAGATGCACGTCGGGCGTGCCGTCGTTGTATTCGATGTCGGTCAGGTCGCCGAACGAATTGTAAGAATTGGTCACCGCCACCTGCACAGTGCCGGCCAGGCGCTGCCAATTCCGGGATTTGACCTGCCCGTTCTCATACGTGTAACGCGTGGCGTTGCCGCTGTTATCGATTTTGGCCGTGAGCAGGCCCGATGGGCTGTCGTACTGCCAGGTGGTGACGCTCGCGGTGCCGGGAGTAGTGGGCCAGGCCGCTCCACCCCAGCCGCTGCCCTGGCGGTAGGTGTGCAGTTCCGCCAACTCGCCGTAACTGCTATATACCCGCTCTGCGGGATAGGGCACATCGCCCCAGGTGCGGAAGGGTTCGCCGCGCGCGGTGTAACTGTGGTAGGTCCTTTTGCCGCCGGGGCGGGTTTCGCAGCTCACCTGGCCGGCTCCAGGAGAACCGCTTTGGCAGTAATCATACGTGGTTCGGTTCCCGGCAAAGTCCGTGACCGCGGACATCTGCCCCAAGGAGTTGTATTCCTTGGTGGCGGCCCCGCCGAGGGAGTTAATCACTTTGGCCTGGCGTCCCAGCGCGTCGTATTCATAGCGAGTGGATGTCGCCACGCTGGCGGTGCTTTGCTGGATGAGGAGTCCGTTAACCGAAAGGTTCGTGGCATTGAGGCTGGAGTTGGGAACATCGGTGACCTGGGTGACTTTCATGCCGGCGCGATCCACATAGGTGGTGACGACCGTGGTTTGCTGGTCGGCGTCCAAGGTGGTGACCTCGGAGAGAGCGGAGACGGGGAAGCCGCTCAGCCGCTGCAAAGTTACGTTTGCAACTGTAGGTTGGTCGCTGTTCTCGGTCAAAAACAGGTAGTTCGTCTCGGCGGCGAACCAATGGCCGCCGACTTGGATGTTCTCCCTGAGGGTAACCTGGGCGCGGCGGGCCCCAATCAAGTCCGGACCATCTTCGGAGGTTTGAGCCACTTGTCCATCAAAATCCATTTTCTGATCGGCATCCGCGCGACCGGTTTTGGTGACCGCATCGGGCTGACTAAGCCAAAGGCAGAAATGTTTGCGCTCTTCCATGATCGCGCTGGTGCCTGGCATCGGGCTCTGGGTTACGCTGGGGATACAGAGCTCGTTTTGCCCGTTCATAACCCAGCGGGAAGACGTTGCGGCGCCAAAGTGGACCGTGTCTTGGAGGCAGAGGTCCGGATTGTAAAGTCCGGGCGCGGGGGAGTAATTGTGAAATTCCGCGACCACGCCGGAGCCGGTCTTGGAATTTAACCGACGGTCGATAAAATACTCATTGGTGACAGTGCTGCCGCTCGGGAGCACGGTGGAGATGACGCTGCCCCCATTCGCGGCCAAACTGTAGGAGTGGTCTGTCACCAGGCCATCCGTGGAGATTTCCCGAGTCACGCGCCCGGCCAGGTCATAAATGGATTGATTAGTGAGGGATTGGCCGCCGCTCGTGGTGGACTGCGCGGTGGCCCGTCCGAAGGCGTCAAACGCGGTGGAGGTCGTCATGGCTGGAATCGAAGCCAAAGTGTTGGTAATTCCAGTCTCGCATGCACTGACCTGCCGTTTGAGCGAGTCGTAGGCGTATTCCGTCCGGGCGCCACTCTCATCCACCTGCCAGCGGAGCAACTCGCCATCTTTGCCGTTCGCGTCGCGGTAACTGGCCTCGAACATCACTTGTTCCCTGCCAGAGATGGTGGTGTCCAGCCGGGTGATGTTGGTCGTGTGCCCTAGGGAGTCATTCCGGTAGCGATAGCAGCTTAGGCCACCAAAGGTCGGGATACCATCCACATCAAGTCCGGTATAGACGGTGGTTTCTTTGCGGGCGAGCGAGCCAGCTTTGAAGATGAGCGCGTCACGGGTCGAGCGGCCTTTCCTTAGATCAACCCCGACCCATTGGTTCTCCAAAAAGCCGATAGAGTCCGTGGCGGAGGCGTAAGGATCCAACTCGAAATATGGCATCGAACCACCCCAATTCACGATTGATTGGCGCCAGTCCGGCCCTTGGTCAACCGAATGTGCCAGCGTGAACACGCCCGAGGCTTCATCCAGTGTCCCGGCGTGGTAATAGAAGACCTTTTCCGGTCCTTTGGCATCTTGGCGATCGAGTTCGTGGCCAGCCAAACCTTTGCCGCTGGAATCCGTGGCCCGGGTAATCCAGAGGCCAACGGGATGATCGGACCCGTTCCGGCCCCCGGCCTGGACCATTCCTTGAAAGTCTTCGGCGTTTCCTCCGGCGAATCCATTGGAAATGTAATCGGTCCACAATAACCCGGTGTCAGGATCACCCACATTGTGAGTGATAGTGCCGGTCATTCCTCCCAGGCCGTTTCCCCAAAACTCATAATGCGCCGCTTCGCAATTGCTGATGGTAGCGGCCTCGGGCGTCGCCGGCGAGCCGCCAAAGGGCCGGAGCACATACAACAGCATGCCCTCGTACAAGACCTCGTCGTAAAGCCGGGTCTCCCAATTGCCGTCCGGGAAGCGGGTAAGCTTGGGTCGTCCGTAAGTGGCGGTGTTCTGGTCGTCCTCGTAAAACTCGAAGGCGGTCACCAAATTGGCGCCGTCTGGATCCACCCGGCTCTCGACCAACTCCCAGCCCCAGGGGCAGACTTGGTATTTCTCGATGCATTTGTAAACCGCGTTACTTCCGGCATAACGAATGATGTTGGTCTCGAAGCGGTTGGTTTGTCCGCTGTAGTTGAAGGCAATGCCCCGGGTCTCAACTTTCTTCTCCGGAATCACCCCGGTCGTTAAGGCCCAATTATCGGTCCCGCTTTGCGGGGTGAAGGCGAGGGTGTTGGTCCGGTTGACGCCATTCCGGGACTCGATGACCACCAGATTGGTGGTGGCCAGCGGCTGCGGGTTTTGAATGAGCCAGGAGACGTAAGGGGAACCGGAGAGGTTCGTATAAACCCCCTCCGAATTGGTGCTCGGGGCGACCTGGGAGGGCAGATAGAAATTGAGCGCCGTCTGGTACGGGCGCTGCGCCAGTTGTTGAGGGTACGCCTCCTGGAGGAGCAGGCGGTTGAGCCGCAGGAGCTCGGGGCCAGACCGCTCGCTGGTCAGCAGGAATTGCGTTTCCGCGCTCAAACTCACGCCATAGAAGCGGTTACTCTCAAAGATCGAACCGCCGCTGATCAAGTTATTGAACTCCCGCACCAGCAAGGTCCGCAAGGGCTCGGGTGAGGAACCCGAGCCGAGATAGTTAGTCAAGGCGGCCTGGGTCTCGCCGGAGATGGAGTTGGAAAGGTACAAGGAGACGCCGTTGGTCTCCGTTTTAAGCCGCTGCGCCAAAGCGGGGAGGTTAGTCAGGTCGGCCGCGGCAAAGGTCCAGGGATCAATAATGTCCACGAAACACTGGAGGGCTTTGGCTTGGCGCAACGATTTGTCGGCCTGCGCGGCCACCAGTTCCACCTGGGATCGCGCGTTCGTCGAGGCGGCGCTGTAGAAAATGGCTTTGGGGGTGTAAACGTCCCGGCTCAGCCCGGATTCGCTCAGGCGCAACCGGCCGACCGCCAGTCCGTCATAGAGCCGCCCCAGGCTCACGCTCCAGTCAATGGAAATGCGGTTGGTGAGCAGGCTGCGGGCCGGTCCGATCTCCAGGAACGAGCCGTCCCCAGGGGCGGGTCCGGGATCATTGCTGCGATCATCCAAAAGCCACTGAGCGCCTTGCTGATCACGAATCTCCACCAGGAAGGTGTTGCTGTAGTAGTCGCATTGCCCGTAAATGGCCTTGGTGTCGGCCAGCTCCCGGTCGATCCATACCGAATAGGTCCTAGGGACGGCGCCGGAGCCTTTGGTGGTGAGCATCTGCGCCGGAGGGCTGACCATGAATTTCATTTCCAGTTCGGTCAGATTGGTCGCCACCACGGTCAGCAGATACTCCCGGCGCACATGCAGGTTGGCGAAGAGCGGCGACGCGTTGGTCGCTGTGTAGCAGCCGCCCACGTCGCCATATGTGGTCGCGATGCCGTCGCCCAGGGTGACCTCGACCATCGTGCCGCTTTCCGCCTTCAAGGTGGGAAAGGAGACCCAAAAAGGAATCGTGGGCGGGTTCTGCGCCCATTTTTTCCACGGGGCCTGTTGGCCAGCCTGCACCGTTCCAGCCAACGCCAGGCAGCAGGCGAAGATGAACCGGAGAGTCCACAAAAGGTTCCTGTTTTTCATACGGGTTTGCTTTGGTGATTTCAGGTTTGAGTAGCCGCGGTTAGCGCAACGGCGTGAAGATCTTTAGGCCGGCGGGTGCCGCCAGACCGTTGGCCGAATCGTAAGCCTGCCAGGAGGTCGCGTCCCCAGTGGCCGACCCGTCCCCATTCCGGTCCTCCCAGTAATCCGGCACGCCATCGCCGTCCGTATCGATGGGTTTGCCGTTGGTGTCCACCGCCACATAGTGCCGCCCCAGGTCGAGCCGGGTGGTCTGTTCCTTGGCCTGGTTGGTGGTGGTGGTAAAATGATAGAGGCCGGCCAATGCGGCATTCGTCAGGCTCCCCCGGTCCACCAGCGGGGAGTTGTTGGTCAGGTAGTAGCTGCCCAGCCAACTGGTTTGCCAGTTAAAGACGCCGGTGACGAGCAGATCGTTGGTGCCGGTTGGAGCAGTCCGCGGCTGTCCGGAGATGAACGCGTTGTAGTCGTAGCCGGTGTAAGTGGCGTTGTTCGCATACGCGTCCGCGGCGTGGAAGGTGGTTCCGTCAAACACGCAGTCCCGAACGGAGACGGGCGTCGGGTTGGCCCAGCGGTTGATGCCCAGGCCGCCCCCGATGAAGGTGCAGTTGCGCAGCGCATAGGTGGTGTCCAACTGTCCGCCCTCGAGCCACACCGAGGTGCGCTCGAACAGGCAGTTCGTCAGATACTCCGAACTGATGTAACCGCCCAGTCCACCGCCCAGGAACTCGCAGTCGTTGGCACGAACGGTGAGCCAGCCGCCGTCATCCCGGAAGTGGTTCCCGCTGCCGCCCTCGCTGCCCAGCACCGAGGCCACCAGGAAGCGGGCCTGAATCTCCGGCGCCAGGCTCAGCGAGGCCGACCAACTGGTGATGCCGCCCGGGCCGTAGCCGCCGGCCCAGACGCCGTTCACCGCCTCCTGGGCTGTGTTGTAACGGATCCAATACGTGGGCGCGTCCACCCGGCCATCAAAAATGATCCTCTTCTGGTCCCCGGCCTTGATGCCATGGCCCGCGTGCGTCCAACCCGATGTGGTCCGGAACCACGCTCCCACGGTGCCCGGCGCGAAGGTCAGGTTGGCGTTGGCAGTCACGCCGCCAAAGGCGTAATCGACCGGTTCCGCGTGGAAACCAATATCCACGGCGTCGGTATCGCGCTGCGCTTGCGGATAGAGCGTGGTATCCGCCGTGAACGTGGTGTTGGAGTACACCAGTGGCGGATGTGTGGTGAGGGTGCGCAGGGTGTTCAGCAGATTCGTGTCGATGGCGCTCGTGCCCGCGTTGCGCCAGGGGCTGTTGTCCGCGAGGTAATGGCTTCCGCCACCCGCGCTCTGGAACACCCCGGCATCCGAATTGAGCGCGGACACCGAGTCGGTGGTGGTGCTGGCGCAGGCCCAGTTGGTGACGCAAACCAGCAGGCTGTTTGTGAGGTGGATGGAGCCGGTGGTGTTGGCGAAAAAGTTGGTGCAATAGTGCCCGGTCACGTTGATGCCCTGAACGGTGGCGGCAGCGCTGTTGGCCAGCACCGTGCCGATGCGGTAGAGGAGCACGTTTCGCAGGATGGGCGTGGTGCTGCCGCCCGCAAACACCGTCCTGCACTGGAGCGCCTGGGAGTTCCGCAACTGAATGCCGCTTCCGGCCAGGGCATTGCTGAGATAGCAAAACTTCACCCTCTCCAGCACCGGGGCCGTGGTTGCTCCGGAGAGGTCGAGCGCGATCTTCCCATAAAACCGGGTTCCCGGGTTTCCAGTGCTGCCGCTGATGGTCTCCCCGTGAACGTCATCATCCGAGGCGCTGATCACCACCGGGCGGTAGGGGCGGGTGATAAACGTCAGGTTGCTTGCGATAATGCCGGCGCTGGCGGATACCGGCAGCTTGATGACGCAGCCGCCCAGGGCGACATTGGATCCAGCCAGATTAACGGGGCCGGAAATCAAATAGGTGGTGTCGTTGGTGAAAACATAATTGGTGGCGCTGACGCTTTGGATCACATAGTCCAGGACCACACCCGTGGTGCGGGGTGGGGCGGAAACCGCCAGCATTGGTTTGGCCTCTGGATTGGCTGCCTTCCGGGGCGCGGGCAGCCGAAGCTCGTGCGAGGCCAGCCTTGGTGTTCGTTCGGGCCCTTTCCCGACCGAGGCCCCCTCCTGCCGGGGCAGCTTTGCCAGCTCGGTTTGAAAGGCCTGCAACGAAATTTCCTCCACGAGCAACTGCCGTTTTTCGACGTTCAGCCAGCGCTTTTCCACGGGAATGCCGCCCGCCTTCGGGTTCTCCCCGAGGAAGAATGCCCGGCCCCTGGTCATCTTCATGGCGCCAAAATCCAGATCGGGCGATGCCTCGGAGGTGCCGGGTTCGCCCCGGGCGGCGGCCACCAGGGCCGGTTCGGGAAACTCGACAAACTCGGTGAGCGCCTGGAGTCTGGTCGTTGCAGGGTTGAGCCCATAGTCCTCCGGTGGGGGAATTGGCATTTCATCAAAAATGATGTCCTGTTCCAGCCCCGCCAGGGTCACGGTGTAGCGAACCGTGCAGCGCAGGTCCGTCGTCGCGTCCTGGTAAATCACGGAGTTGCCCGCGATGACTCCCTCGCAATCCTTGACCTCTGCAAACAGTGCGCTTTTGCCGCTGACCGGATCCCAGTAGGCGAGGCCCAGGAAATGGCTCTTGAGTTCCTGTCCATCCGGCATTTTCAGGTGAATGGCACCCGGTGTGGCCAGGTTGCGGGCAAAGAGAACCTGGTGGCTGGTTTCCCGCGCCACGGCCCCGCCTGGAAAGCCCTCAATCCGGGTCGTGGAATCCACAAAGTCGCCTGCGGGAGTTTTTCGGCAGAGGCCCGTGGCCAATTCCACGTAGCTGGCGGCGGTTCTGGAGACCGCCCGCCCCCAGGGGTCGGTTTCAAACACCACTCGCTCCCATGTGCGGCTGTGCGCGGTGCGGCTGGTGACCGCATAGTCCCCAGGAGGAAGGCTCGCGGCGGGCTGGGCAGGAACGTTGAGCAGGCCTGCGCCCAGCAGGACGCCAGCCAGCCAGGTGAAGGGGGAGAGGCGGGAACCCCGGCCTCCGCCCGCCGGCCACCAAGGCAAAAGAGTGCAATAGTCCATAGCCAGTCTCCTGAAACTTTTTGAAGGTTAATTGCGCCCAATTCCCACAACGTGGAAAGTTGAGTGCTGAGATGTGTGAATCTTTAATCTCTTTGCCGTCTAACGCAAGCTTTATTTTACAATAGTGTGTTTGTCCAACTTTCTGAAACGTAGCAATGAGTTCTGTAGGAGCTACACGATAGCAGACACGTAAGAAAAGTATGCAGCACGCCTCATGACTTTGCATGCGGGTCGATCCCACACGCAGTTCGTGAGTTCCTGTATCGGCGTAAAACCCGGTTATGGTTGGCGTCCCATGTGGTTGTTTTCATGTCTCGGGCGACTGGTGGGAGTAATCCGCAAGTTTGCGCCGTGGGAAGCCCTTTGTCGATGGGGTTGAGGCTGCGCAAATATGGGGGTCTATTTCCATTCCATGCGGTCCATGGAGGAACGTTGCCAGGTGGGCAAGGCGCAACAGTCCACTTTCATCGCCACCCCCTATCGCCATGATTCCCTCCGCCGATCTGTAAGCTGGATGACCGACCCCCCCTCCCCCCTGTACGCAGAGCGTTTCAAAGCTGGTATAGTTGATTGAGCAAAGCTGACAGCTGGTTGGCGGTTGCTGGCTGGCATTTGGGCTCTGGGGGGGCCGGGTGGTGATTGGGCCATCCCCCCCTCCCGGATCAGGATCCCCCCTCATAGAAGACTCCCGGACAGAACCCCTGAACGGGTCCCCCCTGTGAAGGGAGGATCTGCGTGGTCATGGCAGTGGGGGGGTAGTGGCAGTAGATAGGGAGACAACAGAGCTGGCAGGGCCTCGTTCCGTGTGGGACGGGGCCTTTTGTCATTGGGGGGGACGGGGTTGGGAAACGTCGGGTAAAACAACGAAAGGAAAGGAAACAAATGAACACATTGGAATGCAACTACAGCAAGAAGCTTGGGCTGCCGGGATATTCATCCCACCAGTTCAGCATCACGCTGCGGACGGAGTTGGGGGACCTGGGTCAGGTTCA
>CAIWMU010000085.1 GCA_903913865.1 uncultured Verrucomicrobia subdivision 3 bacterium
CCGGGAAGCTGGCGATCGCGGGACGGCTGAGGCGCGAGACGACCTTGACGATTGGGAAGATCGCGCAGCGGTTGCACTTGGGCAGTTCGAAGAGCGCGAACGCGAGAATTCACGAATGGATGCGTGCCCAGCCGAAGGAATCGGTCAACGGGAATCTCAGCCAGCCTGGAGAGAAAACAAATGCGACATAAACAATGCCATGGTCTGACCCCTTTAGGGGGTGGATCAACCCCTGTCATCGGTGAGTCTATTTGCCAAACAATCATTTCCGGAGAATCTTAAATCAACTATGGCGCAACGATATTTTTTGGACCCCAAGGGGGTCGAAACGGCTCGCATACAGGGCAGACCGGGGGCTGGGCATATTGAGATTGCCCGCGAGGTGTTGCCACAGCATGGTGTCGTCCCCGGGAACGACAAGGAAACTTACCTTCAGATGTTCAACCTGAAGTTCGTCCGCATCCTTGAAAACGATGATGGAAGTGTGGAGGTGGAGCACGGAGCGGCGTTGACTGCTGCCCAGAAGAGGGCCATCGAGGAGTTCAAGCGCCAGCAACGGGTGGTCGATATTATCCGGAGGATCGTGGAGCCTTAATCCCGCCGGAGAGAGAGTCCGGTTTTGTGGCAGAGGCATGGGGGGCTGGTTTTGATCCGCCCGGCGGCTCCATGTCGGAACAAACGCTGAACAGGACAAGCCACCCGTTCATCCAATCGGCGCAAGCCCGGGCTGGTGCGGGTCGCCGTGCTCCCCCGGGTCCAGAGTTCACCCCCTTCCCTGCCCCGAACGGGGTTGCGCCGCCGCCCCGCCCGTGGGCCGTTCGTGGCAAAGGGGCGCAAGCCTCCTCTTCCCCTCCGCCTTGTGAATTGGTGGACCCCCGCCAGGCTTCGAATTTTGCCGGTCAATCCCTTGGATACAGTACAGTGAACCGGCTCCTCTGCCGTGCGTCGGGTGCGACATCATCGTGCGCGCCGCCAGGGGTAAAGACCTCGCGCATGGCATCCAGATAGCCAAAACCGGCTGAGGTGTTGGGCAACATAAAATGCCCCTCACTAAATTCGTTCCAGTTCGGCAGCATCACCAGCCGGCGGCCCAATGAGTCAATCGGCTGGGTGGGCAGAAATTCATCCCGGGCCCATTCCAACAGGGCGCGGTAATCCGCCATGGGCACCCAGCCGCCATCATGCACTCCCCACGGCTCCCGGTCCCAGCCCATCGAAATACTCGGCAGCATGCCGAACTGCTCCGCGGCCGCCGCATCGCGCTGCGCGATGTTGTTCCGCCGCTGGGCATTCACATCCGCAGTTCCCCACGTGTAGGCATAGCAGTAGTCCACACCCATCGACTTCATCATCTTCATCGTGTTGCGGTCGGCCGTGCGCAGTTCCATGAGCAGCACCAGCCCGGGAAAACCGGCCTTCGCCACTTCCTCCCGCAGCGTTTGAACCGCCTGACGGGCTCCCTCCATCCCCCCGAACATTCTCTGAAAATTCCCGGGTTGATAAATCGAAAGCACCGGACGGCCATCCATCTTCAGGTAGCGGGGATCCTTGAAAAAGTATTCGATCCAGTATGGAATGATATTTTCCCGCCAGTCCTGCGGGTTGGTCTCGCATGCGCCTTCATCGGTGCACATGATCGCGAATTTCTTCAGGTTGCCGTAGCGGGCGTTGAACAGCCCTTTGATGATTCCCTGGTCGAGAACCCCGTCCTTGATGGGATGATTGACCGCGTTGTTCGGCCGGTACCAGCAGTGCATCTCGAACCCGATCCCGTGCTCCACCTGCCACTTGATCTCCCAATCGGTCTCCTCCGGATTTCCTTCATCATACCAGCCCAGATAAGGTTTCCGCTTGTCCGCAAACGGATAAACATAATCCCACCCGGCATACGCCGTTCCCTCGCGCCACAGGTTGCAGCTTTGCACCCCCAGCAGGTGGGAGGCGGCTACCGGCTTCGGCTGCGGGACGTAATCTGCCGGATAGTCGCGCCATGGATAGACCTGCACATCGTCAACCCATACATTGCCCACAAACCGCACAAACGGCTCGGGCCTTGGAAAGCGAATCCTTTCCGGCAGCAGTTTCCCGTTGATGTAAACCTCCGCCTTCCGGGCTTTGGGATCGGCGATGACTTTCGCCATGTACCAGAAGTTCGACCTGTAGAGCACAGCCCTCTCCAGCGCCACACCACCCAGGCTCACACCCACGCCATCCACCGTGCCCGGAAGGAGGAACCGGCACTCGAACACCGTTTTTCCCTTCCAAGCCCCGATCGCCCGGCGCGCCTCGCCATCGACTTTCAGGCTGAAAATATCCGGCTTCGTCCCGCATTCGAACGCTTGCACACTGGCACCGGTGGATCTCCAGTCCGCAGGAATTTTGCCCACCCCGCACGAGACAAACGTCTCGTTGACGATGTATCCCTTATGTAGGTTGACCGGGTTCAGGAACATCTCGCCGGTTGCCGCATCCCCGGTTTTTACAAGGACATAGTCAATACTCCTGACGGGATGCACAAACGGCAGGCCTTTTGCCTTCACCTCCCCATCCACAAATACATCGGCCTTTTTGGAGTCAATATCAGCAACCACCTTCACGCCGTATTCACGCTGGGTCTCGCAGGGCATCAACACCTTCCCGGTTTCCCAGCACAAATGTCCGGCCCGGATCACCAGGCTCACCCCGGATTGCTCGAGATCTCGCAATTGCCAGCACGCGCCATCCATCGCCCCGGCCAACCGGAAACGAAACTCCAGGGTGAGCTTCCCCCCAGTCTGCCGGGCAACCTTGTGCTTGAGGGTGATGGCTCCGTTGGTGCTCGTGTCAACCAGCTTGAACCAGTCGCTGTGGAAGGCAAATCCTTCAGGATACAGGCAGGTCGGATGATATTCATAATGCCCGCCACTCTTGTCCACCTCCCAGCCGGAGAGCATCACGGTGCTTTCTTCAGGCCAGCAATAGGGGCGCGGCGACAAAAACGAGTATTGCAGGAGGTAACCGGTCGCCAGTTCTCGAATGAACGGCTGCGGTGCGACCGTTTCAAAGAAAAACGTCGGCAACCCATACCCCTGATTCTCCGCACCGTAATTGACCGCCGGATAGGCATCCCCCTCGGCATAGACACCAGAGCGAATCGTCGCGACAGCGCAACGGTCCCGCAACAAGGCAATATCAAGGAATGGATCGGCCCCGGCTTCCTCAAGCGAGGTGATCCGATAGCTCACGCCGGATTCCAGCGTCAACGGCTCCTTTAGTGGCTCCACTGCGAAGCCGTGCCCGTCCACCGCCGATGCCGGCGTCACGGTCACGCGCGCCAGCGGCTGGTGCGTCGTGACATTCCAGATCGCCACCGGATGATTTCGCGCCAGCTTCTGACCGCTGCCCGACCGACCCAACGCGGTAATCCTTACCGCCGTGGCAGGCACGAATTCGAACCCGACGTTGCCAGTGAAATTCGTCCGCGTTCCAGCATATTTCCCGGTGAAAAAGTTCCTGCCCCTCGCCGTGTCCTGGCCGGCCCCGGCGCAAGCCGTGACCAATGCCACAACCGCCAGCATCAACCTCAAAACGTTCCGGGTCATCATGAAGTGATCGTTACCAGCAGGGACGCTGGATGGGAAGCCAAAGTTAAATGAGCTTTCCGATGGGATCTTGCGCCACAAGTCGTTCACCAGGCATCCGGGCCCCTCCCGGCGCCCGATTTCCGTCCCAGAGCGGAGTGGCAGAGCACTTCCAAAGTGTCTAACAAATCATCTAACATCGCCTTTCAGAATTCAGTTGCGCTCCGGGACGGCTTCTGGCATAATCTTACATATGATGCTCAAGTCAAATGACTTACAGGGTGTCGTTAACGGTGGCGCGGTTAGCTCAGTGGTAGAGCACTTCCTTGACACGGAAGGGGTCACAGGTTCGAACCCTGTATCGCGCACCATTCATTTTTCCCAATAGAACCCCACAATCGCCAATGATTGCAGGGGTTTTGTCATTTTAGGGTTTGTTAACTTGTGTCCTACATGTGGCACACTTGTAACCTTGATCTACGGGGTGGTGACAAACTTGCGGCACCACTTACGGGGTGTTTTTGCCTACTTTTTGGGCAGTTTCTTTCCGGTTTCTTCTGTCTTGGTGACGTAAACCGCATGGGGGATATTCCCACCGGGGCAGTCTTGCCCTCTTGCCCATGTGGTGGACGAGGCAAGGGAATTATCGTCTGCACACGTGCACTGTTCAAACCGCAGCCGTGGACGGTTAGCCCGACTTTCGCACGACCCTCGTTAAGTTGTTGATGATCAGGCCTCGAAATATTTAGGCACTACAAAGTCGTTGTGGTTTGGACTTCCAATTTTGTCTTTGGAAGGTCCTTCCAGTTCACCTTGAGTTTGTCATAGA
>CAIWMU010000086.1 GCA_903913865.1 uncultured Verrucomicrobia subdivision 3 bacterium
CCTGAGGAACTCCAGAAGACGGTCTATGACAAACTCAAGGTGAACTGGAAGGACCTCCCGAAGACAAAATTGGAAGTCCAAACCACAACGACTTTGTAGTGCCTAAATATTTCGAGGCCTGATTATCAACAACTTAACGAGTGTCGTGCGAAAGTCGGGTTAGCGCGAACTCCACGTCCGCCGGGTCTGAGTACCATGCGGAGTTATGATCGTAAGAACTGATCCGTGCCGTGACCGGGTAATCGTCCTTGGCCTTGGGCATCTGGAAATCATCGAAATAGCCGCGGGTGCTGAAGGCGGAGGCTGACTCGCTGTAGATGATGGGCAGGTTCGGCCACCGTTCCCGTGATATGGCATACCGACGCCCGTAATTCCACCCGGCGACATCCAGGGCTGCCGAAATTTGAGACTTTGCGGAGTCGGGCACGCATTGAGCCAATCCCACAGGGCGCGTGGTGTCGAGGGCCTTAACGAACCCCACCATCGTCTTGAGCAGGCCCGGGGCGTCCGGATACTTCAAGCCTTCCAGATCCCAGATTTCGTTTCCAACGCTCCAAACCACGACGCAAGGGTGATTTCGATCGCGCTTCACGAAGTTGGTGTATTGCTTCTTTCCGTGTTCAGGAATACTCACCCCTTTGGGCAGCGTGGCGGTCCCATCCCATTTGTCGAACGCTTCATCCCACACAACGATCCCCATTCGGTCACAGAGGTCCAACAACTCCGGGGCCGGGGGGTTGTGGCTGGTGCGGACGGCATTCACCCCCATCTCCTGCATGATCTGCAACTCACGTTCCATCGCGCGGGTATTGAACGCCATTCCGAGCGGGCCGAGATCCGAATGAAGGCAAACGCCGTTGAGTTGAACCCGCCTTCCGTTGAGATGAAAACCATCGTTGGCGGTGAACTCGAAAGTGCGGATGCCAAAGGGGGTTGTGGTCTGGTCCAGAAGTGTCGTTTGTGGAGTGGAAGGAAGAAGGACCCTTGTGATGGCGGTGTAGAGGCGCGGGGTGGTAATATCCCACAATTGCGGTTTTGATGTCGAAAGGGTGGCCGTATTGGCACACGAACCGGCGGCCGGCACCGTGACGTTCGTGCGATTGCGACCCACCTCTTTGCCCTTCGGATCGAGCAGGATGGTTTCCACGACTGCTTCAGCCGCTGTGGGGGTGTGATTTTCAAGGGTGGTTTCCACGCGGATTGTGGCCCTGTCCGGGGAAACATCGGGCGTGGTGACGAAAGTGCCCCATTGGCTTATGTGGAGAGGGTCGCACACGACGAGCTCCACCTTCCGATAGATCCCCGCCCCTGGATACCAGCGTGAATTATGCTCCCGGGTATCGGCATGAACGGCGAGGATGTTCGTAGCGCCGGGCTTCACGAAGGCCGTCGCATCCACGCGGAAGGACATATAGCCGTAATCCCATCCGCCTGCTTTTTGGCCGTTCACATAGACAGTCGGATTTGCCATTACCCCATCGAAATCAAGATAAACTCTTTTTCCGCTGTCTGAGGCAGGAAGGGCAAAGAGTTTGCGATACCACCCCTCCCCTCGCCACGGCAGTTTTCCCGTATGCGGATCTCCTTGCGGGTCGTAGGGGCCGCTGATGGCCCAGTCGTGAGGCAACCGGACGGGCGTCCAGGCGGAATCGTCGAACGCGGCCGCTTCGGCACCCACGGCTGGACCTTTGGTGAACGTCCAGTGGAGATTGAAGTTCTCCACGCGCCGGGAAGTTGGTGCGGGAGCAGCCACTGCGGAACAAACCAAACCGCTCAGGATGGCCGATGCGACACTCAGGAAGGAGAGCTTCATATTGAAAAAGATTGTGCAGATCTTGCCGATCCGGGGGAAGCAGTAAGTGAAAGGTTGAGGCCTGGCCTCCAGCTCTCGAGGGCCAGGCTCGAAACAAGGAGGATTGCAGAGTTTATTAATTGAACGGATAAGAATCCCGTCTTTTCGCACTGCGCGGGTGAGCGAGGGCGCGGACGCCGCGACTGGAAACTGCCGGTTATTTCATATGGTCCAACTGGTCCTTCAGGGCTCGGAATGTGGGGTTGTCCGGGGCGGTGGTGACGGCGTTTTGCACCACTTGACGGGCATCGGCGAGGCGTTGCTGCTGGGTGAGCAGGTTCACGTAGTGGAGCACGGCCTCCGGGTTGCCAGGGCTGAGGGTGGTGGCGAGTTGAAACGCCTGCTCAGCCTGGAGGTTCAGCTGCCGCTGCTCAAACAGGCCGGCTTGACCAAGGATCATCTTGGCGTAGGCCTCGCGTGAGGGGCTGGCGGCTTCGGTTTCAGCCAGCACACTTTGGCTGGTGGTGCGCCAGTAGTCCAGGGATTGCTCGGCGCGTTCCGGGGTGAGTGCGGAGGCGCCGTCCGTGGCACGCAACTCAGTGATCGGCCCCAGCGTGGTGGCCCCGGCATAAAGCGACTTGAGCGCGAAGGATTCCTCGAGCGCAAAGGAGGCGTTGGGGTTTTTCTGAAGCAGGGTCCGGAGGAGTTCCTCGTTGATGGCCATGACGGCGATCTGGCCGCCCACCTGCACACGATTGTCAGACATGCGGATGTCCTCGCCGGGAAGGACCTGTTTGGGTTCATTCGGAAACTCCTGGTCGTGTTGCAGGCGTTTTTGCGCATCAGCAACATAGTTTTGAAAACACTTCTGGCTGTCCTCGGAGGAGAGGGTGTTCAACTTGTCGCCGTAACGGTAACGCATGTATTCGAGATAGCTGCCGTCCGCCAGGCCGTTCTGGGTGAGGACGATGGGCGCCTCGCCCCCGCTGGAATCGGCAAGAAACGTGGGGATGAAGCGGCCCGCATCAGTTCCGCCCAGATAGACCATGCCGGGGCGGAGGGAACCGAGCACGGCCTGGCCGTAATCAAGGAGCTGTTGCGCGGGCCACTTCTGGGTTTGTTCCGCAACGCCGTAGGTTTCCATGATGGCGGGCCAGAGTTTGTCGAGGCCGGGCGGCGCGTTTTCCTTACCGCGCAGTTGCTGCAGCCGGGTGTAGAGGTTGGTGACCTCCTGCCAGTTTCCGGCCGCCACAGCGGCGAAGAGACGGGTCACTTCCGGCGGCACAGTCACGTTGTGGTGTTTCGCCATTGCCGCGACGAGGTTTTCGTGGTGCCTGGTGAACTGCCGGAGTTTTTCAGCGACGATCTCCTCGGCCGGGCGTACGGGTGCCGACGGGAGACCGCCGGACATGTGCCCTGCGGTGAGGCTGCGGCCGGGCTGGGACGCTGCCACGGGCGCAACCGGGGTATTCCCGACAGTCTCAGCAGCCGGGGCGGGTTCCGGGCCGGGGCGCGAAAGAACGATGAGGATCACCAGCAGCACAAGGATCCCGAGGACACCCGTGAACAGGATGCGACGGTTGCCGGGGTTGCTGCCTTCCTCGTGGACCGGACTGTTTGAACTCATAAAATTGACAAATCTCCTCTTTTTGCTCCAGGCGGGTGAGGGAGAATCGGTTTTCGGGCTCACCCAGCATGGGGCGACCTTATCAACTCCAGAAGTGCGGGTCAACCGGCAGTTCATACGAGGCCAGAAGGAACGGCCGGCCGGACCGGTCGAGGTCCGCCATGGGAAAATCCTGTACCTCGCCACCCGCAGCTCCCAAAACCTCCGCCATACGTCTCATGAATACGCGCTGGGCCCCCGGTTTGGGTGGGGATTGAGCTTGCCGGGAATCGGGGCAGTCGGCACTTTTGCACGATGAATTATTCGCTGTCCCAAATAATGCGACGGAGCTGGCTTGCCCTGATGCTCCTTGGCGTGGCAGTTTCGCTCTCTGCGGCGGAAAAAACCTCTGTCGTGGCGCCCGAGCTTCAGGTCTCCGACAAGTTCTTTCTCACGATCCCCAAGAATGGTTTCGGCAAAGACTATTTGTTCAGCGCTTCGCTGATTCCCCAGGGCCAGTCACCCACGAGCCACGGCCTGGCCGGGAAGATCGTGTCGTTTGAGTTGTTCCCCGATGGCGTGGACATGTATGAATCCACCAAGGGCCTGGTGGTCACGACGGATTTGCCTGCACGGCGCCTTCTCGCGAATTTCCCGATTGTGCGGCAGGACGGCGACAAGGTGGTGGTGGATTTCAACAAGGGCATGCGGCGCGTGTTTACGCAGTCGTGGACGGGTGGCGGTGGGCTGGACATGTCGGCCCATGACAGCGTGCTCGAAGTGCCGGAGGGTCGCGTCTTCGAGATGCGCGCCGATGGCAAGCAGTTGATCATCCGCCAGAGCGTCCAGATGCGCAGCCGCGAGTCGAGTGCCGACGTGGAGTCGCGCTACGAGGTGCGCTATTTCATCACGCCGTATCAGCCGGGCAGTTTCGCAGGCAAGGAGCCGAGCGTCGTGGATTCACGCTACACGAAATATTTTGAGACTGAGGCCCAGTTGGAGCCGGGCACAGGCCGGATGGCCTCGCGCATTGACCGCTTCGACTTGAAACAGCCGCTGGAGTTCTTCTATTCCGCCAACACGCCGCCGGAATTTGTCGAGGCCGTGAAGGACGGGATTCTTTATTGGAACATGGTCTTCGGCAAGGAGATCGTGCGGGCGAACAAGGCCCCCGACGGCGTGACCGCGCCGGATGCGAAACACAATCTCGTCCAATGGGTGCCGTGGGACCGGGCGGGCTTTGCCTATGCCGATGTGCTGGTGGATCCCCTGAACGGCGAATCCGAACACGGCCAGGCTTACATGACCAGCGCCTTCAGTTTTCTCGGCAAGGCTCGGGCTCGGGCGTTGCTGCGTGCGATGGAAGAGATTGCTGCGGTCAAGAAGGATGACAAGAAAGGTGCGTCCCAGCTGGCGTTGCCGTTCCTCGCCTCCGCAGCCTGCTGCGAACTCGACCCCAGGATTTTCGCCCAGCAGATGGCGCATGGCCTGCAGGAAATGCTGGCGAGCGATCAACTGACGGACGAGGCGGTGCTGCGCGTGGCGCAGGATTACGTCCGCGAGGTCGTGGCCCACGAGGTCGGCCATATTATGGGGCTGCGCCATAATTTCGCCGGAAGTCTCAGCGCGACGATCACCACCAAGGAACTCAACGAGTGGTTCCGGGATTATCTCCTCGGCAAGTCGCTCGACGCCTACACGAACAAGCTCGCCTCGACTTCGATCATGGAATACACCGTGTTCAAGGGCAGCACGTTCGTCGGCTGGCAGATAAGAACGCTCAAGAAAGCGCTGCCGCACGACCGGGCCGCGATTGGCTGGGGCTATTTCGACAGCGCCGAGGCGCGCACGAACAAGATGTTGTTCGCCACGGACGACGACGTGGGGCGCTACGGCGATGTGCAGCGGTTTGATTACGGCCAGGAACCTGTCGTCAGTGCCTACGCCGAAACCGCCCAGCTCATTGACCTGCTGGCGAACGGCGTGATCGAGCGCTTCATCAGCGCCCGGGCGCCCCAAAATCCGCTGGATCGCATCCCGCTGGAACAGGTCAACCTGAATTACAGCGCCACCGCCGCTGAAATCGCCGGGCAGTTTGTCAGAGCCCTCAGCTGGTTCCGCGCCGACATCCGGTCGTTGCGGGTGGAAAACGGGTTCGATTACATCGGCGACATGAACCTGAAGGACCGCCAGACGGCCCACTGGAAATATCTCAAGACCCAGATCGAGCAGTTGAACGGGGTGGATCGGGCGCTGTTCTCGGCACTGCCGGCGGAATTCAAACTGGAGCTGAAGGACGAACCGGCAGGCATTCCTGTTGTGCAGCGGTTGAGCGCCACCAACCTCACCACGCGGCTGGAGAAGCTGCTCAGCTCGACCAACTACGCCGTGTTCGTCGGCCTCGACGACAAGAAATACAGTTTCACGAAGGGGGAACAGGATTTGATTCTTCAGCGCGGCAAGAAATACTTTGCCGAACTGGAGAAGGAACTCGTCAAACAGTTCTGCCTTAGGCTGGAAAACGCCCCCCGCAATCTCGGCGCAGAAGCCGACGGCGCCATCGGCGAGGAGGACATCGTGGCCAAGCTGGAACAGCGTATCATCGAAGTCGCCAAAGCTGTCATCACCACCCGGAGCGAGACCAACCACGTCGTCGGCAAGGTGGACAAGAGCTACGTTCAGGTGCCCGAATACAAATATGAGCACGAGACCCGCCTCGCCGCTGCCAAGGCGCTGAATGAAAAGACCGGATCGTTCAAGGGCTGGGCCGATGACGCCAAGTCCGATTTGAACGGTCAGTTGAAGAAGCAGGTGGAAGAATCCCTGAACCTTGACCACTTCAAAGACTTCAAAGTATCGCTCCTCTCGCGGCCGTTGCGGGAGTGGTATCAGCAGCAGCAGGAAATCCTGCAATTGCTGCCCGCCGCGCCGCCCGCCCCCGGTGCGCCCCCTGTGACGCCGCTGCCGCCGAAATAGCCGCAGTCACGCTGGTCCCTGTCCCGCGACCCCGATCGGCAGATATGAATGGCCTTTCTCGGCGCCGCGCACTATTGCGCGGCGCGGGGGAGGTTTGTGTTGGCGACGCGGACGATGTTCGGATGGGCGATATGGAATGAACACAGCCACCCGACCCCTTCGCCCTGGGGGTCAAACGGCATCACCGTTCTGACCCGCCAATGAACCGATAAACCACCGCCCCGAGCACGGCCCCAAAAATGGGCGCAACCCAGAACAGCCAAAGCTGGGCGACCGCCCAGTCCCCCACGAAGATTGCGACGCCGGTGCTGCGGGCGGGATTCACAGAGGTGTTCGTCACCGGGATGCTGATGAGATGAATCAACGTGAGTCCCAGGCCGATGGCCAGCGGGGCGAAGCCTTGCGGTGCGCGCTTGTCGGTTGCCCCGAGAATGATGATCAGAAACATCATGGTCATCACCACCTCGGTGACCAAAGCAGCCAGCAGTGAGTAGCCGCCAGGTGAGTGGGCACCGTAGCCGTTGGAGGCGAAGCCGGCTGACAAAGCGAACCCGGGCTTGCCGCTGGCGATCAGGTAGAGAACCCCTCCGGCAGCGATGGCGCCAGCCACCTGGGCCGCAATGTAGCCGCCAAGATCCCTCGCGGGAAAGCGCCCGCCCGCCCATAAACCGATCGAAACGGCCGGGTTCAGATGGCAACCGGAAACGTGGCCAATGGCGTAGGCCATGGTCAGCACCGTAAGGCCAAAGGCCAGAGAGACACCCAACAGGCCAATGCCAACGCTTGGAAAGGCCGCTGCGAGAACGGCACTGCCGCACCCGCCCAGCACCAGCCAGAATGTTCCGAAAAACTCAGCACCGTATTTTTTCATATGTTGTTCGCTTAATGTTCAGGTTTACAGCTCTAATATAACGCAAATCTTGGCTTCGCCAGCGAATATGTGCTCTCCGCGCAGGCAGTTCGGGGTCGTTTACATGGATCCCGTTATGATGCGCCGACTGTCAGGGTTTGCGCAGGCGGAAGCAGGCGCTGCCCGGCGCGCGCGCGAGCCGCACGATGTTGGTTCCGTGCGTGTCGATGGAGGTCCAATCCCCGGAGGCGACCGCCGATCGACCCTCCAGGAGGTAGTCCATGGCGGTGGCGGGCCAGCTCAACTCGACATCCGCGCCCAGCGCACGAATATTCAGAACCGGGCGTTCAGGCCCAGCGAGGGTGACATTGTCCAGCCATCCCTGGTCATCCCCGGTGATCACTTCCCCACGGATCAGGATGGCTGTCAAACTGGTCAAAACCTGCCGGATCTGATCTGTGGTGGCCCTGGGCAGTTCGCTCATGGGATATTCACCGTCCACCCACGCCCACCGTCCGCGCTCGCTCAGCTCATAGTGATAGGTTGTCCATTCGTTCACGGGAGGGGTGCCCCCCATCCGCACCACGGCGATATTCGTCCCGAGTAACACGACATCCGGGTATGGATCAAAATCGATGCTCCACGATCCTTCCAGCGAGTTGTCGCGGCTGGAAAATTCGATATATCCGTTCAGGAAGGCCGCCTTGTTTCCGAGATACTTGTCAGGCGCCTTGAACATCCATTGTCCGGCATCCGGATCGCAAAAGCTGAGCAATCCTGCCGGGGCTCCCGGGCAGTCCGGGTTCAATTCAGTGGGATAAGTGTCCCGATAATCTCCCCCCAAATCCACCATGGTCCATCCCTCATCCCCGCTGTCGAAAGTACTCGTGACAGGCGACAACTGGGCCCACGCCGGGGTCTGCAGGACGAAAAGCAGCACGACTGCCGCGAAGGGTTTCAAAAGTGTGACGCACCCATGACAGGCGCACCTGAAGCCGATAGTTTGTAATTTCATGTTAATCGAATTGATATGCATCTCCTTCGTCGTGCCGCGCCACCAGGGACCACAACGGCACCACTCGAACGATCCTCCTTAAAAACCGCCGCCCAAGGGCAGTTCTGCAAACCCCGGGTTGAAAAGAATTCC